>NZ_JBSWWT010000010.1:0-172682 GCF_056160225.1 Microbulbifer sp. ABF4_143
GCCGAGCCGGCCGGTCTGTTCTGAGTGGTTGCAAGGCCATTGCGCTATGCGCAACAATTCGAGCGATGGATTTATCGCATCAGACGGCGCGAATTAGCGCGCGCCGCTTCAACAATAGGCGCCTTATCCCACTGACAAGGAGCAGTTATGTCCGCGTGGCTCCCCCTGATCATTATTCTCTTCGCCGCCGTGCTGGTGGTCGGGCCGGTGATGTGGCTGAAGCCCAGCGGGCGCGACCGGCGCCTCGCCACTTTGCGCAGCCGCGCGGCCGGCTCCGGTATGGTGGTGCAGATGCAGGCACTGCCCGCGGCGCTGGGCGAGGGCACGGCGGCGGTCTACTACAGCCGCTGGGGGGACGCGCGCCGGCTGCAGTTGGGTTGGATGCTGGAGCGGCAGCGCGTCGAACACGAGATGCACTTCCAGGGCCGCTGGGATTGGCGCAACGGCCGCGCCGCGCCCAAGACCGCCTGGGAGCCTCTGCGGCAGATGCTGGCCCAACTGCCGGAGGACGCCTGCGGCATAGTGGCCTCGCAGAACGGCCTCGGCATCCAGTGGCGCGAAACCGGCGGCGACGCCGCCTACCGCGCGCTGGAATCCGCGCTGAACAATTTCAGGCCCACTATAGAAGAAGCGATAAGACAGCCGAAGGCGGAGGATTGAGGTGCCTTCGAAACCGCTTCTGCGCCCGCGAAAATCTCGTGACCGGCACTGCGAATTTGCGTCACTTGCTTGACCGCACCGGGGGCGGAGCTTATATATTCGCGCAGCGCAAGCCTTAGCCAAGGCGCTGCGAGGTTTGCGAAAGCAGTAAATTTTCTATTTAAAATCAAGTGCTTATGGGTAAATCACTGGTCATCGTCGAATCGCCGGCCAAAGCGAAAACCATCAATAAATACCTCGGCAAGGACTTCGTGGTGAAGTCCAGCGTCGGCCATATTCGCGATTTGCCCACAGGCGGTGGCAGCAAACAGCCGGTCGATGCGAAAGAGCGGGCGCGCCGCGCCGCGGAAACCCGCAAGCTCTCCCCGGAGGCCAAGGAGGCCTACAAGCGCAAGAAGAACCGCGAACAGCTGATCAAGCGCATGGGGATAGATCCGGACCACGACTGGGCCGCCCACTATGAAATCCTGCCCGGCAAGGAAAAGGTGGTCAGCGAACTGCGCAAACTCGCCGCCGAGGCGGACCATATCTACCTGGCGACGGACTTGGACCGCGAGGGGGAGGCCATCGCCTGGCACCTGCGCGAGGCCATCGGCGGCGACGAGGAGCGCTACCGCAGGGTGGTGTTTAACGAAATCACCAAGTCCGCGATCCAGGAGGCCTTCAAGGATCCGGGGCGCTTGAATATCAATCGTGTCAACGCCCAGCAGGCGCGGCGCTTCCTCGACCGCATCGTCGGCTATATGGTATCGCCGTTGCTGTGGGAGAAGGTCGCGCGCGGACTCTCCGCCGGCCGCGTGCAGTCGGTGGCGGTGCGTTTGGTGGTCGAGCGCGAGCGCGAGATCCGCGCCTTTATCCCGGAAGAGTACTGGACCATCGCCGCGGATACCGAGACCGCCAAGGCGAACCCGCTGCGCCTGGAGGTCAAGAAGCAGGCCGGGGAGGCCTTCCGCCCCACCAATGAGGCCCAGGCCAGCGCCGCCGCCAAGGCGCTCGCCGCGAGCGAGTTCGTCGTCAGCGCGCGGGATGACAAGCCCACCAGCTCCAAGCCGTCGGCGCCGTTTATTACCTCGACGCTGCAGCAGGCCGCGAGCAACCGCCTCGGTTTCAGCGTCAAGAAGACCATGATGCTGGCGCAGCGCCTGTACGAAGCGGGGCATATCACTTATATGCGAACCGATTCCACCAACCTCAGCAAGGAGGCCGTGGAGTCGGTGCGGGAGTTTATCGGCCAGAACTACGGCGACAAATACCTGCCCGAGAGCCCGAACAGCTACAGCAGTAAAGAGGGCGCCCAGGAGGCGCACGAGGCGATCCGCCCATCCGACGTGCGGGTTCAGCCGAATATGCTCACCGGTGTCGAGCGGGACGCGGAGCGGCTGTACAACCTGATCTGGCAGCAGTTCGTCGCCTGCCAGATGACGCCGGCCCAGTTCACCTCCACCTCCATCACGGTCAGCGCCGGCGACTTCGAGCTGCGTGCCCGCGGCCGCGTGATCCGCTTCGACGGCTTCCTGAAAGTGGCGCCGCCGGTCAGCAAAAAGGATGAAGACCTGGTTCTGCCGGATGTGAAAGTGGGGGAGAAACTCTCGCTGAAGAAACTGGATCCGAAGCAGCACTTCACCAAGCCGCCGGCGCGCTACAGCGAAGCGGCGCTGGTCAAGGAGCTGGAAAAACGCGGTATCGGCCGCCCGTCCACCTACGCCTCGATTATCTCCACCATTCAGGAGCGCGGCTATGTGCGGCTGGAAAACCGGCGTTTCTACGCGGAAAAAATGGGGGATATCGTCACCGACCGCCTCAGCGAAAGCTTCAAAAACCTGATGGACTACGGCTTCACCGCCAGTCTGGAGGAATCCCTGGATGCGGTGGCTGAAGGCGATAAGGGCTGGAAGGAGCTGCTCGACGAGTTTTACAAAGATTTCTCCGCGCGCCTGGAAAAGGCCCAGGCCGCCGAGGGCGGCATGCGCCGCAATACCCCCACCGACACGGATATCGAGTGCAGCAAGTGCGGCCGCCATATGCAGATCCGCACCGGCTCCACCGGCGTCTTCCTCGGCTGTTCCGGTTACGGGCTGCCGCCCAAGGAACGCTGCACCAATACCATGAACCTGGTGTCCGGCGACGAGGCGGTGGACGCGGACAAGGACGAGGAGGCGGAATCCCGCCAACTGCGCGAAAAGCGCCGCTGCGCCAAGTGCGGCACGGCGATGGACAGCTACCTGCTGGACGAGCAGCGCAAGCTGCATATCTGCGGCAACAATCCGGACTGCCCCGGCTACGAGGTGGAGAAGGGCACCTTCAAGATCAAGGGGTACGACGGCCCGGTGATCGAGTGCGACAAGTGTGGGGCCGATATGCAGTTGAAGTCCGGCCGCTTCGGCAAATACTTCGGCTGCACCAGTGAAAGCTGCAAGAATACCCGCAAGCTGCTCAAGAACGGCCAGCCGGCACCGCCGAAAATGGATCCGGTGCCGATGCCGGAGCTGGCCTGTGAGAAGGTGGACGATCACTACATTCTGCGCGACGGCGCCTCGGGTCTGTTCCTGGCCGCGAGCCAGTTCCCGAAAAACCGCGAGACCCGCGCGCCGCGGGTGAAGGAACTGTTGCCGCACAAGAGCGAGATAGACCCCAAATACAGTTTCCTGTTCTCGGCGCCGACGGAAGACGACCAGGGGCGCGACACGGTGGTGCGCTTCAGCCGCAAGACGCAGGAGCAGTATGTGCAGTCGGAAGAAGAGGGCAAGGCCACCGGCTGGCGCGCGTTTTATCGCGACGGCAAATGGCAGGTTGAGGCAGGCAGCAAGTCCGGCGGCGCCAAGCGCAAGCCGGTGCGCAAGAAAGCGGCGGCGAAGAGCAAATGAGCAATCCCTATACCGGCTCGGTGGCCTCCGCGCTGCGCAAGAGCCAGCTGTTACTGGAAACGGCGTGTGAAGAGCCGCTGCAGCGCGCCGCGCTGCAGGAGGCCGCGGTGTTGCAGCTGTGGCGGGCCTACCGCGCCTTCCTGGCTGAAATCGCCTTTCAGCTGCACCTGGACGCCGAGCCGGAATCCGCACAGGCGCTGGCCGAGCGCGCTCGCGCGCTCGGCAAACCCTGCGGAGAGGCCGTCGAGCTGCAGGAGCTGTCGGCAGACCCCGACAGCTGGCTCGCGGGGCTGCAGTCCGCCTGGGTGCAGTTGTGGAGCTTTTCCACCGAGGGGGGCAGCCAGCGTCAGGCGGCCAATCTGATTCCGGCGCGGAATCTGACCGCGGCCGGCCCGCCCTCTCTCAGCGACGAGCTTTTGCGCGCCTGGCAGCGCGCGCTCGCCGAGCTGGTGCAGCGCCAGCGCGCCCAGTCGGAAGAGTGGTAGCGGCTTTTCCATTTTTCCGCCCACAAATGCCCCTACGCCGCGCTGAAACTACCGCAGTGCCTGTGTTACACTGCGCGAAAAATTGATGTGCTGTTGAGGGAGAAGCGAATGTCCTCCGAGACTTTTGAAATTATCGAACTGGCCAACGGGGATGTGGCGCTGCGCCGCGCCGGCCAGAAGGAGGACCCGCTGGTGCGTATCCACTTCTCGGCGGAGAGCCTGCACTTTCTGCGCGAACACAAGGTGGCCATTGCCCGTGCGATGCTGGAGGCGGGTATTGAGGCGGTGCAGAATCTGGACGACCTGGAGCCCGGTTACTTCGACGAAGACGACGAACTGATGCCGATCAACCACACGGTGCACTAAGTGGTGAGCTGATTCCCCGCTGTAGGCGCGGCCGTTGGCCGCGACCACAGGCTCCGGGAATCTGAAAGGCAAGATCGCGGCCAGCGGCCGCGCCTACACTAAAAGCTATAGCGCGTATTCATCTTCCATCATTCATCATTCCCTCATGGGCTCTGGCGAATCACACCCACCGCCAGGCCTTCGATCGCGAAACTCTTATCCCGCATATCCACCTGGATCACGTCGAAATCCTCGTTCTCCGGCAGTAGCTGCACCGTGGCCTGGTTGCCCTTGCGGCGGAAGCGCTTGACCGTCACCTCATCCTCGATGCGCGCGACGACTATCTGGCCGTTGCGGGCTTGATCCGTTTTCTGCACCGCCAGCAGGTCGCCGTCGAGAATGCCCGCATCGCGCATGCTCATGCCGTGCACCCGCAGGAGATAGTCGGCCGGCGGGTGGAAGAAGTCTGCCGGGAGATCGCAGTAGTCCTCGATATTCTCCTCCGCCAGGATCGGGTTGCCCGCGGCCACGCGGCCGACAATGGGGAGCCCCGTCTGGTGGTCGGGGATGCGGATCCCGCGGGAGGCCCCGGCGACCATTTCGATGGCGCCCTTGCGCGCGAGTGCCTTCAGGTGTTCCTCCGCCGCGTTGGGGGAGCGGAAGCCCAGTTCCTGGGCGATCTCCGCCCGCGTGGGCGGGTAACCGGTTTCGTCCAGGTAGGCTTTGATCAATTCCAGAACCTGGGCCTGGCGCGCTGTGAGGTTGCTCATAGGGTCACCTAATCTGTTTCTGTATTTTTATACAGTTGCTGGGATTATATACAGATTTTGCAGCTGCGCAATCTCCATCGATAGGTCGCGAAAGCTGCTACATTGAAGGGGAAAGAACAGCGGGGAAAAAAGATCGCGGAATTTGGTGACAACGAGGAAGAACAATAATGCTAGATGCAAAAATGCCAGAGGCCTGGCGCGTGCTGCGCATTCAGTCGGAATTGGTGGATGGAATAGAGCGGCTCGTCGCCTTGAGTGGCGCCGTTACCGTATTCGGTGGCGCGCGCTTTGCCGAGGACTCGCCGGAATACAAGCAGGGCGTCAGGCTGGGTGAGCTGCTGGCCGCCGAGGGAATACCGGTGATCACCGGCGGCGGACCGGGATTGATGGAAGCCTGCAACCGCGGCGCCTATCCGCAGCCGGGTACTTCCATCGGCCTGAATATCGAGCTGCCGTTCGAGCAGAAGGCCAACCCCTACCAGGATATCAGCCTGAATTTCCGCTACTTTTTCGTACGCAAATTCATGTTCGTGAAGCACGCGGTGGGTTTTGTCGGGTTGCCGGGGGGGTACGGCACGCTGGACGAGCTGTTCGAGGCGCTGACCCTGGTGCAAACCCAGAAAGTGCGCCGCTTCCCGATCGTGCTGGTGGGCAAGCGCTACTGGTCCGGGCTGCACGGTTGGCTGGTCGATACCGTGCTCGAGCACGCCTGCATTGACTCATCCGACCTGGACCTGTTCCATATCGTCGATACCGTGGATGAGGCGGCGGAGCTGGTTATCGAATATATCAAGTCGCGGGAGTAGGGCTGGTGTCCTGCGCCTGCCGTCGGGGGCATCAAAACGGTGATTCGTCGGTGCCGATAAAGCTCTCGCCCTCGATGGTGTCCACGGGGCTGAGGCCCGCCGACAGATCGGTCCCGCCGGAGGCGGAATCCTGCTCCAGGGCGCTGACGCCGTAGGCGATATTGGCGTCCTCCGGTGGTGCGGCGCCTATCACCGGCAGGCCCTGCCACTGCTCGAGCTCTATCTCGTCCAGGGTGCCATCCAGATACTGAATCTCCACCGTCTGCTGGAATTCGTCGATGGCCACCACTTCAAACAGCTGGCCGCTGTCGAGATCCTCGAACCAGTTGCCGATTTCCGGTTGCAGATGTGCCATGGCCTTTGCCCCTGCTGCTTTCCTCTCAATCTAGTGTCTGCCCCTGTGGCTCGGTAACGGCGTCAGCTGGCGCGGAATATGCTAATCTGCGGGTAACTAAACAGTTGTTTTAAATGTTGGTTTGAACCCTATGAGCCAGACGGATACCGTCAGCCGAATCCTAGACGCGGCGGAGGTGCTGTTCGCCGAGCGCGGCTTTACCGAGACCTCCCTGCGTACCATCACCAGTACCGCCGGCGTCAACCTGGCTGCTGTAAATTACCACTTTGGCTCCAAAAAGGAATTGATCCAGGCGGTTTTCGAGCGCTTTTTGACGCCTTTTACCGATGCCCTGGCGGCGGAGCTGGACAGGCGCGCCGCCGCCGGCGGCGCGCTGACCGTCGAGGCGCTGCTGGAGAGCCTGTACCGCGTCGGTATGGGGAGTCTCGCCGAGCAGGGGCGGGATCCGCAGCGCTTTATGCGGCTTCTCGGGCTGGCCTATACCCAGTATCAGGGACACCTGCGCCGCTTTATCGTGTCCCGCTATGGCGACAGCTATCGCCGCTTTGCCGGCCTGTTGGCACAGGCGCTGCCGGGGCTGGATCCGGTGACCTTCTACTGGCGCCTCTACTTTATGCTCGGCGCAACCATATTTACCCTGTCGAGCTACGACGCCATCGAGGCTATCCTGAGGGAGGATTTTGGCGCTCAGAGCAGCCTGCCGGAAACCCTGGAGCGCCTGGTGCCCGCAGCCGCGGCGATGTTGAAGGTCAACGCGGAGTAGCGGCGCCCATCCCGCCAATGGTGCGTACCGAACTTTAAGGAGCCCCCTATGTCTGTGCTCGGCCCGGTCATGATCGATATCGAAGGCCAGCAGTTGGTGGAGGAAGACCGCGAGCTGCTGCGCCACCCGCTGGTAGGCGGACTGATTTTTTTTGCGCGCAACTACCGCGACCGCGCACAGCTCGAGGAGCTGGTCGGCGCCATCCGCGAGGTGCGCCCGGAGATACTGCTGGCGGTGGACCAGGAGGGCGGGCGGGTGCAGCGCTTTCGCGATGAATTCACCCGCCTGCCGTCGATGCAGGCCCTGTGCGCCAGAGCCGACAGCGAGCGGTTGCGGGATGTGGGCTGGCTGCTCGCGGCGGAGCTGCTCGCGGTGGGCCTGGACTTCAGTTTCGCGCCGGTGCTGGATGCGGACGACCGGCACTGCCGCATCGTCGGCGACCGCAGCTTCTGCGCCGACCCGGCGCAGGTGGCCGCGCGCGTGCGCCCCTTTATGCGGGGGATGCACGAGGCCGGCATGGCCACTACCGGCAAGCACTTTCCCGGACACGGCCACGTGCTCGAGGACAGTCACGAGGAGCTGCCCGAGGACGAGCGCGATCTCGAGCAGGTCATGCAGTCGGATGCGCTGCCGTTTATCGAGTGTATCCGGGCCGGGGAGCTGGATGCGGTCATGCCGGCGCATATCCGCTTCGTACAGGTGGACCGCCAGCCGGTGGGCTTCTCCCGCTATTGGCTGCAGGAGATACTTCGCGGCAGGCTGGGGTTCGACGGTGTGATATTCAGCGATGATCTGTCGATGGAGGGCGCCGGCGCTGCCGGTGGCTACGGCGACCGCATCCGCGCGGCGATGGAGGCGGGTTGTGATATGGGTGTGGTTTGCAACAATCGCGCCGGGGCGCTCGAGGTACTCGAGGCTTTGGAGGGATTCTCTCCGCCGCCCGAATCCCGTGAGCGGTTGCAGCGTATGCGGGGCAGGCCCGCAATAGGATCCTGGCGTGAGCTGGAGGCCAGCGAGCGCTGGCGGGATACGCGGGACTGGCTGAACGCGCAGTTTGGCTGACTGTCCGATTGGCAAGCAGTGATTAGAGGGGAGGTTTTTCTGTGGATTCGGTGAAGGGGATGTTGTTGTCCTGGGTCGGCGATAACCGCTATTGGATTATTGCTCTGTTCCTGATCATCCTGGCGACCGCCGTGGCCGCCTGGCTGTTCGGGCGTTTCGTGCAGCGCCTGCAGTTGCGCGCCGAGAAAACCGTCAATGCCTGGGATGACGCCCTGGTCGGGGCCCTGATGCCGCCCGGGTCAGTCCTGATCTGGCTCCTCGGCCTGACCGTGGCGGCCAATCGCGCCGGGAAGGCGACTGCCGCCGAAATTTTCAGCCTCGCCGAGCCGGTGCGGGATGTGGGTGTGATACTCGTGCTGACCTGGTTTGCCTGGCGCCTGTCCCACAATGTCGAGCGCAATCTGCGCGACCCGCGTTATATGGGCAAGCCCATGGACGCGACCACGGTGCGCGCCATCGGCAAGCTGGTGCGCGCATCCATCCTGATCACCGCGGTCATGGTGATCATGCAGTACTTCGAGTACAGCATCAGCGGCATACTCGCCTTCGGGGGTATCGGCGGTCTGGCGGTGGGCTTTGCGGCCAAGGATTTGCTGGCCAACTTCTTCGGCGGCCTGATGATTTACCTGGACAGGCCCTTTTCCGTAGGCGACTGGGTGCGCTCGCCGGACAAGGAGATAGAGGGCACGGTGGAGGATATCGGCTGGCGCCTGACACGTATTCGCACTTTCGACAAACGACCGCTTTATATTCCCAACGCCGTATTCACTCAGATAGCGGTGGAAAACCCGTCGCGGATGTTAAATCGGCGTATATACGAAACTATCGGTATTCGCTATGAAGACGCACCGCGGATGCCGGCCATAGTGGCCGATGTCAAAGCGATGCTGCAGCGGCACCCGGAAATTGATACCAACCAGACGCTGATCGTCAACTTCAATAGCTTTGCGCCGTCGTCGCTGGATTTCTTTGTTTATACATTTACCAAAACCACCGATTGGGTGCGATATCACGAAATAAAGCAGGATATCCTGCTGACAATACTGAAAATCATCGAGGGGCACGGCGCCTCCTGTGCATTCCCGACCTCGACACTGCATATCGCCGAAATACCGCAGCTAGCGCGTGAAGCCGCGTTAGACAGTTGATGGATGGGAGTGCAAAAAAGCACGATTGAACAGGTATCAGGGGGCTTTTTCGCCGCTTTTGGCGATTTATTGCGCACGAATTGGAAACGGTAGTATTTATTTCATATTCAAACCTGGACACTGGCGCCGTTTTATCTAAGAATCGGGTTACGTACATCGAGTCTGACTTGATGGACATTGCAAGACAGCCGCCGGCATTTCGCCGAAGGCTGATATTGGGGTGGCGTTTTCCCCTCTTGCCGATAGAGGTTAAAGGAATCTCGGCAAAGCGTGACGAGCGGTGCCGGACACAGTCAGACGCACGCGCAGTGGTTTTTCGGGGATTCCTTAAGAGGTGGGCGCAATAACAATAATGAGGTTGTCTCAATGAGTGATCGCGTTACAGGTACCGTGAAGTGGTTTAACAACGCCCGGGGTTATGGCTTCATCACCTGTGGAGAAGGGACTGAAGACATTTTCGTTCACTATCGCAGCATTCGCGGCGAGGGGTATAAGACTCTGAACGAAGGTCAGGCTGTAGAGTTTGAAATGCAGCAGGGTGACAAGGGATTGTTGGCGGAAGATGTTGTTCCCTGTGAGTGATTCCGATTGAATTACTCGTTGAAATAACCTTCTATCCAACTGGACCCGGCCCGCAGTCAGCGTTCCGGATTCCGACAGGCGTCTCCTGAAAGGCGGGCCATCTGGCCCGCCTTTCCCGTTTTCGTTAGCCCCCGCCCGCCACGCGCAGCAGTTGGCCGCAGAACCAGGCCGCATAGGTGCCCAACGCATAGCCCAGCACCGCCAGCAGCACACCCACCGGCGCCAGCGACGGGTGGAAGGCTGCCGCCACCACCGGCGCCGACGCCGCGCCGCCGACATTGGCCTGGCTGCCCACGGCCATAAAGAAGGTCGGTGCCCTGATCAGCTTGGCCACCAGCAGCATCAGCCCCGCGTGCACCGCCATCCAGATGGCGCCGAGCACGAACAGCGCCGGGCTGTCCCTGAGGGCGGTGATATCCATATGGGTGCCGATGGTGGCGATCAGGAAGTAGATAAACACCGAGCCCACCTTGGAGGCGCCGGCGCCCTCCAGTTTCTTTGCCGGCGAGAATGCCAGGGAGACCCCGATGGTGGTGGCGATAATGACCAGCCAGAAAAACTGGCTGGTGAAGCTGAAGCGGGCCGTCTGCGGCGCGTGCTCCTGGAACCAGGGGGCTATCTGATCGGCGGCGGCGTGGGCGATGGCGGTCACGCCGAAGCAGACGGCGGCGATCAGCATCAGGTCGGGCAGGGTGGGGATGCGCGCGTGCTTCCTCTGCAGCGCCTCCACCTTCTCCCGCAGTTCCGTAATGGCGGTGGTGTCGGCGCCGCGGCGCGCGTCCAGTTGCGGCGCCTTGCCGGCCATGACCAGCAGTACGGCCATCCAGATATTGGCCACTATCACGTCCACCGCCACCATGGCGGAGAAGACCTGCTCGCCGACATCGAACACCTCTTTCATCGCCGTCTGGTTGGCGCTGCCGCCGATCCAGCTGCCGGCCACGGTGGTCATGCCGCGCCACACCTCGCCCGGCCCACCCACGTTCAGTATTTCCGGGTGAACCGCGGACAGAATCAGCAGCGCTATGGGGCCGCCGATCACTATGCCGAGGGTGCCGGTCAGGAACAGCACCAGCGCCTTGGGCCCCAGATTGACAATGGCCTTAAGGTCGATACTCAGGGTCAGCAGCACCAGGCTCGCCGGCAGCAGATAGCGGGAGGCCACATAGTAGAGTTTGGAGGCGTCTGCATCGATTATGCCGAAGCTGGTGAGCAGCGATGGCAGGAAGTAGCACAGCAGCACTGTCGGAACTATGCGGTAAAAGCGCTTCCAGAAGCGGTGCTCGCTGCCGGCGGTGTAAAACACGAATCCGAGGATGGCGGCGAGCATGCCGAGAATGATGGCGTCGTTGGTAATCATTATTCTTATTGGAGCGGTTGTTGCAGTTGGCCGGTGTTCGGCTGTGTCGGTCAGGAGTGGCGCGCGCCGCTCCTGACCGGCGATCACTCTTCAGGTTCTTTCGGCTCTTTGACGGTGCGGACCTCAATCAGAATGCCGAATGCCGGGTGGTCGATATAGTGCAGTTCGCCGCTGCGCATGCGGCGCTCCGCCCGCAGCTGGGCAACCCGCTCGGCATATACCTGGACCGGCTCGGAGGCGTCGGGGCGGATTGCGGCGGGTGCGAAGTCGCCGCCCGATGCCATCAGGTCGAGCGGTTCCTCGACCGCGGCCCTGGGGCGCCGCGGCAGCAGTATGCCGCTGCCGCTTTGATTCGGATCGAATTCGTTCAGCCACAGGTCGGCACTCAGGTGCAGGTAGCGGGATACACTCAGGGTTACGCTGCCCTCCAGCCGCTGGTGATCGCGAAAGCGGTCGCCGCCGGAGATCAGTATCGCCGGCGAGTTGCGTTTCTGCTGCAACACCTGGCGCCAGGCCTTGTGGAACAGCACCCGGTCGCCGCCGCGGGTCAGGGCCGCGACCTTGTTGTCCAGCCTGGTCGCTGCCGGGGACAGGAAGAGGGCGCCGCCCCTGGTGGTGTCGAAGTCCACCCAGCGCTGCGGATACTGCAGGCGCGGCGCCGCCGGCCAGGTCTCGCGGGACTGCGCCATGCCGTCGGCGCGCTCGAAGACGATCATCTCTATCTCGAAGGTGGTACCTGCGTAGTTGACCGCCTGGGCGCCCGCCGCGGTGATCGCCAGCAGCAGGGCCGTGCAGAGCTGAAGGATTCTTGTCATGGTGTTACCGCTGTAGTCTTTATTTCGTTTGTGCCCGTAGGCGCGGGATGTCTCAATGTCCGGATAGTATCACTGCGCCAGCCGCTCCAACACTCCGGCCACCTGCTGCAGGCGCTGATCCGGGCCGCCCTCATCCAGTGCGAAGTTCAGCTGGTTGGCCCCCTGCAACTGGTAGCGGCCGGGCTCTGTCTGCACCATCTTAACCAATGTCAGCGGATCGACGCGGGTATTGTCCGCAAATTCGATACGACCCCGCGCCTGTGATGCCTCCAGCTTGCGGATGCCCATGGAGTCCGCCTTGAGCTTGATCTCGGTGGTGCGGAACAGGTGCTTGACCGGCTCCGGCAGCAGGCCGAAGCGGTCGATCATCTCCACCTGCAACTCCTTCAGTTCCTGGCTGTCGGCGGCGTTCGCGATGCGTTTGTACATCATCAGGCGCCCGTGCACGTCCGGCAGGTAGTCCTCCGGGATCAGCGCCGGCACGCGCAGGTTTACGTCCACCGCCGGGGACTCCAGCGGTTCGTCGATATTCGGCGTCCTGCCCGCGCGGATCGCCTTCACGGCCCGGTCGAGCATCTCCATATAGAGGTTGAAGCCGACGCTCTGGATCTGGCCGCTCTGTTCCTCGCCGAGCAGTTCGCCGGCGCCGCGGATTTCCAGGTCGTGGGTGGCCAGGGTAAAGCCGGCGCCCAGGTCCTGGGCCTCGCTGATCGCCTCCAGGCGCTTGATCGCATCGGCGGTCATGGCGCGCTTGTTCGGGGTCAGCAGGTAGGCGTAGGCCTGGTGATGGGAGCGGCCCACGCGGCCGCGCAGCTGGTGCAGCTGGGCTAGGCCGAACTTGTCCGCGCGCTCGATGATAATGGTGTTGGCCGTGGGCACGTCGATGCCGGTCTCGATAATGGTGGTGCAGACCAGGACGTTGAAGCGCTTGTGGTAGAAGTCGCTCATGACCTGTTCCAGCTCGCGCTCGCGCATCTGCCCGTGGCCTATGCCGATGCGCGCCTCCGGAATCAGCTCCTGCAGTTCCCGCGCGATGCGCTCTATGCTCTTGACCTCGTTGTGCAGGAAGTAGACCTGGCCGCCGCGCAGTATCTCCCGCAGCACCGCCTCCTTGATCAGGGCGTCGTCGCGCTCGCGCACGAAGGTCTTGACCGACAGGCGCCGCGCCGGCGGGGTCGCGATCACCGACAGGTCGCGGATGCCGGCCATGGCCATGTTCAGCGTGCGCGGAATCGGCGTCGCGGTCAGGGTCAGTATATCCACCTCGGCGCGCAGACTCTTGAGGCGCTCCTTCTGGCGCACGCCGAAGCGGTGCTCCTCGTCGATGATCAGCAGGCCCAGGTTCTTGAAGTCCAGGTCGCTCGAGAGCAGCTTGTGGGTGCCGACCAGGATATCCACTTTGCCGCTGGCCACCTTCTCCTTGACACTGTCCACCTCCTTGCCGCTGCGGAAGCGCGAGATCACCTCGATGTTCACCGGCCAGTCGGCGAAACGGTCCTGGAAGGACTGGAAATGCTGCTGGGCCAGCAGCGTGGTCGGCACCAGCATGGCCACCTGCTTGCCGGCGTGGGCGGCGACGAAGGCCGCGCGCATCGCGACTTCGGTTTTTCCGAAACCGACATCGCCACAGACCAGGCGATCCATCGGTTTTTTCGACAGCATATCGGCCACCACCGCCTCTATGGCCTGCTGCTGGTCCGGTGTCTCCTCGAACGGAAAGCCGGCGGCGAACTCGCGGTAGGCCAGGCCCGGGTCGGAAAAGGCGTGGCCGACGCGGGCCTCGCGGCGGGCGTAGATATCCAGCAGTTCGGCGGCGGCGTCGCGCACCTTTTCCGCGGCCTTGCGCTTGGCTTTCTGCCACTGTTCGCTGCCGAGCTTGTGCTGTGGCGCCAGGGCCTCGTCGGCGCCGGAGTAGCGGCTGATCAGGTGCAGGTTGGAAACCGGCACATAGAGCTTGGCTTCGTCGGCGTATTCCAGGGTCAGGAACTCCGCCGGCTGGCCGTCGATATCCAGTTTCTGCAGACCGCGGTAGCGGCCGACACCGTGATCTATATGGACGACGGGTGCGCCTACACGCAGCTCCGCCAGGTTCTTGACCGCGTTGTCGGCGTCGTCTTTCGCCTTCCTGCGCCGCCGCTGCTGCAGCACCCGCTCGCCGAACAGCTGCGGCTCGGCGATCAGCTCTATCGCCGGGTCGGCGAGCTTCAGGCCCTGGTCCAGCGGCGCCACGGTGATGCCGAAGGTCTCGTCGCCGGCGAGAAATTCGCTCCAGCTGGAAACCGGGGCGGGCGCGATCCGGATACCGCGCAGCAGCTCCAGCAGGGCCTCGCGGCGACCGCCGCTTTCCGCGCAGAAGAGGACCCGCCCCGAGTATTCCATCAGGTGGGCTTCCAGCGCCGCCAGCGGCTGTTCGGACTTGCCGTCCACCGGCAGTGTCGGCGGTATCTCACTGGCGAAGTTGTGGTTGCCCTGGGCCTGAGGCAGTGTGTCGGAGGAGAATATCGCGCGCGGCATGCGCTTCAGGGCGGCGTTGAATTCGGCTGCGTCCAGCAATATCTGCCGCGGCTCGAGAATCGGGCGGGTCAGGTCGCCGCGGCGGCTCTCGTAGCGGTTGACCACTTCGCGCCAGAAGTTTTCCAGCGGTTTCTGTATATCCCCCTGCAGGAAGGCCTGACTGCTTTCGGGCAGATAGTCGAACAGGCTGGCGCAGCCGCCGCTGAAAAACAGCGGCAGGTAGTACTCGATACCCGCCGGGGCAATGCCGGCGCCGATGTCCTGGTAGATGGGCACCTGACTCGGGTCGCAGTCGAACTGCTCGTGCCAGTTTTGCAGGAATTCCGCCAGTGCGGCCTTGTGCAGCGGAAACTCCCGCGCCGGCAGCAGGTGGATGCTGTCCACCGTGTCGACGGTGCGCTGGGTCTCCGGGTCGAAGGTGCGCAGGGTCTCTATCTCGTCGTCGAACAGGTCGATGCGGTAGGGCAGGCGGCTGCCCATCGGGAATATGTCCATCAGCGAGCCGCGCACGGCGAATTCACCGTGTTCATAGACGGTGTCCACGCAGTGGTAGCCGGCCTGTTCCAGCAGGCGGCGCTGCAGGTTCATGTCGAACTGCTGCCCCTGGCGCAATAGCAGCGCGTTGCCGGCCACATAGTCCCGCGGCGGCAGCCGGTGCATCAGCGTGCTGACGGGGGCTATTACTATGCCACTCTGCATTTGCGGCAGCCGGTAGAGGGTGGCCAGGCGGTCGGAGATGATGTCCTGGTGGGGCGAGAAGGTGTCGTAGGGCAGTATCTCCCAGTCGGGAAAGTGGAATATCTCCAGTGGCTCGCCTCCCCCCGCGCTGTCTCCCCCGGACTTGTTAAAAAATTTCAGCTGCACCTCCAGGCGGTGCGCCTCCAGGCTGTCGCGGGCAATCAGCAGGGTGGGGGCGTCGGCCCGGCGGGCCGCGTTCAGGAGCGCCAGTGCGGCTGCCGCGCCGTGCAGCTGGCCCCAGAATTGGCGGTCGGTGGCGGAGCGGAACGGGGGTGGGGAGATTGGGTTTAAATCGGTCATCTTTCCTTATATATCCGCACTTTTGGTCGGGGCTGGCTCGAGGGGACGCTATTGTAGCGGTGAACTCCGGCGGGTGCAGTCTCTGCGCGTCTGCGGGGTGTTCCGGGCACCGGGCAATGCCGTTTCCGGGCCTTGCTCGGGGTGCGTCGGGGGAGAATAAATTGGTAGTTTTACTACAATTTTTGGGCTTTTTTTTGCTCAGTTGCGCGCCTATAGGCGAATGCTGATAATGCGCAGCCACGCGGCCGAGGGGCCGCCAACTACCTGCCTATCAAACACATTGCAGAGGTGTCTGACTGTGACTCAGAAGCGACCGAAGCCCGCGGACTTTTTCAAGGACTGGAAGCAGCGCGAGGCGCTGGCCGAATCCATGATCCCGATGATTGGCAAGCTCAACCGCGAGCGCAACGTCGGAATCTATATGTATGGCCGCAACCTGGTTAACCGCTCAGTTCTGAGCATCATGAAAGCGCACCGCTTCGTGCGGCAGGTGGAGGAGAATGAGCTCTCCGAATTTGAATCCTTCCCGGTGCTGGAAGCCATCTGCAAGCTGGATCTGGGACCGGTACATATCGACCTGGGCACCCTGACCAACAAATATATGCGCGACGACCGCGGTCTGTCCGTGGATGAGTTCGTCAAGCTGGAGCTGGCGGACGCCGAGGGCGCCGGCAAGCCGCTGCCGGAGCCGCGCGACGTGGTCATCTACGGTTTTGGTCGCATCGGCCGCCTGGTGGCGCGCCTGCTGATCGACAAGGCCGGCAGTGGCGACGTGCTGCGCCTGCGCGCGATCGTGCTGCGCAAGGGCAAGGCGCCGAACGACCTGGTCAAGCGCGCCTCCCTGCTGCGCCGCGACTCGGTGCACGGCGCCTTCAAGGGCACCATCCGCGTCGACGAGGAGACCAACACCCTGATCTGCAATGGCAACGAGATCAAGGTCATCTACGCCAACTCCCCGCAGGAAGTGGACTACACCGCGCACGGCATCCACGATGCGATCGTCGTCGACAGCACCGGTGTGTGGCGCGACGAAGAGGGTCTGAGCCAGCACCTGCAGAGCAAGGGTGCCTCCAAGGTGCTGCTGACCGCGCCGGGCAAGGGCGATATCAAGAATATCGTCTACGGTATCAACAACAGCGAGATCAAGCCGGAGGACAAGATACTGTCCGCGGCCTCCTGTACCACCAACGCGATTGTGCCGGTGCTGAAGGCGATGATGGACAAGTTCGGCGTCGAGCACGGCCACGTCGAGACGGTGCACGCCTACACCAACGACCAGAACCTGATCGACAACTACCACAAGGGCGAGCGCCGCGGCCGCGCCGCCGCGCTGAACATGGTGCTGACCGAGACCGGCGCCGCCAAGGCGGTGGCCAAGGCCCTGCCGGAGCTGAAGGGCAAGCTGACCGGCAATGCGATCCGCGTACCGACTCCGAATGTGTCCATGGCGATCCTGAACCTGACTCTGGGGCGGGAGACCACCAAGGACGAGCTGAACGAGTATATGCGCGATGTGGCGCTGCACTCGCCGCTGCGCCAGCAGATCGACTACACCAACTCCCCGGAGGTGGTGTCCAGCGATTTCGTCGGCTCCCGCCGCGCCTGCGTGTTCGATTCCATCGCCACCATCGTCGACGGCAAGAACGCGGTGCTCTACTGCTGGTACGACAACGAGTTCGGCTACAGCTGCCAGGTGGTGCGCTGCCTGGAGGACATGGCCGGCGTGCGCTACGAGCTGTTCCCGAAAGAGGACTGAGGCGCCGCAGCGCCGAATCCGCGAGCGGCCCCGCGGGGCCGCTCCGCCCGTCCGGGGCGGCCGTGCCGGTCGCCCCGGTCATCCCTCCCAAATTGCTGTTTTTTCAGCAAAATTTTCCTAGAAGATCGGCAATTAGACCGCTTCCACACTGGTAAACCCCCGAGCCCATCTTTATAATGCGCGCGATTTTGCGGGGCCTCCGTGCGCCGAGACGTTAGCGTGCGCCAAAGCGGTGGTTTACAGTGGTTAGCTTCCCCCTGCCTGACCCCGGGCAATGCGGTTTAAGTCCTCGCAGCGCGAATTTCCTCGAAGTGGCTTTGCGGTCCAGGTGCGGTATCCGGCCTCTGGCTGCAAGGCCATTTTGCATATTTTTTAAACTAGAAACTTAGGCATAGGCGTATGAGAAAGATCCGTCGGGGATTGGATTTACCCATATCCGGCGCGCCCGAGCAGGTCATCCACGATGGTCCTGCGCTCAAGACCGTCGCTGTGCTCGGCCCCGATTACCACGGGATGAAGCCGACCATGGCGGTGGCCGAGGGGGATAGCGTCAAACTCGGACAGCTGCTGTTTACCGATAAGAAGACCGAAGGCGTGCGCTACACCGCACCGGCCGCCGGCCGCGTCGTGGCGATCAACCGCGGCGCCCGCCGCGTGCTGCAATCCGTAGTCATCGAGATCGACGGTGACGACGCGGAGCAGTTCGCGGCCTACAGCGCCGACCAACTGGCCAGCCTGACCCGCGAGCAGGTGGTGCAGAACCTGGTCGAGTCCGGTCTGTGGACCGCACTGCGCACCCGCCCCTACAGCAAGGTGCCGGCCCTGGACGCCGAACCGGCTGCGATCTTTATCAATGCCATGGATACCAACCCGCTGGCGGCGGATCCGGCCGTGGTGATTGCCGAGCAGCGCGACGCCTTCGCCCAGGGGGTGGAAATCCTCTCCAAGCTGGCGGATACCACCTACGTCTGCACTGCGCCGGACGCCGATATTCCGGTTCCCAGTGCCGCCAACATCCGCCGCGAGGCCTTTGCCGGTCCGCACCCGGCAGGCCTGTCCGGTACCCACATTCATTTCCTGAGCCCGGTCAAGCCCGGCCGCAGCGTATTCACGATCAACTACCAGGACGTGATCGCCGTCGGCAAACTGTTTGCCACTGGCCGGCTGTTCACCGACCGCGTCGTCGCCCTCGGCGGCCCGCAGGTGGACAAGCCGCGCCTGCTGCGCGCGCGCCTCGGCGCCAACCTGGACGAGCTGACCGCCGGTGAAATCAAGGCCGGTGACAACCGCGTCATCTCCGGCTCCGTCTTCGGCGGTCGCACCGCGGCGGGTCCGCTCGCTTTCCTGGGCCGCTACCACAACCAGGTCAGCGTGTTGGAAGAGGGGCGCGAGCGTCCCTTCCTGCACTACCTGCGCGCGGGCAACAAGCGCTTCTCGATTCTGCCGATCTACCTGTCGCGTCTGTTCAAGAACCGCAAGTTTAACTTCACCACCAGCACCAACGGCTCCGAGCGCGCGCTGATGCCGATCGGCACCTACGAGCGCGTGATGCCGCTGGATCTGATGCCGACTCAGCTGCTGCGTGCACTGATCGTCGGAGACACAGCCACCGCCCAGCAGTTGGGCGTGCTGGAACTGGACGAAGAAGATCTGGCGCTGTGCACCTTCGTGTGCCCGGGTAAGTACGAATACGGCCCCATTTTGCGGGACAACCTGACCCGTATTGAGAAGGAGGGTTAAGGATGTTGCGTAAGTTCCTCGATTCCATTGAGCCGCACTTCCACAAGGGCGGCAAATACGAGAAGTTCTATGCCCTCTACGAGGCGGTGGATACCGGTCTGTTCCAGCCGGCGGAAACCACCAAGGGCACGGCGCATGTGCGCGACGGTATCGACCTGAAGCGCATCATGATCTCCGTGTGGGCGGCGGCACTGATTCCGATGTTCTACGGCATGTGGAACGTCGGCTTCCAGGCGAACACCATCATCGAAGGCATGACCAATCCGGAGCTGGCCGGTTGGCGCCACGCGATCATCGGCGCACTGTCCGGCTATGATCCCAACAGCACCTGGGACAACTTCGTGCACGGGGCCATGTACTTCCTGCCCATCTATTTTGTCACCTTCGTGGTGGGCGGTTTCTGGGAGGTGCTCTTCGCCGCGGTGCGCGGCCACGAGGTCAACGAGGGTTTCTTCGTGACCTCTATCCTGTTCGCACTGGCCTGTCCGCCGGACCTGCCGCTGTGGATGGTGGCCATGGGCATCAGCTTCGGCGTGGTGATCGGCAAGGAAGTCTTCGGCGGTACCGGTAAGAACTTCCTGAACCCGGCCCTGACCGGCCGCGCCTTCCTGTTCTTCGCCTATCCGGCCAGCATGTCCGGCGACGCGGTCTGGACCGCGGTGGACGGCTACACAGGCGCGACAGCCCTGTCTGTGATGGCCAGCGAGGGTATCCAGAACGGCGCCGTGGGCGTGCCTACCGGCCAGCTGACCTGGATGGATGCCTTCCTCGGCAATATGCACGGCTCCATCGGTGAGACTTCGACGCTCGCGATCCTGATCGCCGGCGCCATCCTGATGTTTATGAAGATCGCCAGCTGGCGCATCGTCGCCGGCACCATGCTGGGCATGATGGCCACCGCCTTCCTGTTCAACATGATCGGCTCCGACACCAACCCGATGTTCAATGTGCCCTGGTACTGGCACCTGGTGGTGGGCGGCTTTGCCTTCGGCCTGATCTTCATGACCACCGACCCGGTTTCCGCCGCCATGACCGATACCGGCCGCTGGTGGTACGGCATCCTGATCGGCGTTATGTGCGTACTGATTCGCGTGGTGAACCCGGCCTTCCCGGAAGGCATGATGCTGGCGATTCTGTTCGCCAACCTGTTCGCACCGCTGTTTGACCACTTCGTGGTGCAGTCCCATATCAAACGGAGGTTGGCACGTGGCTAATAAAGATTCCGTCAAGGGCACGCTGCTGGTTGCCCTGGTAATGTGTCTCGTCTGCTCGGTGGTGGTTTCCACCGCGGCAGTCATGCTGAAGCCGGCGCAACAGGCCAATGCGGCGCTGGACATGAAGCGCAACGTGCTGATGGCCGGCGGCCTGATCCAGGACGCCCACGCCAGTTCCGACGAGGTCGAGAAGGCCTTCGAGTCTGTGACTGTCAAGTATGTGGACCTGCGCACCGGCAAGTTCACCGACGAAGCGCCGGCCGGCGGCAGCGGCCGCGCCGCGGCCAAGATTCCGTCCGCCAGCGAAAAGCTGGCGCCGGAGCAGGATACCGCCAAGATCATCCGCCGCGAGAACACCAAGGAGGTGTATCTGGTGGAGAAGGATGGCGAGCTGCAGCGCATCATCCTGCCGGTGCGCGGCTACGGCCTGTGGGGCCAGCTGTACGGCTTCCTCGCCCTGGAGAGCGACCTGAAGACAGTCGCCGGCCTCGGTTTCTACGAGCACAAGGAAACCCCGGGACTGGGCGGTGAGGTGGACAACCCCAACTGGAAGGCCCAGTGGATCGGCAAGCAGGTCTACGACGCCGAAGGCAATGTGGATATCGACGTGATCAAGGGCAGCGTCGACCCGAACAGCCCCAACGCCATTCACCAGGTGGACGGCCTGTCCGGCGCGACTCTGACCAGTAACGGCGTCGACAACCTGGTCAACTTCTGGCTGGGCAGCGAGGGCTATGGTCCCTTCCTGAAAAATCTGAAAGCAGGGGAGGCGTGAGCATGAAAGTGAAAGACACTCTGCTAGAGCCGATTTTCAACAACAACCCGATTGCGCTGCAGATCCTCGGTATCTGTTCCGCACTGGCGGTCACCAGCTCGCTGCAGGTCACCCTGGTGATGTGTATCGCGCTGACCACCGTGGTGGCCTGTTCCAACGTGGCGGTGTCCCTGATCCGCAACCAGATTCCGAACAGCATCCGCATCATCGTGCAGATGACCGTGATTGCGTCTCTGGTAATCCTGGTGGATCAGGTGATCAAGGCGGTGGCCTACGACATCTCCAAGCAGCTGTCGGTATTCGTCGGCCTGATCATCACCAACTGTATCGTGATGGGCCGCGCGGAAGCCTTCGCGATGAAGAACCCGCCGCTGCCGAGCTTCCTCGACGGTGTCGGCAACGGCCTCGGCTACAGCGTGATCCTGATCGGGCTGGCTTTCATTCGCGAACTCTTCGGTGCCGGCAAGCTGTTCGGCGCGGAAATTCTGCAGACGGTCAGCAATGGTGGCTGGTATATCCCCAACGGCCTGCTGCTGCTGCCGCCTTCCGCCTTCTTCCTGATCGGCCTGTTTATCTGGGCCATCCGTACCTGGAAGCCGGCGCAGGTGGAAGAGGACGAGTTTGTGATCGCGCCCAACTCTAAACCGCTACCGGCACAAGCGCAGGAGGCCTGATCGTGGAGCATTTTATTTCATTGATTATTCGCGCCGTTTTCGTTGAAAACATGGCGCTGGCCTTCTTCCTCGGCATGTGTACCTTCCTCGCCGTGTCGAAGAAGATCGAGGCGGCCATCGGCCTGGGTGTGGCGGTGATCGTGGTGCTGACTCTGACAGTGCCGGTCAACAACCTGATCTACACCTACCTGCTGAAGGACGGCGCCCTGGCCTGGGCCGGCTACCCGGACGTGGACCTGAGCTTCCTCGGACTGCTGTCCTACATCGGCGTGATCGCCGCGCTGGTACAGATCCTGGAGATGTTCCTGGATAAATACGTGCCCGCGCTCTACAACGCGCTGGGTGTGTTCCTGCCGCTGATCACCGTGAACTGCGCCATCATGGGTGCGTCCCTGTTCATGGTGGAGCGCGAGTACAACTTCGGTGAGAGTGTCGCCTACGGTTTTGGCGCCGGCCTCGGCTGGGCGCTGGCGATCACCGCCCTGGCGGGAATCCGCGAGCGCCTGAAGTACAGCGACGTGCCGGATGGCCTCAAGGGTCTGGGTATCACCTTCATCACCGTTGGTCTGATGTCCCTGGGCTTCATGTCATTCGGCGGCATCGACATCTAAGCGGGGGAGCACAATAGAATGAATATTGAAATCATCCTCGGCGTAGCCATGTTTACCGTCATAGTGCTGGCGCTGGTGGCGGTGATCCTCGTCGCCCGCTCGCGCCTGGTAAACACCGGCAACGTCAACATCCTGGTCAACGGTGAGAAGACTCTCACCGTGCCCGCCGGCGGCAAGCTGCTGCAGACCCTGGCGGCCAACAACCTGTTCCTCGCCTCCGCCTGTGGCGGCGGCGGCAGCTGCGCCCAGTGCGTGTGCGTGGTCAAGTCCGGCGGCGGCGACATGCTGCCCACCGAGGCCGCGCACTTCACGCCGCGCGACGCGAAGGAGGGCAAGCGCCTCTCCTGTCAGGTCGCAGTGAAGCAGGATATGGAAATCGAGGTGCCGGAAGAGGTGTTCGGTGTGAAGCAGTGGGAATGCACTGTGGAATCCAACCCGAACGTGGCCACCTTCATCAAGGAGCTGACCCTGAGACTGCCGGAGGGCGAGAACGTCGACTTCCGCGCGGGTGGCTATGTACAGCTGGAGGCGCCGCCCCACCACGTGAAATTCTCCGATTTCGACATCGAGGAACAGTATCGTGGCGACTGGGAGCACTTCGGCTTCTTCAAGCTGGAGTCCAAGGTGGACGAGCCGATCGTGCGCGCCTACTCCATGGCCAACTACCCGGAAGAAAAGGGTATTGTGAAATTCAATATCCGTATCGCCACGCCGCCGCCGCGCACCGAAGGTGTGCCGCCGGGCCAGATGTCTTCCTACGTGTTCAGCCTCAAGCCGGGCGACAAGATCAAGGTGTACGGTCCCTTCGGTGAATTCTTCGCCAAGGATACCGACAACGAGATGGTGTTTATCGGTGGTGGTGCCGGTATGGCGCCGATGCGCTCGCACATCTTCGATCAGCTGAAGCGTCTGAAGTCCAAGCGCAAGATCAGCTTCTGGTACGGCGCCCGCTCTCTGCGCGAGATGTTCTACCAGGACGAGTACGACAAGCTGCAGGAGGAGTACGAAAACTTCACCTGGCACGTGGCCCTGTCCGACCCGCAGCCGGAGGACAACTGGACCGGCTACACTGGCTTCATCCACAACGTGGTCTACGAGAACTACCTCAAGGACCACCCGGCGCCGGAAGACTGCGAATACTACATGTGCGGACCGCCCATGATGAACGCCGCAGTCATCAACATGCTCAAGGAGCTGGGCGTGGAGGATGAAAACATCCTGCTGGACGACTTCGGTGGCTGATCGGGGAGCTTCAGTTTGCGCAAAGCAATCCGAGTGCCGATAACAACAAAAACAGGGCCCGATTTTCCGGCCCTGTTTTTGCTTTTTTGGCGGCCGTTGAAAATGCGGAAGCTGTGGCTGCTCGGCTGCCTGCTGCTCCTGTGCGCCTGTTCGCCGGCACAGAGGAGCTGGCAGCTGGAGGGCCCGACCATGGGTACCCGCTACCACATCACCGTGGTGGATGTGCCGGCGCAGGTAAAAAGGGCGCAGTTGCAGCAGCTGATCGACGCCGAGTTGCAGCGGGTCAACGACGAGATGTCGACCTATATCGACGATTCCGAGTTGATGCGTTTCAACCGCGGTCCGGTGGGCGAGGCGGTACCGGTCAGCGCACACCTGGCCGAGGTGGTGGCGCTCTCACTGGATATCTACCGCCGCAGCGGCGGCGCCTTTGAGGTGACCGTCGGCCCGCTGGTGAACCTTTGGGGCTTCGGTCCGGAGCCGGAACCGGAGACGGTGCCGAGCGATGCGGAAATAGAGGCGCTGTTGCAACAGGTGGGCTCGGATGCGCTCGCCGTCGAGCGCAATCCGGACCGCATCACCCGCAGCCGCGCGGTGGAGATAGACCTGTCGGCCATTGCCAAGGGGCACGGTGTCGACCGGGTCGCGGAGCTGCTGGAAGCGCAGGGTATCCGCAACTATCTGGTGGAAATCGGTGGTGAACTGCGCACCCTGGGTAAAAATCCCAGGGGCAAAGACTGGCGCATCGGTATCGAGAGCCCGGACCCCGCCGGGCGCGTGGTGCAAAAGCCGATTTCGGTAAGCGGAAAGTCCGTCGCCACCAGCGGCGACTACCGCAACTACTATGAGCGCGACGGCGTGCGCTATGCGCACAGTATCGATCCGCGCAGCGGTCGCCCGCTCAGGCACCGCCTGGCCTCGGTCACCGTGATCGCGGAGACCTGTGCCGAGGCGGACGGGCTCGCCACGGCGCTGAATGTGCTCGGTGCAGACGCGGGATTAGAATTGGCAGAGCGGGAAAATCTCGCCGTGTTTATGTTGGTGAAAACCGACGAGGGCTTCGAAGAGCGCTACAGCAGTGCCTTCGCGCCCTATTTGGAGAGGTCTGAGAAGTGACAGTATTTATTTTTGCCTTTGTCGCCATGCTGCTGATCGTCACCGGCATGGCCCTCGGGGCCATCCTGCAGAACAAGCCGCTGAAAGGCTCCTGCGGCGGTCTCAACAATATCGGCATGAAGCAGGACTGCGCGATCTGCGGCGGCGACGACGACGAGTGCAAGAAGGAGCAGGAGCGCCAGCAGCGCCGCGCGGAACAGGCAGAACTGGCCTACGACGCGACCAAACGCTGAACGTTTTTCCCTCCTCGGGAGATGCCTTTGTAGGAGCGGCCCATGGCCGCGATTGGACTCTGGGTCAATGTCTGACATCGATCGCGGCCATGGGCTGCTCCTACACTGGCAAGCGAATTTAACGAATAAAACAGAGCTTGTAGATGGCAGAGCAAAAGTACGACCTGGTAGTAATCGGCTCCGGCCCCGCCGGCGAGGCCGCAGCCATGAGTGCCGCCAAGAAAGGCATGCGCTCGGCAGTGATCGAGAAGCACCACGTGGTGGGCGGCAACTGCACCCACAAGGGCACCATCCCCTCCAAGGCCCTGCGCCACTCGGTCAAGCAGCTGATGCGCTACAACACCCAGAGCGTTTTCCGCGCCCTGGGTGAACCGCGCCGCCTGACCTTCCCCCAGGTCATGCGCACGGTCAACAAGGTCATCAACTACCAGGTGGAAATGCACACCGCCTTCTACGCGCGCAACCGCGTCGACCTGATTGTCGGCGAGGCCAGGTTCCGCGACGCCAACAGTGTCGAGGTCGTGCTGCCGGACGGCGCCACCGAGATAGTCTCAGCGGACAAGTTTGTCATCGCCACCGGCTCGCGCCCCTACAGGCCCGCCGATGTGGACTTCGATCACCCGCGGGTTTACGACAGCGATACCATCCTGGATATGCAGCATACGCCGCACTCCATCATGATCTACGGCGCCGGTGTGATCGGCTGCGAATACGCTTCGATATTCGCCGGCCTCGGCGTCAAGGTGGACCTGATCAATACCCGCGGCAGCCTGCTGGAATTCCTCGACGACGAGATCTCCGATGCGCTCAGCTACCACCTGCGGGATATGGGCGTCACCGTACGCCACCGTGAGGAGTACGCCCGGGTGCTGCCCACCGACAGCGGCGTGATCATGGAGATGCAGTCAGGCAAGCGCATTCACGCCGACGCGCTCCTGTGGTGCAACGGCCGCACCGGCAATACCAGCGCTCTGGGCCTGGAGAATATCGGCCTCGAGGCCAACCACCGCGGCCAGCTGAGTGTCGATGATCACTACTGCACCGAGGTGGAAAATATCTACGCCGTGGGTGATGTGATCGGCTGGCCCAGTCTCGCCAGTGCCTCCTACGACCAGGGCCGCGCCGTGGCCTCCGCCATCGCCGGTCGCGGTCACCGCGTGATCGAGGATGCGCCCACCGGTATCTACACGCTGCCGGAGATTTCGTCGGTGGGCAAAACCGAGTCGGAACTGACCGCCGCCAAGGTGCCCTACGAGGTGGGGCGCGCGCTGTTCAAGCACACGGCGCGGGCGCAGATTTCCGGCGAGCGGGTCGGTATGCTGAAAATCCTCTTCCATATCGAGACCCGTGAAATACTCGGCATCCACTGCTTCGGCGCCGAGGCGGCGGAGATTGTGCATATCGGCCAGGCGATCATGAAACAGCCGGCGCCGAACAATGTGATCGACTATTTCGTCAACACCACCTTCAACTACCCGACCATGGCCGAGGCCTACCGCAGCGCGGCACTGGACGGCTTGAACAGAGTGGCGCGCTTGTGACAGAACCATCCCCGAGTGAATTCCGCGAGCTGGTGAAGGGGTTCTTCGAGCAGATCCCCTTCAACCGCCAGATAGGCCTGGAGATGCGCGAGCTGGACCTGGAAAAGCTCACCCTCTCCGCGCACTTCGAACTGCGCCCGGAGCTGATCGGCAATATCTGGAAAAACATCCTGCACGGCGGCGTTATCGCCACCGCGCTGGACACCGTCGGCGGCCTCACCGCGATGGTGGCCGCCTACCAGCGCCTGGGCGATATCGACTGGCAGGAGAAGACCGAGCGGCTGTCGAAACTCGGTACCGTGGATATGCGCGTGGATTATTTAAAGCCGGGCAGGGGGCAGCACTTTATCTGTCACGGCTCGATTCTGCGCACCGGCAACAAGCTGGTGGTGACGCGGATGGAACTGCACAACAATGAGAATGAATTGATCGCTACCGGTACGGCGACTTATCTCTACTGAGCCCCGTACCGGTGGGAAGCGGTCGCCTGTGTAGGGCCCGCCGTCCGGTCTGTTGACTTGCCGTGGCGTCAGCCGGCGGGCGCCATAGACATCTGCTGCTTGACCTCCTCGCAGGTCGACTTCTGTTCCGCCTCGGACATAGCTTCCCATCGCTCGGTCGCTGCGCTCTCGCTGCTGGTGAAGGCCCGATCGAAGCCGCTGGTGTCCATGCCGGATTCTTTGAGCTGCTCAAGCTGCTGTTGTTTCATTTCCGCCAGCTGCTCGCTGGAATAGTGTCCGCAGGCTCTGGCGATGGCGTGCAGGGTGCCGCTGAACTTGCCCAGCTGGCCCGCCACGTCCGGCATAACCAGCTGGGCCGGATCGGTTTGCGCGCCGGCTGTATGGCTAAGGGCGAAAGTTGCGATGGCCAGGCCGAGTGCCCGGCGAATGGAAATCTGCGATTTCATCATTGGTTTTCCCTCCCTGGAAATGAATTCGATCAGGTGATCAGCCGCGGTGTTTCTTCACCGTATGCAGCGCCACATCCCACTCAAAGTACACATAGAAATCCGCGTACTCCCAGCGGGTGATGGCCGGTTCGCCCACCGGGCCCTGGATGCCGATCGGCTCGCCGAGGCGCGCGCTGACTTCATCTTTCTTCAGGCCGCGCACCTGTTCCACATAGGTGTCGTCGCCCTGGGCGCCGACCGGCACTTCGATGGTCTCGGCCTGGGCGCCGAGGGCCAGGCTCAGGGCGGCTGCGCCGGCGATGGTGGGGATGCGGTTGCGGAGTCTGCTGAACATTTGTCCTTCTCCGGGGTTCTTGGGAACCTCTGAATAACTCCATGGCCTCTCTGGCTTTCAGAGCGGTTCACAATCAAGGCGCGACTTTGCAGGAATGTCTAGACCTTTCAAAAGTCGCAACGCAGAGTGTGAATCGCTCTGAAAGCCCCGCAGGGCGGGCCCTGAAGCATGCACCTGCGGCGTTGCAGCTCTTGCAAAGGGCCGAGCCATTCGCTGCGAGCTGCGCCTTGCATCTGCACGCTTCAGGGCCCGCAGAGAGGCTATGGAGTTATTCAGAGGTTCCCTTGTTCTGTATTTGCCGGTCAATTAAAGCAGAAATCCGCCCTAAACACCTGGATTTCTTCACGTTTTCCGCCGCCGCTGCCGGGCGTACCGAGGGTATATGCTAGGCTGTAGATCGAATCTTGTCCTGCGGGCTGCTACCGATGCGACTTGGACAATTCTTTTCCGCTCCGGGACTGCTGCTGGGTACCGTCTTCTTCGCGCTTTCCCTGACGCCGTCGCTGATTCCCCGCAGCGACCTGGTCCAGGGGGGTATTTCCGGCGTGACCTTTGCCGCCGGCTACGCCGTGGGCGCTTTCCTCGCCTGGCTCTGGTCCTATCTCGGCCTGCCGCTGCCGGCGGGCAAATTCCGGCGACTGTTGCTGTGGATAGCCGCGGTCCTGGCCGCGCTGCTGGCGCTGGCGTTTCTGTTTCGCGCCAGCCACTGGCAGAACTCGGTCAGGGCATTGATGGGGCTGGAGGAGGTGTCCGGCATACGCCCCTTTACCGTGGCACTGGTGGCGCTGGTGGTATTTCTGTTGCTGCTGTCGTTGGCCAAGCTGTTTCGGCGCATCCTGTTTTTCGTCGCGCGCGGGCTCGAGCGCCTGATTCCGCGGCGCGTGTCCCTGCTGCTGGGGCTGGTGGCGGCCTTCTGGCTGTTTTGGGCGCTGGTCAACGACGTACTGATTTCCGCGGCGCTGCGCACGGTGGATTCCATCTACCAGCAGCTGGATGCGCGTATGCAGCCGGATATCAGCGCGCCCACCGATCCCGACAAGCCCGGGGGCAGCGCCTCGCTGCTGCGCTGGCAGGATATGGGGCACCAGGGGCGCCGCTACCTGGCGCTGGGCCCCACAGCGGCCGAGATAGGGGCCGTGACGGGCGAGGCGATGCAGCCGATCCGTGTCTACGTTGGGCTGAACGCGGCGGAGACGCCGGCGGAACGCGCGCGCCTGGCCCTGGAGGAGCTGGTGCGGGTGGGCGGCTTCGAGCGCTCGCTGCTGGTGCTGGTTACGCCGACCGGCACCGGCTGGATAGACCCGGGCGGCATCAACTCGGTCGAGTTCCTGCACCGCGGGAATATCGCCAGTGTCGCGGCCCAGTATTCCTATCTGCCGAGTCCCATCGCGCTGATGACCGAAGATGCCTACGGCAGGGAGACGGCCGAGGCGCTGTTCCAGGCGATTTACGGCTACTGGCGCGAGCTGCCGCGGGAATCGCGACCGAAGCTGTACCTGTTCGGCCTGAGCCTCGGGGCGCTGAACTCGGACCGCTCCTTCGATTTCTACGACATCATCGACGATCCCTTCCAGGGCGCCCTGTGGGCGGGGCCGCCGTTTCGCAGCGATACCTGGCGGGACGTGACGGCGCACCGGGATCCTGGTTCGCCGGCCTGGCTGCCCCAGTTCGGCGGCGGGGCGGTGGTGCGCTTCGGCAACCATTTCGGCGGCTACCGGGAGGGCGCCAAGCCCTGGGGCGCCTTTCGCATCGCCTACCTGCAGCACGCCAGTGACCCGATCGTGTTCTTCGAGCCGCAGGCGCTGTTCCGCAGGCCGGCCTGGATGGAGATACCGCGGGGGCCGGATGTCTCCCCGGATCTGCACTGGTACCCGATAGTGACCATGTTCCAGTTGGCGGCGGATATGCACGCGGGCGTGGCGCCGATGGGCTATGGACACAGCTACGCGCCGGCGGATTACCTGCGCGCCTGGCTGGCGCTGACGGAGCCCGCGGGCTGGAGCGCGCGGGATCTGGAGCGGCTGCGGGAGAAGCTGGAAACCTATAACATTAAGTAAATACTTGGATTTTCCGGCGTTTTTCCGCTTAAATCACCCGCATGAATAAACCTGTCCCCCTGTTTATCGGCCTGCGCTATGTGGCCGCCCGCCGCCGCCAGCAGTTTATTTCCTTTATCAACGGCTTCTCGCTGCTTGGAATGGCGCTGGGCGTTCTGGCGCTGATCGTCGTGACCTCGGTCATGAACGGCTTCGACCGCGAGTTGAAGACGCGCATACTGAGCGTGGTGCCGCACGGTTTCGTCGAAAAGGCCGGCGGCCTCGAGGACTGGCGCGGCGCCGCCGCCGAGTTGGAAAAGCAGCCCCATGTGGAGGCGGCCAGCCCCTTCGTGCGCGGTTTCGCGCTGCTCAGTGCAGGCGGTGGCAGCCACGGCGTCGAGTTTCAGGGCGTGGACCCGCAGGCGCTGCGCAGCGTCTCCGCCGTCGGCGAGCATATGCTGATGGGCAGCCTGGATGCGCTGCAGCCGCGCAGTTACCAGATAGTGCTGGGGCGCATCCTGGCGCGCCAGCTGAATGTGATCCCGGGAGACAGCGTGGTGCTGACACTGCCGGAGGTGACGGTCACGCCCGCGGGGATATTCCCGCGCACCAAGCGCTTCACAGTGGCCGGTGTCTTCTCCGTCGGCGCCCAGGTGGACCAGAGTATGGCGCTGATGCATATCGACGATGCCGCGCGGCTGCTGCGTATGCCGGGCCGGGCCCAGGGGCTGCAGCTGCGCTTCGACGATATGGACAATGCGCTGGGGCGCGTATCCGCCTATGCGGCGGCGCTCGGCGAAGACTTCAAGGGCGAGGACTGGAGCCTGTCCCAGGGCAGCCTGTTCCAGGCCGTCAAGATGGAAAAAACCGTCGTGACCCTGATGCTGATGATTATTGTCGCGGTGGCCGCGTTCAATATCGTGTCCGCGCTGGTACTGATGGTGGCGGACAAGCGCTCGGATATCGCGGTGCTGCGCACCCTGGGGCTGACCTCGCGGCAGATAATGTCGGTGTTCGTCGTGCAGGGTAGTGCCATCGGCATTATCGGCGCCTTTATCGGCGCGCTCGCCGGCATACTGATCGCACTGAACCTGACCGAGATGGTCTCCTGGGTGGAGAATCTGCTCGGTGCAAAGATATTCGACCCGCGGGTATTTTTCGTCAGCTTCCTGCCGTCGGAATTCCGCCCCGGCGACGCCGCTATCGTGCTGACCGCGGCGGTGTCGATGAGCCTGCTGGCGACCCTGTTCCCCGCCTGGCGCGCGGCGCAGATAGAGCCGGCGGAGGCGCTGCGTTACGAATAAGTGTCAACGAATACTGTAGGAGCCTGCTTGCAGGCGATAAGGCGCGGTGCTCCGTAGCTTTTCGCCTGCAAGCAGGCTCCTACAGGGAGAAATAATCAGGCCAAAAATTTGATGAACAGCCAAGTGGAAATAAAAACCGAGCGGGCGATCCCCGCAAAGCCCGGCGACGGCGGGGCGGTGCTCGCCTGCCGCGGGCTGCGCAAGCGCTACCGCCAGGGCAACAAGGAACTGGAAGTGTTGCGCGGCGTGGAGCTGGAAGTGCAGCGTGGCGAAAAACTCGCGATCGTCGGCGCCTCCGGCTCCGGCAAGTCCACGCTGCTGAATCTGCTCGGCGGCCTGGATACCCCTTCTGCGGGGGAGGTCTGGGTTGCGGGGAAAAACCTCGCCGAGCTGGACGCGAACCAGCGCGGCTGGCTGCGCAACCGCAGCCTCGGTTTCGTCTACCAGTTCCACCACCTGCTGGGGGAATTCTCGGCACTGGAAAATGTGGCCATGCCGCTGCTGATCGGCAAACATTCGGTGGCGGAAGCGCGCGAGGAGGCCGCGGCGATGTTGAATGCGGTGGGGCTCGGCGAGCGCCTGAGCCACAAGCCGTCGCAGTTGTCCGGCGGCGAGCGCCAGCGGGTGGCCATCGCGCGCGCGCTGGTGACCCGGCCCGCCTGCGTGCTGATGGACGAACCCACCGGCAACCTGGACCGCGCCACGGCGAAAGAGATCCACAAGCTGATGGACAGGCTCAACAGCGAGATGGGGATCAGCTTCGTCATCGTCACCCACGATCCGGATCTGGCCGCGGCCCTGGACCGTTGCCTGCACCTGATCGACGGCAAACTGGAGGCCGACTGGCACGAGGGCGACCGTGTTTAGGCCGCTGCCTGCGTTTATCGGTCTGCGCTACGCCGGCGCGCAGCGCCGCAGCGAGGACTCCGCCGGCCTGGTGTCGTTTATTTCCGGCCTGTCGATGGTCGGCCTGATTCTCGGCGTGGCGCTGATGATCGTGGTCATGTCGGTGATGAACGGCTTCGACCGCGAACTGCGCGAGCGCATTCTCGGCATCATGCCCCACGCGACCATTTACAACGCCAGCCCGGATATCGACTGGCCGGCGCTGCGCGACCAGTTGGCGGCGGATCCGGAGGTGCTGGCTGCGGCCGAGGTGTGGCAGGTCAATGCGCTGGCACGCAAGGGCAGGGCGGTGACGCCGCTACTGGTGCAGGGCGTCAATCCGGACACTATCGTCCAGGTGTCGAATATCGGGCGTTTTCTCGATCCCCAGGCGTTTGCCGCGCTGGGGGATGCCGCCGACCCCGGGGTTGTCCTCGGGCGCGGCCTCGCGGAAAAACTGGGCGTGGAAGAGGGCGATCACCTGTCGCTGATTGTCCCCAACAGCGAAGGCGCCGATGGCGGCCGCCGCGCGGCGCGCCTGGCGGGCTTCAGGGTCGCGGATATCTTCCATTCCGGCACCGCGCTGGACCACTCCCTGGCGCTGGTCGCCTGGTCCCAGGCGCAGTCCCTCGCCGGTGGCAGCGGCGGCGCCGGTATACAGCTGCGCCTGGAGGAGATGCTGGAGGCCAACTGGATCATGCGCCGCCTGCTGCAGCAGCTGCCGGCGCAGGATTTCTACGGCAGTGACTGGAGCAGCACCCACGGCAACCTCTACCAGGCGATCCAGATGTCGCGCAACCTGGTGGGGCTGCTGGTGCTGCTGATCATCGCCATCGCCGCCTTCAATGTGGTCTCCACCCTGGTCATGGTTGTGATCGACAAGCACGGCGATATCGCGATACTGCGCACCATGGGCGCCAGCACCCGCGAGATTCTGCTCACTTTCGTCAGCCAGGGGGCGCTGGTGGGGCTGGTGGGCGCGGTGGTCGGCGGGCTGCTGGGTGTGCTCGGTGCGCTGACGGTGACCGATCTGGTGGCCGGGCTGGAGTCCCTGTTCGGTATCCAGTTTCTGAAATCCGATGTCTACCCGGTGGACTACCTGCCGTCGGAGCTGCAGTGGGGCGACGTGGCGCTGGTGGTGGGGGCGGGGTTCCTGCTCAGCCTGCTGGCGACGCTCTATCCGGCGCTACAGGCCAGCCGCGTACAGCCGGCGGCGGCGCTGCGCCACGAGTAGTGGCCGGCGCGCGCGAATCACTGGCCGCTGGCGATGGTGCGCTGCGCAATCCGTGTCTTCCAGCGCTTGACCACATGCCAGCGCCACAGCGCCTGCATCGCGAAGTAGGACAGGGTCGCGAAGAAAATGCCGGCCAGCAGTGAGCCGAAGAACAGCGGCATCCAGATTTTCCCCACCTCGGTAGTCAGCCACTCCCACGACAGTTCTATCCTGAAATCCAGCGGCGGCGTGCCCAGTATCCAGGCGCCCAGCTTGTAGGTGCTGTAGAAGATCGCCGGCATGGTCACCGGGTTGCTGATCCACACCAGGATCACCGACAGCGGCAGGTTGCAGCGAAACCACAGTGCCAGCAGCGCCGCGATAATCATCTGCCCGGGCAGCGGCAGGAAGCTGGTGAAGACACCCACGGCGAAGGCCACGGATACCGAGTGCCGGTTCAGGTGGAAGAGGTTGGGGTCGTGCAGCAGTGTGCCGAAGAACTTCAGGCCGCCTTTGGCGCGGATCTGCTCGGGTGTTGGCAGCCATCGCCTGATAATACTCTTCGGCATAACTCTGTTTACCCGGGTACCGGCAGCCTAGGGACTTTGTCGCAACTGGATAATGGGACGATTTGGGTGACGGAACCCTCCGCGCTGCCCCTGAATAAGCATAGAGTGCCGGGGCGGGTGGAGCACGGGCGTACCGACGCGGCCGCTATTATGCCCACTTCGCGGTTACAAGACTACCGTCCCGCCGGGTCGCGGCTTTTTCACAAAATTGTCAACACTTTAGCGGGTCTTGTCCGGTTGACTGCGGGATTGTGCTGGTTTATCGTCTTATCCCAATGAGATTGTCGACAATTCTGATCGACTCGGGAGCCGGTGAAGCTGGAGGGCGGATTGGAAGCTGGGCTGAAGGACGAAAAGCTGCGGGTGGCAGACGCGAATCAGAGTCTGGCGGAGCGCCTGTTTTGTACCCTGCGCGGCGAAATCGTCGAAGGGCGCATCGCCGCCGGCAGCAAGATCAGCGAGCCGGAGCTGGCGCGGCGCTTTGGTGCCAGCCGCGGCAGTCTGCGCGAGGCGCTGATGCGCCTGGAATCCCTCGGCCTGCTGGAGCGCCGCGTGCACGTCGGCGCGCGGGTCGTGGACCTGACCGAGCGCGGCCTGCTGGAGCTGTACGAGGTGCGCGAGGCGCTGGAGGGCATGGCCTGCCGCCTGGCCGCCGAGCACCGCACCGAAGAGGATCTGGCGGAGCTGCGCCAGATGCTGGCCCGCCACGAACAGCAGGAGGAACTGCAGGCGGGCAAGGCCTATTTCCAGCCGGAGGGGGATTTCGATTTTCACTTCCGCATAGTGCAGGCGTCCAAGAACGACCTGCTGATCGACACACTGTGCAATCGTCTCTACTACCGGGTGCGCATGTACCGCTACCAGCTGGGCATGGCCAGCCCGCGCGCCAGGCGCGCCTTCCGCGAGCACAGCCATATCATCGAAGCCATTGAAGCGGGGGATGGCGAGCTGGCGGAGCTGTTGATGCGCCGCCATATCCGCGCCTCGCGACAAAACATTGAAAAGAAACTGACGAGAGAAAATTGAGGTCGCTATGAGCCAGAAGCCTTCCGCCGGCGCGCGTTTTCGCCGCGCACTCGAAGAAAACCAGCCGCTGCAGGTGGTCGGTACCATCAATGCCTACGCTGCCATCATGGCCGAGCGCATCGGCCACAAGGCCATCTACCTGTCCGGCGCCGGCGTCGCCAACGCCTCCTACGGCCTGCCGGATTTGGGGATGACCAGCCTCGACAATGTGCTCGAGGACGTGCGCCGCATCACCGCCGCCAGCGAGCTGCCGCTGCTGGTGGATATCGACACCGGCTGGGGCGGCGCCTTCAATATTGCCCGCACCATCAAGGAAATGATCCGCGCCGGCGCTGCCGCCGTGCATATCGAGGACCAGGTGGCGCAGAAGCGCTGCGGCCACCGCCCGAACAAGGAGATCGTCTCCAAAGAGGAGATGGTCGACCGCATCAAGGCGGCCGTCGACGCGCGCACTGACGACGACTTCTTTGTCATGGCCCGCACCGACGCCTTCGCCCAGGAGGGCCTGGAGGCCGCTATCGAGCGCGCCCAGGCCTGCGTCGAGGCCGGCGCCGACGGCATCTTCGCCGAAGCGGTGACCGAGCTGGAGCACTACCGCGCGTTCAAGGATGCGCTGAATGTGCCTATCCTCGCCAATATCACCGAGTTCGGTAAAACCAAGCTGTACAATGCCAGGGAGCTGGGCGAATCCGGCGCGGATATAGTCCTGTATCCGCTGTCCGCCTTCCGCGCGATGAACCGTGCGGCGGAAAACGTCTATACCAGTATTCTGCAAAACGGCGACCAGCAGGCGGTGGTCGACACCATGCAGACCCGCGAAGAGCTGTACGACTACCTCAACTACCACGAGTTCGAGCAGAAGCTGGACCAGCTGTTCAAAAAGTAACTGGCAGAAACTTTGTAGGATGGGCACGCTGCGCTTTGCCCATCCTACAGCGTGAGAAAAATTCGACAAAAGGGGAAATATCATGGCAGAGAAAAAAGTAGGAGGCGCCGGCCTGCGCGGTCAGGTCGCCGGTAAAACCGCGCTGTCCACCGTCGGCAAGTCCGGCTCCGGCCTGACCTACCGCGGCTACGACGTCAAAGACTTGGCGGAGAACTGCGAGTTCGAAGAAGTCGCCTACCTGATTTTCTACGGCGAACTGCCCACCAAGGCGCAGCTGGCGGACTACAAGGGCGTGCTGAAGGGTATGCGCGGCCTGCCGCAGGCGCTGAAGGAAGTACTCGAGCGTATTCCCGCCGACGCCCACCCGATGGATGTGATGCGCACCGGCTGCTCCATGCTCGGCAACCTGGAGGGCGAGGAGTCCTTCGACCAGCAGCAGGAAAAAGCCAACCGCCTGCTGGCCGCCTTCCCGTCCATCATCTGCTACTGGTACCGCTTCACCCACGACGGCGTGCGTATCGAAACCGAGACCGATGACGACTCCATCGGCGGCCACTTCCTGCATATGCTGCGCGGCGAGAAGCCGAATGCGCTGCACGAGCAGGTGATGAACGTGTCCCTGATCCTGTACGCGGAGCACGAGTTCAACGCCTCCACCTTCACCGCGCGCGTCTGCGCCTCCACCCTGTCCGACCTGTTCAGCTGCATCACCGGTGCCATCGGCTCCCTTCGCGGCCCGCTGCACGGCGGCGCCAACGAGGCGGCGATGGAACTGATCGAGCAGTTCTCCAGCCCGGACGAAGCGGAGAAAGCGCTGCTCGGCATGCTGGAGCGCAAGGAAAAGATCATGGGCTTCGGCCACGCGGTCTACACCGAATCCGACCCGCGCAACGCCATCATTAAACAGTGGTCCGAAAAGCTGGCCGCCGACGTGGGCGACACAGTGCTCTACCCGGTATCCGTGCGCTGCGAGGAGGTTATGTGGCGCGAGAAGAAGCTGTTCTGCAACGCGGACTTCTTCCACGCCTCCGCCTATCACTTTATGGGTATCCCGACCAAGCTGTTTACGCCCATCTTCGTGATGAGCCGCGTCACCGGCTGGGCCGCCCACGTATTCGAGCAGCGCGCCGACAACCGCATTATCCGCCCGAGTGCGGAATATATCGGCCCCGAGCTGCGCAAAGTCGTGCCGATCGCCGAGCGCGGTTAATCGCCACTGTCGTCATCCCGGCGAAGGCCGGGATCCAGTGAGGTCGGAGAGTCCGAGGAGCTGGATTCCGGCATGCGCCGGAATGACGAAGTAAGAGATTTAGAGTTCGGAAAGAACTCCGAACTCGACGCGAAGGCCCTGATCCCGGGGGCTGTTTGCGGGACTTTTCACGGCCATGGATGGCCGTGGAGAGCGTACAGGGATGTATTCACAGCGTGTCCCGCAAACAGCCTCCGGGAGCAGGGCCGCCCAGCACTATCTACGGGCACGCTTTACCGACCCGGAAAGTCCGATCGCGGCCAACGGCCGCTCCTACAAAGCTGTAGCTAGCCATGATGAACACCGAATACCGCAAAAACCTCCCCGGCACGGACCTCGACTACTTCGATACCCGCGCCGCCGTCGACGCCATCCAGCCCGGCGCCTACGCCAAGCTGCCGTACACTTCGCGTATCCTGGCGGAAAACCTGGTGCGCCGTTGCGAGCCGGAAAAACTGACCGACTCGCTGAAGCAGATTATCGAGCGCAAGCGCGAGCTGGATTTCCCCTGGTTCCCGGCGCGTGTCGTCTGCCACGATATCCTCGGCCAGACCGCACTGGTGGACCTCGCGGGCCTGCGCGATGCGATTGCGGAAAAGGGCGGCGACCCGTCCAAGGTCAACCCGGTGGTGCCGACCCAGCTGATCGTCGACCACTCACTGGCGGTGGAACACCCCGGCTTCGAGAAGGACGCGTTTGAAAAGAACCGCGCGATCGAGGAGCGCCGCAACGAAGACCGCTTCCACTTTATCAACTGGACCAAGACCGCGTTCGAAAACGTCGACGTGATTCCGCCCGGCAACGGCATCATGCACCAGATCAACCTGGAGAAGATGTCCCCGGTGGTGCAGGTGCGCGACGGCGTCGCCTTCCCGGACACCTGTGTCGGCACCGATAGCCACACGCCAATGGTGGACGCGCTGGGTGTCATCTCCGTCGGCGTCGGCGGCCTCGAAGCCGAGAGCGTCATGCTCGGCCGCGCCTCCTATATGCGCCTGCCCGATATCGTCGGCGTCGAACTGACCGGCAAACTGAACCCGGGCATCACCGGCACCGACCTGGTGCTGGCCCTGACCGAATTCCTGCGCCGCGAACGCGTGGTCGGCGCCTACCTGGAATTCTTCGGCGAGGGCGCGGCCAACCTGACCCTCGGCGACCGCGCCACCATCGCCAATATGACGCCGGAGTACGGCGCCACCGCCGGTATGTTCGCGATCGACGAGCAGACCATCGACTACCTGAAGCTGACCGGCCGCGACGACGAGCAGGTGGCTTTGGTGGAGAAGTTCGCGAAGGAAACCGGCCTCTGGGCAGACAGCCTCAAAGACGCCGAATACGAGCGGGTACTGAAATTCGATTTCTCTTCCGTCGGCCGCAACCTGGCCGGCCCGTCCAACCCGCACGCGCTGCTGCCGGTGTCCGAACTGGCCGAGCGCGGCATCGCCAAGGAATGGGAAGAGAAAGAGGGCCTGATGCCCGACGGTGCCGTGATCATCGCCGCCATCACCAGCTGCACCAACACCAGCAACCCGCGCAATATGATTGCCGCCGGCCTGATCGCGCGCAACGCCAACAAGCTGGGCCTGACCCGCAAGCCCTGGGTAAAAACCTCCCTGGCGCCGGGTTCCAAGACGGTAAAAATGTATCTGGAAGAGGCCGGCCTGTTGCCGGAACTGGAGCAGCTGGGCTTCGGCGTCGTGGCCTTCGCCTGCACCACCTGCAACGGCATGAGCGGCGCGCTGGACCCGGCTATTCAAAAGGAAGTGATCGACCGCGACCTCTACGCAACCGCGGTGCTGTCCGGCAACCGCAACTTCGACGGCCGCATCCACCCCTACGCCAAGCAGGCCTTCCTGGCCTCGCCGCCGCTGGTAGTGGCCTATGCGATCGCCGGCACCATCCGCTTCGATATCGAGCGGGATGCGCTGGGTTATGACAAGGACGGCAAGCCGGTAACGCTGAAAGATATCTGGCCGAGCGACGAAGAGATAGATGCAATCGTCAAGCAGAGCGTCAAGCCCGAACAGTTCCGCGACGTCTATATCCCGATGTTCGATCTGGAGAAGGGTGAGAGCGAGAAGGGGAGTCCGCTGTACGACTGGCGCCCGATGAGCACCTATATCCGCCGCCCGCCCTACTGGGAGGGCGCGCTGGCAGGTGAGCGCACTTTGCGCGGTATGCGCCCGCTGGCGGTGCTGGGTGACAACATCACCACCGACCACCTGTCGCCGTCCAACGCGATTCTGCCGGACAGCGCCGCCGGCGAATACCTGGCGAAAATGGGCCTGCCGGAGGAGGACTTCAACTCCTACGCGACCCACCGCGGCGATCACCTGACCGCCCAGCGCGCCACCTTCGCCAACCCGAAACTGCTGAACGAGATGGTGCGCGACGAGAACGGCAATATCCGCCAGGGCTCGCTGGCGCGCATCGAGCCGGAAGGCAAGGTGACCCGCATGTGGGAAGCCATCGAGACTTATATGGAGCGCAAGCAGCCGCTGATTATCATCGCCGGCGCCGACTACGGCCAGGGCTCCTCCCGCGATTGGGCCGCCAAGGGTGTGCGCCTGGCGGGTGTGGAAGCCATCGTCGCCGAGGGCTTCGAGCGCATTCACCGCACCAACCTGATCGGCATGGGCGTACTGCCGCTGGAATTCCAGCCCGGCACCACGCGCAAAACCCTGGGCTTGGACGGCACCGAGACCTACGACGTGATCGGCGAGCGCACCCCGCGCGCGACCCTGACGCTGGTAATCCACCGCAAGAACGGTGAAAGCCTGGATGTCCCGGTAACCTGCCGCCTGGATACCGCCGAAGAGGTTTCGATTTATGAAGCCGGCGGCGTACTGCAGCGCTTTGCCAAGGACTTCCTCGAGGCGGAGGCAACCGCCTGATCAGAAGTCACTGTAGGAGCCTGCCCCGCAGGCGAAGGAATCGAGCCCCGATACTTTCGCCTGCAAGGCAGGCTCCCACAAAATGATTGAATGACTTTTGCCGAGAACACAATGAGCCACAAACCCCAAATAAAAATCCCCGCTACCTATATGCGCGGCGGCACCAGCAAAGGCGTCTTCTTCCGCCTGCAGGACCTGCCCGAACCCGCCCAGGTCCCCGGCGAAGCCCGCGACAAACTCCTGCTGCGCGTCATCGGCAGCCCCGACCCCTACGGCAAACAGACCGACGGCATGGGCGGCGCCACCTCCAGCACCAGCAAGACGGTCATCCTGTCCAAGAGCGAACAGCCCGACCACGACGTGGACTACCTGTTCGGCCAGGTCTCCATCGACAAGCCGTTCGTAGACTGGTCCGGCAACTGCGGCAACCTCACCGCCGCCGTCGGCGCCTTCGCCATCAACAGCGGCTTCGTCGCTGCCGAGCGCATCCCGCAAAACGGCATCTGCACCGTGCGCATCTGGCAGGCCAATATCAAAAAGACCATCGTCGCCCGCGTACCCATCACCAACGGTGAAGTACAGGAAACCGGCGATTTCGAGCTGGACGGCGTCACCTTTCCGGCGGCCGAAGTGCAGATCGAGTTTATGGACCCAGCCGACGGCGAGGGCGCCATGTTCCCCACCGGCAATCTGGTGGACGACTTGGAAGTGCCCGGCGTCGGCACCCTGAAAGCCACCCTGATCAACGCCGGCATCCCGACCATCTTCGTCAACGCCGCGGATATCGGTTACACGGGTGCCGAGTTGCAGGAGGCGATCAACGGCGACGACAAGGCCCTGGCCATGTTCGAAACCATCCGGGCGCACGGCGCAGTGAAGATGGGTCTGATCGAAAAGGTGGAAGAAGCAGCCGCTCGCCAGCATACCCCCAAGGTCGCCTTTGTCGCGCCGCCGAAGGACTACACTGCGTCCAGCGGTAAGCAAGTGGCAGCAGATGATATCGATCTGCTGGTGCGCGCCCTGTCCATGGGCAAACTGCACCACGCCATGATGGGCACCGCCGCGGTGGCCATCGGCACCGCGGCTGCTATTCCCGGTACCCTGGTGAACCTGGCTGCCGGGGGAGGGGAGCGCAATGCCGTGACCTTCGGCCATCCGTCCGGTACCTTGCGGGTTGGCGCGGAAGCGGAAGTGGTGAACGGTCAGTGGAGTGCCACCAAAGCCATCATGAGTCGCAGTGCGCGGGTTCTGATGGATGGCTGGGTGCGGGTGCCTGGCGATTCCTTTTAGTTTGCGTTGCAGTGGAGCCGCGAATAGCAGCGGGCACTACTCAGCTGGATTCGGAAGTCGAAAAAGCGAGCCTCAATTGAGGCTCGCTTTTTGTGTCTGCTACCTGGTGCTTAATATGAGTTATTGTCAAATCTGGTGTATGCCATCAGACGGGGTAGCCGCCTGATGCATACACCAGATTTGACAATAACTCTGAAAATTACAATTAAAGACCATTCCAAAATATCGGATGGAATAAATAAAACTACCCACTACTATTATCTCACACTAGCATATTAAATGTCGTAGATTTCAAGCAGGAGTGCGCAAGAAATGGCTTCGGAATTTGAAACTGATACTAGTGCGACTTCTGAAACAGAAGTATCTCACGAAGAAATCTCTAGAGACACCACCCTCAACGAAACCAACTGCCCTCTGGACATGGATATCCTAGAAGAGAAAAAGATACTTAGCCCGGTGGAATTTTTACAAAACCAAGATGTGAGCGAAGATGAATTTACCGATTACTATGCAGCTGCAGATAAAGACGAGTTTATATCTAATCTTAAAAAACTTTCCAATATTGATGCCAACGAACCAAACTGGTTCGAAAGTGTCAAACGATTCATACAAGGATACAAAAGAGATCGAGATCACCTTGGCTTTACCTTGAAGCTGCCTATTTGCGAACTTCATTCACCGCACTTACCCAATTGCTATACTGTCGCGAATTTTTCAAACTCCAAATCTCAGGAAGAAAACCTCACAATTACAATTCTAGGCGCCCAATTCGGTGGAGGGAGACAATTCAAAGTAAGGCTCTCTGATCAAGCTGAATCAGAAAGTGAATGTTTAACGGTTATCGCTAACGCAACCATATATTTTCAGAAGTGGACATATCCTAACATAGCAGCCGTCAAAGATTTATATACTTTTGACCGGATTGATATAGACAGTAGGCATCTAAAATACTTAAAGGAAATTTTAGGGGAACACTACTGCTCTAACACCTACGACAGAGTACTGAGGAAGGTTGAAAACATCAAAAAAATCAACCCAGATATATTTTTTATCGATAGAGATTTTTCACTACTAGAGAGGGGTAAATTTAATTTCAAAGTAGAGGAAGAAGATTTAAAAAATAAGAAATATTCATTCGCACCACAATTTTCAATACCCTCAACTACTGGGCATGAAACAGTGGGCCTAGGAAGTCTAGAAGTTTCCATTGAAACAATAGTACACCGAGAGCATAAATTAGAGTTCCGTGTCGTACCTGGCCACAAGTATATCGTCTTCCCTAGAACCCCCGACTCTGCTTCTCTACAAATTTATTGGTCGGAAAAAAGTATCTGACGTGGTGCAAAATCCGGGCTAGGGACTTTATTTCGATTCGGTATCAGTTGACTTTTCAGCTACCGGCGGCCATACCAAGCCTGCCCGTATACCCACCAGCAGGATGACATACGACATTTCCAGGGCCAGGAAGGTACCAATAGGGTGGCCCGGCACACCTCGTATCAGCAAGTAGACCAAATACACCATGGCAATCAGATTGCCCGCCAGGGCGCCGGTAAGCGCGTAGCCACGCGCTTGCCATAGCGGCTTGCTGAGCAGGATGTTCAACACGGCGGTGCCGGCGAGCATCGCGCCGGGCAGCATCAGCAGCAGGCGACGCGGCAGGGCAGTATCCTCGCTCACAATCTGCGCCCAGACAGCGGCAAAATGCCCGTAGGCGCCCAGGGTGAGCAGAGCGCCCAGGAGTACAGCAGTGACAGCGGCAAGGTTATACAGCGCATTGCGCTGCAAGCCTGATGTTGGGCTGGAAGGTCTTGCGCTAGAAACCGACATCGCGCTCCCCGACGGTGGCCAGGCCGCATTCGTAGGCGAAGACGACGGCCTGGGCTCTATCGCGCAACCCCAGCTTGGACAGCACACTGGAAACGTGGCTTTTGACGGTGGCCGCGCCAATAAACAGGGTCTCGGCGATCTCGGCATTGCTCTTGCCAGCGGCGATGGCCGCCAGAACCTCGCGCTCGCGAGTGGTCAAGCGCTCCAAACGCTCTGCCAGGTTGCGTCCTGCCCCCATCTTTTGCGCGAATTGGCTGATCAGGCGCCGGGTGATGCCGGGTGCGAGCATGGCACTGCCATCCGCAACGGTGCGCACCGCCTGCACCAGTGCCTCGGGCGGAATATCCTTGAGCACAAAACCACTGGCTCCAGCCTGCAGCGCACGAAACACGTATTCGTCGGGATCGAAAGTGGTCAGGATGATGACCCGGCAGGCTGCGTCGCCGGCTTCCAAAATGCGCGCGGTGGCTTCCAGCCCATCCATCTCCGGCATGCGGATGTCCATCAGGATGATGTCCGGCTGCTGCTCACGCGCTGCCTCGATGGCCTCGACGCCGGTGCCGGCCTCGGCCACCACTTCAATATCGGGCTCGTTATCCAGCACCAGGGCAAAACCGCGCCGCACCAGCGCCTGATCATCCACCACCATGACTCGTATCATCAGGTTCCCCCTTCCGTAGTGGGCAGTTGTGCAGTCACTTCAAAGCCACCGCCATCGATCACACCGGCGCGCAAGTGGCCGCCGAGCAGTTCCGCCCGTTCGCGCATGCCCGCGATACCATGTCCACTGCTGTGTTGTTCACTAATAGGCTGCTCACCGGTGCCATGCCCGTCATCGCGAACACGAATGGCAATATGGCCGGGTTCTGCGTTCACACTCACGCGCACACTGGCCGCGGCACCGACGTGTTTGATGACGTTGGTCAATGACTCCTGAACGATGCGGTAAGCGGCGAGGGCGACTCGGGCAGGCACACCCGCGAACTCGCCGTGGGTTTCATAGTCCACCCTGGCTACGACCTGCCGGACCTTCTCGATCAGGGCTGGCAGGTCATCCAGGCCCGGCTGCGGTGTGAGTGCTGCCTCGTCACTGGCCGGGCGCAGCACGCCGAGCAAATGCCGCATCTCCGACAGGGCGTGGCGACCGGCGGCCTCCACCGAAGCCATGGCTTCACTGGCCGCCTCGGGGTTATTGCGGCAGATGGTTCTGGCGGCGCCGGCCTGAACCGTCATGAGGCTAACCTGGTGCGCCACCACATCATGCATCTCGCGCGCGATTCGGGTGCGCTCGGCCGCCACGGCGCGCTCGGACTCGGCATTGCGCTCGCGTTCCAGATACTCGGCTCGCTCTTCCAGCAACCGCAGGTATTCGCCGCGAAAGCGCAGCCGGCGGCCAGTGTGCCACAGTGCCCACGCCAGTACGACCGCCACGGTGCCAGAGGCCGTGGGCTGAACCAGGACCCTCATATCAAGCGCCACGTAAACCAGCGTCGCAAAAACCGCGATCAGGCTGATTCGGGCATTGGGCTCGTAGCGGCCAAGGCTGTAGAGCGAAAAAGCCAGGGCAACGATGCCATTGGCCGGCAACCCAAGCTCCAGCAGCAGACTGGCTGCGAGAATTACGGCATGCACCTGCCACGGGTGGGTGCGGCGCCACAACAGGGCGAAGCAGCCGACGAAGGCGCACTGAAAGGCGGCGACATCCCACAGGCTCTGCAGGGCCAGTACATCGTGTACGGTTTGGCGCGACCACATCAGCAGCGTCAGCAGAAAGGCGAGCAGGGCGATAAGCAGGTCGGTCAGCTGTGGCCAGCGCTCGAATGGTCCGCGCAGTGGCTGCCAGACCGGAAGCTTGGGTAATTCTGTGCCGGCGTCGGGCGGATTCGATGCCTGTGTCTTGGGGGGCGGCGACTTCATTCCCGCATGCTAAACCAGGCGCGGCCAGCTGTCATGAGCCCTGCGGGGGAGCTGGTAGCAGTGCCATCTCCACCTTTTGGGGGAGACCGGATTCCTGCCTGTGGCGGATGTGCAGAGGCCTGCAAAAGCCGACCATGCTCGCCAGGCACATTCAGCCCAAGTCCGCGAGGACCACGCCGTGGAAACCAGGGTGAGCCAACACCCTGTGAGTCAGCCGCGTGAGTCCCGCTACACAGACGCCTGGAGAAACACTATGAACGACGCTGTACTGAGTCCAACACTGCTCCGCCCGTTCGATACGCGGCGGGCCGTTAACCTGACGGTAAAAACCTGGTTTTGCCTCGCGGCAACGGGGCACGCGATCTTCGTTGCCTACATTCTCGCCGTGTTCTACCCGCCCATCGCGCAGTCCGGACTCCACGGCCTGGAGGGCCTGCACCTGCCGGCCGGCTTTCGCGAGGGCGACACGCTGGGCAACCTGGCCGCGGCGGCGCACGTTCTGCTGGCCGCGATTGTGATCGGCGGCGGCCCCTTGCAGCTGATTCCTGCCGTGCGCCGACATGCGCCCGGCTTCCACCGCTGGTTGGGCCGCAGTTACCTGCTGGCTGCCGTCATCAGCAGTGTCGGCGGGCTGTACATGACCTGGACGCGCCACAGCATTGGCGACCTGGTGTCCCAGATCAGCATCTCCATCGACGGGGTATTGATTCTGGTGTTTGCGTTCCTGGCGCTGCGAACCGCCATGGCCGGCCGCTTTGCCGAGCACCGGCGCTGGGCCCTGCGCTTGTTCATGGCCGCCAGCGCGGTGTGGTTCTTTCGTGTGGTGTTGATGGGCTGGGCGATGCTCACCGGCGGATGGGGAGTCGACTGGGAATCCTTCACCGGGCCCTTCCTGTACGCCCTGGGTTTTGGTCAGTACCTGGTCCCGTTGGCCATGCTGCAATGGTATTTCCACTGTCAAAAGCGCGAAGCCGGGCAGGGCGCACAGCTCGCCTTTGTCAGTACCCTGGTGCCGCTGACCGTCTTTATGGCCATTGGCATCTTTGCCGCTACCATGGGTATGTGGTTGCCGCGGATGTGAGCCGCCTCTTTTTAAGGACGCCGCAATATTGCTGTCCGGGTGTAGAATGCTTGCCTGCCTCGATCATCACTGGAGAACAAGCGCTATGAACACGGCCCCCGCACCCTATCCAATCGGCACCCCCGGCACTCCCTGGGGCGAGGCGGAGCGCGCCGAGTGGTTGTCGCGACAGACCCGTCAGCGCAGCTACGCCGCGGAGGTGTTGAGCGCAATCGAGCGCCTGCGCCCGCGCTTCGACGTGGAGGAGTACGGCCGTCTGGACTATGGCCCCGACAGCTATCCGCTGTTGGCGATCCGCAGCCGCGACTGGCGTGACGATCTGCCGGTCGTGCTGGTGTCGGGCGGGGTGCACGGCTACGAAACCAGCGGTGTGCACGGCGCGCTGCGGTTCGTTGAGCAGCATGCCGCGGACTATGCCGGCCGGGTCAACCTGCTGGTCGCGCCCTGCGTCAGTCCCTGGGGCTATGAGCATATCCAGCGCTGGAACGCCCATGCGATTGACCCGAACCGCTCCTTCCGCGAGGGCAGCCCCGCCCAAGAGTCAGCGGCGCTGATGCGGCTGGTGGCGCCGGTGCGCGATCGTGTGCTGATGCATATCGATCTGCACGAGACCACCGACAGCGATGAAACCGAATTCCGCCCCGCACTGGCCGCCCGCGACGGCAAGCCGTTCGTGCCGGGCGGGATTCCCGACGGCTTCTATCTGGTGGACGACAGCGAGAATCCGCAGCCCGAATTCCAGCAGGCGGTGATCGCCGCGGTGGAGCGGGTCACCCATATCGCCCCGGCCGATGACAACGGTGAGATTATCGGCTCAACCGTGGTCGCGCGGGGCGTTATCCAGTACCCGCTCAAGCGGCTCGGCCTGTGCGCGAGCATCACCAGCGCCCGCTACAAGACTACCACCGAGGTCTACCCCGACAGCCCCCGCGCGACGCCCGAGCAGTGCAATAGCGCGCAGGCCGTCGCGGTTTGTGCGGCGATCGACTACGCGCTGGCGCACCGCTAGGTGGGGCAGTAGCTGCCGGCCAGCGCGAACTATGACAAGGCTAACAAACACGGGGCAGCGCTACGGCGCCGTGGCCATCGCGCTGCACTGGCTGATGGCGGTATTGCTTATTGCGCTTACCGTGCAGGGGCTCTATATGAGTGGTCTGCCAGATGTCGGATTCAACAAGCAAAAAATCCTGCTTATCTTGAATCATAAGGAATTCGGCATGCTGGCGTTGGGGCTGGCCGCGGTGCGGTTGGCCTGGCGCGTCGGCAACGCACTACCGGTTCTGGTCGAAAACCTGCCGGACTGGCAAAAAGTGGTCGCGCGCTTTGTCCACCTCTGGTTTTACGCTCTGATGTTCGCCCTGCCGATCAGCGGTTGGCTGATGTCTTCCGCCGCGGACATTCCGGTGTATTTCTTCGGTATCAGGCTGCCGGATTTAATTGCGCAGAATGACTATCTGTTCCAGGCATTTATCGATATCCACAAGTGGCTCGGCTATGCATTGATCGGCTTTATTGTCGTGCATGCCGGCGCGGCGCTGAGGCACCATTTCTTTTTCCGGGATAACACTCTGAAAAAGATACTGCCCGGTACAGGTTCCTAGCCCCCGCTCACCGCACACTCACCAGCACAAATCCGGCAATCTGCTGCAGGGTTTTCGCCGTGGCATCGTTGGCCGCCACAACGCCGGCATAGGGCGTCTCCTGTAATATGGGGTCGCGCAGCGATATGGCTTGGCTTGCGATGATCCGGTTCGATGCCCCATCGACGAGCTGCACCCGCAGGGAAAGATGTAATGTTGCCGGATCGGAGTTGAAATCCTGCGTGAGTTCGAGAATCTCCGTGCGCAGCGCATAACTGTACGGGCCGAAGTAGGGGGGCGTGATCACTGTGTCGAAGTAGTGGGTGTTCTCCATCGTCCGCGCCAGCAACGGCAGCAGCATTTGTGCTGGTGTTGCGCCCCATTCGTGCTGACTGAAATAGTCGATCTGATACGGCCGTGTTCTGTAGGCCATCCGGACTGTGTCGTAAACCGGGTTTGTTGCCGGCGGCAGTACCAGCAGCGTCACCGGATGCGTTTGCCGTTGCGGGAGTTCGAGCGGCAGCTGGTCTATCACCTGCACCCGGATTTCGTCTTCCAGCGGGGAAAACAGCGTGCAGCCGGAAACCAGTGTTGCGATGAGTGCAACGAGTAGAGTGGCGCAGCCGTTTACGCTCATTCGGTTTCGCCCGGACCCAGGGGCAGAGGGGCACTGCCGCGCACAAGGATGGATGGATCGCGATTGATCTTGTCCGTCAGGCGGTTCATCGAATTCGTCAGCCTGTTCAGCGTGGTCATAGTTCTATAGGCTTCGGGCAGTACCTGGAGCTGCAGCGCGTTGATGGTGTCGCTGCTCGAATCCAGCAGCGGTCCGAGTCGGCCGCTCGCCCGCTCGGTGTTGGTGATAATCGAATTGAGCCTCTGCTGGTTCCCGGCGAGCATGCGGCTGACCTGCTGCAGTGCGTCGATGGTGTCGCTGCTCGAATCCAGCAGCGGCCCGAGCCGGCCACTGGCCCGCTCGGTGTTGGCGATGATCGAGCTGAGCTTCTCCTGGTTCTCGGCGAGCATGCGGCTGACCTGCTGCAGATTGTCTACGGCCTGCCTGAACGACGCGATGGTCTTATCGTCCAACAGGGTGTGCAGCAATTCCGTCAGCAATTGCACGTTCTGATTCACCTGGCTGATCGCGGTGTCCAGGTTCACCGAGCGGGATGGCGTGCTGGGTATCTGCGCATAGCGGGCGCCGGGAGCGGCCGTGAGTGGACCCTGGTCCGTACCGGTGTTTTCCAGCAGGATATAGACATAGCCGGTGAAACCCCGGGTGGCGAGTCCGCGGGCGGTGATGGTGGCGACAGTTGCCTTACTGACGGGTGCGTCTTTCTCGACGTCCAGCAGAATACGGACGGAGCGGGGACCGGCGAGTTCGACCAGGGTGACCTTGCCCACATCCACGCCGTGGAACTCGACCGGGGCACCGGCAATCAAGCCGGACACGGAATCCTCGGTGACAATCTGGTAGCTATCGAAACGGCCGGAGGCTTGGTAATACCAGATAGCGCCCGCCACCAGAACCAGAAGCAGCGTGAGCGCAAACGCCAGTCTTGCCCGGTTTGCTGTGCTGATATTCATCGAGCGCTCCTGTTGATCGGGCGTTCCTCGGTCGGTGAGACTGGCCCGCACTGTGGCCAGTCCAAGTCTAGATCAAATCGCAGCCGGATAAATGCCTATGCCGATAGCAGCGCGGGCTGTGGCTCCAGCTGCTGCGTGACGTGATAAATGGCGGCGGTGAAATTGTGGCCGCTTTGATAGGATAATAGGGCGCCGGTGATATCCCCGGCGCTACATACATAAAAAGGCAGGAATTCTATGGCTACCCTGGGCACCCCGTTCTCTCCTAGCGCCACCCGCGTCCTGCTCTGCGGGGCCGGCGAATTGGGCAAGGAGGTTGTGATCGAGCTGCAGCGCCTCGGCTGCGAAGTCATTGCGGTGGACCGCTACGCCAACGCTCCGGCGATGCAGCTGGCCGACCGCAGCCATGTGATCAGTATGCTCGACGGCGGTGCCCTGCGCCGGGTGATTGAACAGGAGCAGCCGCACCTGGTGGTGCCGGAGATCGAGGCGATCGCCACCGACACCCTGGCCGAACTGGAAGAGGAGGGGGTCAATATTGTCCCCACCGCGCGGGCGACCCAGCTGACCATGAACCGCGAGGGCATCCGCCGTCTGGCGGCGGAAACCCTGGGGCTGCCCACCTCCACCTACCGCTTTGCCGCCAGCGAGGCGGAATTCAAGGCGGCTATTGACGAGATCGGCATTCCCTGCCTGGTCAAACCGATTATGAGTTCCTCGGGCAAGGGCCAGAGCCTGGTGCGAGATACCTCACAGATCGAAGAGGCCTGGGCCTACGCCCAGGAGGGCGGCCGCGCCGGCAAAGGCAAGGTGATTGTCGAGGGCTTTGTCGACTTCGATTACGAAATCACCCTGCTCACGATTCGTCACAACGACGGCAGCGGCAACACTGTCACCAGTTTCTGTGCGCCTATCGGTCACCGCCAAGCCGATGGCGATTACCAGGAGTCGTGGCAGCCGCAGGCCATGTCGGCAGCGGCGCTGAGCCGCGCCCAGGAGATTGCCAGGGCGGTGACCGACAACCTCGGCGGCCACGGCCTGTTTGGTGTGGAGCTGTTTGTCAAAGGCGACGAAGTGATCTTCAGTGAAGTCTCACCGCGGCCGCACGATACCGGCTTGGTGACCCTGATCTCCCAGGACCTCTCCGAGTTCGCCCTGCACGCCCGCGCCATCCTCGGCCTGCCCATTCCCAATATCCAGCTGCACCGCGCCTCGGCCTCATCGGTACTATTGGTGGAGGGCAATTCCACCCAGATGCAGTTCGGCAACCTGACCGCCGCACTCTCCCGCCCGGATACCCAGCTGCGCCTGTTCGGCAAACCGGAGGTCGCCGGCAAGCGCCGCTTGGGCGTGGCCCTGGCGCGGGCGGACGATATTGAAACTGCGCGCGATATTGCCAATGCGGTGATTGCGGATATTAAGGTGGAGCTGTAGCGGTGAGCTAATCCTACGGTATGGGTAGGTCTCGGCGCTTGCATTTTAAAAACCCAGGGCTTTTTGAGCTGCCTGCTCGGGCTCATAAACTCTACCCGGCGTGGTAGTCTCGGTGGGCCAGTTGAGCGGAGCGAAAGTCTCCGTCAGGCGCATGTCGGGACACTCGGCCTTGATTTTGTCGTAGCTGGCCTGCGCCTCTGGGCCGAGTTCCAAGCCTATGCTATTGAAGATCGCCTGCTGCAGATCCCGTACCGGGCTGACATCAAAGGTGGGCTTGCCCTTGTTATCGCGGGCGTAGAGCTCGCGCTTGAACACGACTTCGACAAAGTATCGATCGCTGATAGGAAAGTAAAACAGGCGGTCGGGATTGATTTTCCGGGTCTTACCATCTGACCCTGTATTGCAAATCATGAAGCTCGCGCTGAACACCGGCAGGTGATAGTGGGGCTTCCAGTCGAAGGGACCCGCGTGCCGGGGACGGGGATCGGTTCTTGTGGAGCCCCAGCGTTGGTGCCCGTAAAGATCGTTCAGGTACTGAGTGAGCACCGATTCAAACGCGCGGGGGTGAAAGAGGGAAGTGTTGGGAAACTCGGCCCCCTTCCGCCGTCCCACAACACTCATTCCAAAGCCCAGTTCCGCCTTGCAGCCGCTCATCCAAGGCCCCCAGAAAGCGTAGTAGCGGTACAAGACACTCCAATAGCCCCAATGGTCATTGGCCATGGCCATTTTAGAATACGAGCCCATAGACCGACCTATGGGATCCTTACCAAATGGGAGATCGTACTGCTTGACGGAGGAGTCTGCAGGGCAGTGGCGTGGAACCTTGAGGCGCAACCTGCTACCGGCAAGGGGCAGAGTTTTCCAAGAGGCCGATTTGAAACTCGGCCCTCTGGGGATACAGTAAGTATCGCGCTGGAACCATTCCAGGCGTGGGTACTTGATCGGATTCCACATGGGATGATCTCAGTGCTCGAGCCTCAAAAACCCAGGGCCTTGTGGGATGCCTGTTCGGGTTCATAGACTTCACCCGGCGTTGTGGCCTCAGTGGGCCAGTTGAGCGGAGCGAAAGTCTCCGTCAGGCGCATATCGGGACACTCGGCCTTGATTCTGTCATAGCTGGCCTGTGCCTCGGGGCCGAGTTCCAGGCTTATGCTGTTGAAGACCGCCTGCTGCAGCTCCCGCACCGGGCTGGCGTCATAGGTCGGCTTGCCCTTGCTATCGAGAGCGAATAAGTCGCGCTTGAACAGGACTTCGACAAAATACCGGTCGCTAATAGGAAAGTAAAACAAGCGCTCAGGATTGATCTTCCGAGTCTTGCCGTCCATGCCCGTATCGTAGATTTTGCAGCTAGCGCCGAATACAGGCAGGTGGTAGTGGGGCTTCCAGTCGAAGGGGCCCGCGTGCCGGGGGCGGGGGTCGTTTTTTGTAGCCCCCCAGCGGTGGTGCCCGTAAAGGTCGTTCAGGTACTGGGTCAGCACCGATTCAAAGGCTCGGGGGTGAAAGAGGGAGGTGTTGGAAAACTCGAACTCCTCCTGCCGCCCTATCAGGCTAACCGCAAACTCCAGCTCCGCTTTACAGCCGCTCATCCAGGGGCCCCAGAAGGCGTAGCAGCGATACAGGACGCTCCAGCAACCCCAGTGATCGTTGGCCATCTCGACTTCTGAGAAGGAGCCCATGGAACGGCCCGTGGGATCTTTACCGAACGGGAGATCGTATTGCTTGACAGTGGAATGTGTAGGGCAGTGACGCGGCACCTTCAGGCGCAATCTGCTGCCCGCAAGGGGCAGGGTTTTCCAGGGGGCCCATTTGAAGCTGGGTCCCCTGGGGATGCAGTAGTTGTTGCGCTTGAACCATTCTACGTGCGGGTATTTGATTGGATTCCACATGGCGTGGCTTCAGCACTTGTGTGTCAAAAACCCAGGGCCTTGTGGGATGCCTGCTCGGGTTCATAGACCTCGCCTGGCGTTGTGGCTTTTGTGGGCCAGTTGAGCGGAGCGAAAGTCTCGGTCAGGCGCATATCGGGACACTCGGCCTTGATTCTGTCATAGCTGGCCTGTGCCTCGGGGCCGAGTTCCAGGCTTATGCTATCGAAGATCGCATGCTGCAGATCCCGCACCGGGCTGGCGTCATAGGTCGGCTTGCCCTTGTTATCGCGGTCATAAAGTTTGCGCTTGAACAGGACTTCGACAAAGTGCCGGTCGCTAATGGGGAAGAAAAACAAGCGCTCGGGGTTATCCTCCAGGGTCTTGCCGTCCATCCCTGTACTGTCGATCTTGCAGCTGGCGCCGAATACGGGCAGGTGGTAGCGAGGCTTCCAGTCGAAGGGGCCCGCGTGCCGGGGGCGAGGGTCGGTTTTTGTGGAGCCCCAACGGTGGTGTCCGTAAAGGTCGTTCAGGTACTGGGTAAGCACCGATTCAAAGGCGCGGGGGTGAAAGAACGAAGTATTGGGAAATTCGAACTCCTCCTGCCGTCCTATCACGCAAACTGCAAACTCCAGCTCCGCCTTGCAGCCGCTCATCCAGGGCCCCCAGAAGGCGTAGCAGCGATACAGGACGCTCCAGTAACCCCAGTGATCGTTGGCCATCTCAACTTCTGAGAAGGAGCCCATGGAGCGGCCCGTGGGATCTTTACCGAACGGGAGATCGTATTGCTTGACAGTGGAATGTGTGGGGCAGTGACGCGGCACCTTCAGGCGCAATCTGCTGCCCGCAAGGGGCAGGGTTTTCCAGGGGGCCCATTTGAAGCTGGGTCCCTTGGGAATGCAGTGGAGATCGCGCTTAAACCATTCTACGTGCGGGTATTTGATTGGATTCCACATGGAGACCTCAGCGCTTTAGTTGTTTTTCACGGGTACTTGCCACTAGGCTTTTCCCCAGACTATGGGTGACTCCGATGGTGCCGACTGCCCCGGCAATAGCGCTCATGGCAACGAAAATTGGTGCGGATGCGACAGTTGCATTTGCCAGGGTGGCAGTGAAGGCAGCCGCCCCCATCGGGGCGACCACTTTGCCTGCACCGGCAACCCAAGCTTCGACATGGCGCTCTCTGTCGTAGGCATCATTCTTGTTCGCGAAGCGTGCGCCGGCTGCCAGCCATTGACTGAAGGCGCCCCGCGGGCTTAGGCCTGTATCGGCGAAGGCCTCGTTGAGTGTCATTTCCAATTGGTGGGCCAGGTTTACCGCTTGGCGGGGCGAGCTTGCGGGCTTAGCCAAGTAAGCGGTATGGCCCTTGAGGGTAACACCCTGGTCCACCAAAATCTGCATGGCCTGAGTCAGTACCACCGAGCCGCCGTGATCAGCCACCCAGATGACATTTTTGATATTCCTCGCTTTCGCCATGGTGTAGGCTAGGTGCAGTGCCGAACCGCGGCAATGATTATTAGCGAGGGCGTCATAGCGGACCAAGTTGCCCAGCCGCTTTTTTCCGGGAGTGAAGTGCAGATCACAGCCGTCATTGCGAACACTGGCACCCGGCACGTCGGGAGCCCTAATCGCGCGCGGGATCACTGCTGCGGCGGCTTGGTCGGCTTCCGAATAGCCCGCATCTGATACCGCAACCATACGACCATCCCTGGAATCAACCCGGCCATCCTCAACATATCTAGCGATCCACCGTTTATCGCGCTTGAGCGGCGTAGCTCGGTAGAGCCCCATCCGGGTATTCTTCTGACTTGTCGCCTCAAAATAATGCTCATCCAGCACCATATCCGTGATGCAATACTGATCATTGGCCCAGCGATTGATCGTGGCTTTGATACCCGGAAGGAAAACAACGTAATAATCCCGTTTCCCGGGACGGACGTACACGTTTTTCTTATCCAGCATGCCACTGGTCAAAGCATTGAGCTCTCTGATCGCGATACGCGGCCAGTAATTGCCCCGATCGGCGGCGTCCTTCAGCCGCTGATAGGTGGGCATCAGGGCGGTAGTGCAGCGAATGCGTTTTCCGGCGGAATGTCCGGCGACAATGGGGAGATCGTGATTGAATTGCATGGCGAGTCCCAACTTTCCTTGTGGAGCGCTCCTTGCGGGCGCGTTACATCTGCCGCGCATGGTAAAACGTGTCACCTGTTCCGGCAAGCGCCGCTCCTCAATGCGTTCTTCGAAAAATATCGGGAAAGAGAGGATAAAAAATCGGATAGGCACGAATTAAAGGGGTAGACGTACTGCCATAGACAGGTCTGGAATTTGACATCGCATTGGTAAATTCTCCGTGATTCTGGATTAAGTTTTTCGCGGCAGGGTAGAGGCTGTATTTTTACACAGCTGTACGGGTAGACAGTGGCTGGAGCTGATGGGCAAAGAGTGCACCGGGTGTGGCGGAAGATCCTGCCTATATGATGGGGGTCTTTGATTCTGCGTCCTTGACGCTGCAGCGCCTCCCAATGCGATAAACTTGCCAAAGTCCATCAGGCAGCCCACCAAACCATGAATGATGCCCTGGTCCAGGCCCAGGATCTCACCAGATCCTTCCGCACCGGCCGCGAACAGATCAGCGTACTGCGCGGCTTGTCCCTCGAGCTGCGCCGCGGCGAGGCGGTGGCGGTGATCGGACCATCGGGCTCGGGCAAGAGTACGCTGCTGAATCTGCTCAACGGCCTGCTGGCGCCCGACAGCGGCCAGCTGCGGGTATTCGGCCGCGACCGGTCCCAACTGAATGACGACGACTGGGCCGAACTGCGCCGCACCCGTATCGCCACACTCTTTCAGGACGGCAACCTGATTCCCACGCTCACTGTTGCTCGCAATATCGCCTTTCGCGCCGGGCTGGCCGGACTGCAGCAGCATGACGGCGAGGCGCTGCTGGAGCGGCTGGGTATTGCCGATACGGCACACCGCTATCCCGATCAACTCTCCGGCGGCCAGCGGCAGCGGGCGGCACTGGCCTGTGCCTTTGTGATGCAGCCGCAACTGATGCTCGCCGACGAGCCCACCGGCAGCCTCGACTATGCAACGGCCAGACGCGTGGCGCCGCTGTTCTTCGACGCCATCCGCGAACGGGCGCTGGGCGCGCTGATCGTCACCCACAACCCGGCGCTGGCCCGGCGCTGCGACCGGGTTCTCGAATTGCGGGAAGGAGCCCTGCGCCCATGGGACTCGGCACTGTCTTCCTGAGCCATTACCGCCGCCACCCGGGCCAGCTGGCCGGGTTGCTGCTGATCCTGGTGTGTGCGGCCATGCTGTGGAGCGGGGTCCGCTCACTGACCGGCTCGGCGGAGAATGCGGTCGCAAGATCCAGGGCGGCGCTGGAGCCGCTGCTGAGTGTGGTGCGCGCCGATGGACGCCCGGTGGATGTGAAAGACTTCGCACTGCTGCGCAGGGCGGGGCTCTGCGCGTCGCCGCGCCTGGAAGTGCGCTTCGCCGCCAGCGGCGCACCGGCAGTGATTGGTATCGACCCATTGAGTGCCGCTTGTCTGCGGCAGTACAGGGACGGTGCCCCAGCGGCCGATACACTGCTCGCCGCGCTCGATCGCCCACTCCTGCTCGGCAGTGCCGCGGATCTGGCGCGCTGGCAGCGGTTGTCGCTGCCGGGCAGCGGCGAATACCAGCTGCAGGAGGCCGAGGGCCTGCCCGGCGGGCAGCTGTTCGCCGACATCTCGGTGGCTGCCGAGCTGGCGAGCGCCGGGCGCAGCAGGCTGGAGATTCTGCTGCCGGCGGCGGAGGTGGAAAGGGTGCCGCTGCCCGAGGGCTACCGCGGCCAGGTGGAAGACTATGGTGTGGAAGCGGACCCGCTGGTGGACGCCTTCCTGCTCAGCCTCGATGCGCTGGGGGCCCTGGCGCTGCTGGTGGCGGCGCTGCTGGTGCGCAGCGTCTACCGCTTTGCGCTGGAGCAGCGGCGCCGCAGCCTGGAGATACTGGTGCGGCTCGGCGTCCGACCGGCGCAATTGCGTATGGCGCTGATCGCGGAGGTGCTGCTGGTCGCGCTGGTTGGCGGCACCCTGGGGCTGTGGCTGGGCGAACGGCTGGCGTCGGCGATGGCCGACGGATTTCAGAGCACTCTGCAGGGCCTGTTCAGCGTCGATTCCCTGGCCGGGAGCGCAGCCAACGCGGAAACCTGGCTCGGTATGGTGCTGATTTTGGCGTTGGTGGTCGGCTGGGCCTGCGCCGACTTGCTGCTGTTGCGGCGCGCGCAGCGGGGCGGGGAGCAGCTGCTCCGCTGGCGCTGGCTGGCGGCGCTGCTGGTCGTCACTGTATCACTGGCGGCGTTGTTATCGGCGGGCCGGCTGTGGCTGATCTTCCTCGCCACCCTGGGTTGCCTGATCGGCGTCGGCCTGCTGTTGCCCGAATTGTTGAACCGGCTGCTGGCGCGAATAGAGCGCCGCTGCCGGCAGCCGCTGCTGGAATGGTCCTGCGCCGAGATGCGCGCGCTGTGCCGGCTGTTGAGCCTGCCGCTGACCGCGCTGGCATTTGCCATAGCGACGGCCATCGGCGTGCAGGCGATGGTCACCGGTTTCGAGTCCACCTTCGCCCGCTGGCTCGACCAGCGCCTGCAGGGCGATCTCTATCTCGATCCCGGCCGGCCGCTGGCAGCGGCCGAGTGGCGCGAGTGGAAAGCGCGGTTGCAGCAGCTGCCCGGGGTGACGGCCGTATTGCCGATGGTGCGCGGCCGCGGCCTGCTGGGCCAGCTGCCGGTGGATCTGCTGGCGGTCGATCCGGCCTCGCCGCTGCTGCAGGGCTGGCCCTTCCTGGCCGCCGCGCCGGCTCCCTGGGTTGAACTGGCAAACGGCGGTGTGCTGGTCAACGAGCAGCTGGCCCGCCGGCAGTCCCTGGCGCCTGGGGACAGGGTGCAGATTCGCCTCGGAACGGAACAGCAGTCGCGCAAAGTGATCGGCATCTACGCCGATTACGGCAGGCCCGAGGGTGAGCTGCTGCTGCCGCTCGCGGCGCTGCCGGATGCGCTGCCCGATCGCTATTCCACTTTCGTATTGGGCGCGAATCATCTCGACAAGATCCGCTGGCGGGACTGGCCCGAGGAATACCCGTGGCTGGCCGGCAGCCGCCTGCGCGACCAGGCGGGGCTGAAGCGGGCGGCCGGCGCCGCCTTTGACCGCACTTTCCAGATGACCCGGATACTGAACGCCCTGACACTGGCGCTGGCGGGCACGGCGCTGGCGCTGATGGGGCTGGTGATTTTCCGCCTGCGGCAGGGGAGCTATACCCTGCTGTATGTCTATGGCGTGCGGCGAAAAAGCCTGCGCCGGCGCTTGATCGCACACAGTATGCTGGTGACCGGCCTGCTCGCGCTGTTGGCGACGCCGCTGGGTATTTTCCTCGGCTGGGTGCTGGTGGCGCGGGTCAATCCCGCTGCCTTCGGCTGGGCCCTGCCGCTGCATCTCTACCCCGGGTTCTGGCTGCAGGTCTGGTTGGCGTGCCTGTTGATCGGGGCTTTCGTCGGTGTGCTGGTGGGCAACCCGGTGCGGCTGGAGACGCTGAAGAATGAATAGGTCTGGCGGAAAAGGCACGCAAGGCAGCCGCATTGATGGGCACGTCGCTGCGCGCCTTTGCCCATCCTACGAATATAAATTCATACCCTGCTGGGTGCTGCTAATTGTCGTCTCGCTGCTGCCAGCTTGCGCAAAAGACACCGAGCGCGAAACGGCGCTCGGCGCCCTGAGCGACCCGCCGCAGGGGTTCCGCCAGGCCGCGCCGGGGATGACCGTCAGCCTGCCGCAGGATATGGGGCCACACCCGCAATACCGCCTTGAGTGGTGGTATTTGACCGCCAACCTGCGCGGCGCCGATGGCAAGCAATTCGGCGTGCAGTGGACTCTGTTCCGCAACGGCCTGCGCCCCGGGCCCTACAGGGAAAAGAAACCCGGTTGGCAGCGCAGTGAAGTCTGGCTGGCCCACGCGGCCCTGAGCCGCCCCGGCGATCACCGCTTTGCCGCCCGCAGTGCCCGCGGCGGCACCGGCCAGGCCGGCGCGACGGCGCGGCCTTTCAGGGCCTGGATCGATCACTGGCAGCTCGAAAGCGGCAATGCCGGTGTCTGGAAGCTGGATGTGGACGCCGGGGACTTCGGCTACCGGCTGCAATTACGGCCGGGCCCGGTCCCGGTGCTGAATGGCGAGCGGGGCTTCAGCGCCAAATCCGCCACCGGTGGCGGCTCCATGTATTTCAGCTATCCGCTGCTCGCGATCGAAGGTGAGCTGGTGATCGACGGCGCGCCTGTCGAAGTGCGCGGGCAGGGCTGGTTCGACCGGGAGTGGAGCAGCCAGTACCTGAGACCGGACCAGCAGGGCTGGGACTGGATGGCACTGCACCTGGAAGACGGCCGCCACCTGATGCTGTTCCGGGTGCGCGGCGCGGAAGACTTTTACTCCGGCACACTGGTCGCCGCCGACGGCAGCGCGCGAACCCTGGAGGCCGGTGACTTCAGCCTGAGCCCCATCGAGTATCGCGACAGCCGCTTCGGCGAGGTGCCGGTGGTGTGGCAGGTGAAAGTGCCCGCGGCCGAATTGGATCTCGAAGTCCGCTCCTGGCCGGGGGATTACTGGAACCCGGGCGCGCTGCGCTACTGGGAAGGACCTGTCACCGTCGGCGGCAGTCACGCCGGCGAGGGGTATCTGGAAATGACGGGCTATGGAAACTGACTCGGGGCCGTTTGCAGCTCCTGTCTTTATCTATTCTCTCTACAGAGCTTGCTGATGCTGTAGGAGCGGCCCATGGCCGCGATCGGGCTGTGCCAAGCGGAAAGATCCATCGCGGCCATGGGCCGCTCCTACAAGTCCGTGCCGGAGAGCGAATATGAGCGCCAATGTCGACCTGAATATCCGCCCGGACTACGACCAGGTGATCCAGGATATCGCCGACTATGTCCTCGACTACCGGATAGAGTCCGACGAGGCCTGGGACACGGCGCGCTACTGCCTGATGGACACCCTGGGCTGCGGTCTGCTGGCGCTGCGTTTCCCCGAGTGCAGCAAACACCTGGGGCCGGTTGTCGAGGGCACTCTGGTGCCCTGCGGCGCGCGGGTACCGGGCACCCAGTTTCGGCTGGACCCGGTCAAGGCGGCCTGGGATATCGGCTGCCTGGTGCGCTGGCTGGATTTCAACGACACCTGGCTGGCGGCCGAGTGGGGGCACCCGTCCGACAATCTCGGCGCGATTCTCGCGGTGGCGGATTACCTGTCGCAGAAAAATGTTGCCAGCGGAAAGCGGCCGCTGCGGATGCGCGATCTGCTGGACGCGATGATCCGCGCCCACGAAATCCAGGGTGTGCTGGCGTTGGAGAACAGCTTCAACCGCGTCGGTCTCGACCATGTGCTGCTGGTGCGCGTGGCCTCCACCGCGGTGGCCACCAGGCTGAAGGGCGGCAACCGCGAGCAGGTGATGGCGGCGCTGTCCCAGGCCTGGGTGGACGGCAGCGCGCTGCGCACCTACCGCCACGCGCCCAACGCCGGCTCGCGCAAATCCTGGGCCGCCGGGGACGCCACGGCGCGCGCGGTGCGCCTGGCGGATATCGCACTGCGCGGCGAGATGGGGATTCCCGGTGCGCTGACGGCGAAGCAGTGGGGTTTCTACGATGTGTGTTTCGGCGGAAACAGTTTCCGTTTTCAGCGCCCCTACGGCAGCTATGTGATGGAAAACATCCTGTTCAAGATCTCCTTCCCGGCCGAATTTCACAGCCAGACCGCCTGCGAGGCGGCGGTGATACTCCACCCGCAGGTCAAAGACCGTATCGATGACATCGACCGGGTGGTGATCACCACCCACGAGTCCGCGATCCGCATCATCTCCAAGGAGGGGCCACTGGCCAATGCCGCCGACCGGGATCACTGTTTGCAGTATATGACCGCGGTGCCGCTGCTGTTTGGCGACCTGGTGGCGGAGCACTATGAGGACGACTTTCACCGGGCACACCCGGGAATAGACCGGCTGCGGAAAAAGATCGAGGTGGTCGAGGACAAGCGCTACTCGAAAGAATATCTGCACCCGGATAAGCGCTCCATTGCCAATGCGGTGCAGGTGTTTTTCGCGGACGGAACGGCGACGGACAAGGTCGAGGTGGAGTACCCGATCGGGCACCGCCGCCGCAGGAAGGAGGGGATTCCGCTGCTGGAGCAGAAATTCCGAACCAATCTGGCCACGCGTTTCCCGCCCGGGCGCTGTGAGGAGATCTTTGCGCTGTGCAGGGATCAGCAGCAGTTGGAGCAGACCCCGGTGCACGAGTTTATGGATCTGTTTGTGATCTGATACCGGCAGGCGAACTTTGTGTTCGTCCAAACAAAAAGAGGCGGCCACTGGCCGCCTCTTTTGTATCGCTCAAATCCGATCAGAACTTGAGCTCGGTACCGATACCGAAGTAGCTGCGCTCGTAATCGTCCGCCGCCGTCTCGTCGGTGAAGAAACCGAATACCTTGGCGGCGCTGGACAGCTTGTAGTCCAGGCCCAGGCTGTAAGTCTCGCCGTCGGTCTTGACGATATCGGACTGGCCGTACTGGGCCTTCATGGTCCACTGGTTGATCTTGTAGGCCACGGAGGTCATCCAGCCGTCCTGGGTGCTGCCGTCGGCCTTCTCCTGCTCCTCGAACAGGGCGCCCACCTGCACCGGGCCGATGTTGTACTGGGCCACCATGCGCTGCACGTCCCAGTCGTTGGCCTCCACGTCCATATCGTAGGCGTAGGCCAGGTAGAAGCCGTTGTTGTCGTAGGCCAGGGACACGGAAGTGCCGTTGTCGCGGGTGATCTCCCGACCCAGATCGTCGACGCCGATCACCTCGTCGCGGTGGCTGATATAGGCCGCGGAGGCCTTGAAGCCGCCGAAGGACGGGGTGGTGTACTGCAGGTTGTTGGACTCGCGATTGTCGCTCTTGGTGATGATGCTTTTGATATCACCTTCCAGGTCGTTGAACAGATCGACCTTCTTCTGCGCAACTTTCAGCGGGGTGTCGAACTTGCCGCCGATCACCTGGCCGAAGCCGCCCTCGAGGCCGGCGTAGATATTGCGCTGTTTGAAGGTTTCGTCGGCCTCACCGTCGATGTCCACCTCGTATTCCATCTTGTAGATGCCCTTGATACCGCTGTTGTCGAAAGGCAGTTCGCCCTTGACGCCCAGGCGGGAGGCATTGCTGCGGATATCGGTGGTCTCGCCGTCGCCCTCGTCGGCGGATTGGAAGGCCACATTGGCCTTGCCGTAAAAGTCGACGATTTCGGATTCCTGGGCGCTTGCCAGCGCGGGAACCACGGCGGCGATGGCCAGGGAGATAGCGGTCTTTTTCATCGGTCGTCTCGCACAGTTTATGGTTTTGGGTTCAGGTCCGGCCATCCGTTGTCGTTCGCATGATGGCCATCCCTCGAGTTGGTGCGGATTCTGCGAGGCAAATATTACAAACATATTAAAGATGTCACTTTTCTGAATAAAATGTTTCCGGTTAATGCCGTGTGATTCGGGCGCGACTGCGCCCCGGCCCGGCAATCGGCGCCGGGCCATTCGGCTTTGCGCCCGGCCGGCAATTCTGGCAAAACGGAGTCCTGAACACAGGGAGTGGGGCAGGGGAATGGAGCGGCTGGCGGCGCTGCGGAGGCCTGGACGGAGGGGGAGTGCTTCCCCGGCCGCTCTGCTGTGGATCTATGCGTTTGCGATAATCGCCGTCGGCAGCCTGCCGCGGCTGCCCTCCCTCGCGGCACTGACCTGGCTCGGCGCGGCGCTGCTGGCCGGCGCGCTGCTGCTGCCGGCGCGGGCCCGATTGCTGCCGCCGCTGCTCGCGGCGCTTGCCGGCGCCGGCTGGGGCCTGTGGCACAACCAGCAGGCGCTGGCGCAGCGCCTGCCGCCCGGCGCCCACGGCGGTGACTTCCTGCTGGAGCTGGAGGTGGTCTCCCTGCCGCAGTTGCGCACTGCGGAATTCTCTTTCGGCGACAGCCGCTCCGCCGCCAGCCTGCGCTTCAGCGCGCGGGTATCCCGCCAGCGGGGTGGCGATCCCCTGCCGGCTCTGCGCGGTCAACTGCTGGACCTCACCTGGTATCGCATCGATGACAAGGCGCGCGCGCAGCTGCGCGCCGGCGGCCGCTGGCTGATGTCGGTGCGCCTGAAGCGCCCCCGCGGCAGCGTCAATCCCCACGGATTCGACTACGAGGGCTGGCTGTTGCGCCGCGGCGTCTACGCCACCGGCTATGTGCGCCCCCAGGACCGGCCGCCGCAGTGGCTCGGCGGGGAAGCGGGCCTGCCGGCGCTGCGCCACTGGCTGCGGGACAGGCTGATGGAAACCGCGCAGAGCCGGGGGGAGCTGCTCAGCGCGCTGCTGCTGGGGGACAGGAGCGGCCTGAGCCATGGCGACCGGCAGCTGCTGCGGGAGACGGGCACCGCCCACCTGCTGGCGATCTCCGGTCTGCACGTGGGTATGGTGGCCGGCTTCTTTCTGCTGCTGGGCCGCCTGCTGGGGCGCTCGATCGGCCTTTCTACCGGCGCGACGCCGCGAGCTCTGCCCCTGGTGTTTGCACTGGCCGGCGCCCTGGTTTACACCCTGCTCGCGGGTGCGCCCCTGTCGGCGCGGCGCGCGCTGGCGATGACCTGGGTGCTGCTGCTGGCTTGGCACTGGCGGCGGCGAATCGGCGCCGGCCTCGCCTATGCCCTGGCGCTGGCCCTGGTTTTGACGCTGCAGCCGCTGGCCTTTTACGGCGCCGGCTTCTGGCTGTCGTTTGTCGCGGTGGCCGCGCTGTTGCTGGGCTTCAGCGGTCGCCTGGGGCTGAGTGATCGAATCGGCGATCCGCCGCCGGCGCGGCGGCTGATCGACGGCGGGCTGGGGCTGCTGCGCAGCCAGTGGCTGGTGGCGGTGGCGCTGCTGCTGCCGTCGCTGCTGTTCTTTTCCGGCTTCAGTCCCGGCGGCGTACTGCTGAACCTGGTTGCCATTCCCTGGCTGGGATTCCTGGTGCTGCCGCCGCTGATGCTGGGCGCACTGCTGCCGGGAACGGCGCCTGGCGGCTGGTGTATCGACTTCGCCGCCTGGCAGCTGGACCTGCTGATGCATTTCCTCGAAGCCGGCCGGGGCGCCTTGCCCTCCTGGCAGACCCTGGGAGCGCCGCCGACCCTGCCGCTGCTGATACTGGCCGCCCTGGGCGCGCTGCTGCTGTTGCTGCCGGCGGGACTGCCCGGGCGGCGCCTGGGCTGGCTGTTTCTGCTGCCGCCGCTGCTGCCCTTGCTGCTGCAGGCTTCCGAGCGCGAGGGACTGCAACTGACCGTGCTCGACGTGGGGCAGGGGCTGGCGGTGGTGTTGCGCACGCCGGGGCAGCGCCTGCTCTACGACACTGGCCCAGTGTCCGGCTCCGGTTGGAGTGCCGGCAGCCAGATAATCGCGCCCTATCTGCTCGGGGAGGGTATGCCGGCGCTGGACGCGGTTGTGGTCAGCCACGGCGACCGGGACCACGCCGGCGGCCTGGCCGGGCTCGCGGAGTCGCTGCCCCTGGGGCGCCTGATTGCGCCGGGTCGGCTGGCGCAGAGGCTGCGCGCTCAAACCGGGCAGGGCGCGGAGCTGTGCCGCGCAGGGGCGGGGGAAACCCTGGGCGACCTGCGGTTGCGCTGGCTGTGGCCCGAGGCGGGGGATATCAGCGGCGAGGAAAACGACCACAGCTGTGTGGCCCTGGTCGAATGGCGCGGTGTGCGGATACTGCTGGCCGGGGATATTTCCGCGGCGGTGGAGCGGCGACTGGGCCAGGCCTATCCGGATTTTGCCCCGGTGGACCTGCTGGTGGCACCACACCACGGTTCCCGCACTTCCTCTTCGCAGGCGCTGATCGACTGGGCGAAACCACGCCGAGTGGTCTTCAGCGCGGGTTACCGCCACCACTTCGGCCACCCGCACCCGCAGGTTGTGGCGCGTTACCGCGAATCGGGCGCCCAGCTATTCAATACCGCCGAGAGCGGCGCGCTGGAATTTATCTGGCGGGATCGAGATCGCGTACCGCATGTAGAATCAGCGCGCGCGGCGGCGCGTTTTTGGTATGCGGATCACACCGAATAAAATGACGCCAAACAGAGACTTAGCCGCCGCGCCCAGCTGTGGTAGAGTCTGGGGCCGGTTTCCGCAGTCTGGATCTAAAAACAGTGTTAGAAATTATAAAATCCGGTGGCTGGTTGATGCTGCCGATCCTGCTTTGCTCCGTCGCCGTTATCGCTATCTGCATCGAGCGCCTGTGGACGCTGAATCCGCGCCGCATAGCGCCGCGCACCCTGCTCGGTGAGGTCTGGTCCTGGTTGAAGAATAATCAGATCAGCGCCGAGAAGCTGAAGGAGTTGCGCGATTCCAGCCCGCTCGGGCGCATCTTTGCCGCCGGCCTTTCCAACTCCCGCCACGGCCGCGAGGTCATGAAAGACAGCATCGAGGAGACCGCCAGCCAGGTGGTGCACGAGCTGGAGCGCTTCCTCGGCGCCCTGGGCACTATCGCCGCGGTGGCGCCGCTGATCGGTCTGCTGGGCACGGTGCTGGGCATGATCCAGGTGTTTACCGCCATTATGCTGGAGGGCACCGGCAACGCCGGCGTGCTGGCCGGGGGTATCAGCCAGGCGCTGATCACCACCGCCGCGGGCCTGACCGTGGCCATTCCGGCGCTGATGGCGCACCGTTACTTCCAGCGCCGCGTGGACAGCATAGTCGTGACCATGGAGCAGGAGGCGGTAAAGCTGGTGGATGCGCTGCACAGCGACCGCCGTATCGAAGCGGAGTAGCGAGTAATGCAGTTTCGCCGCCAAGCCAAAGAGCAGGACGGGGTCAACCTGACGCCGCTGATCGATGTGGTCTTCTTGCTGCTGATCTTCTTTATGGTGTCCACCACCTTTACCAAGGAGAGCCATCTGAAGCTGAACCTGCCGGAAGCAGCGGGTCCCCAGGCGCAGGAGCAGCCGCGCGCCGTGGAGGTGCTGATCAACGCGGACGGCTCCTACTCGGTGGACGGCCGCGCCCTGATCAACAAGAAGCTGGCCACCCTGAAATCGGCGCTGTCGGAAGTCGCCGCGGGCGAGTACAATCGCCCCCTCGTAATCACCGCCGACGCCACCGCCCAACACCAGGCCGTGGTGCGGGCCATGGATGCCGCCGGACAGCTGGGCTTCGTGAATCTCAGCATCACCACGCGGCAGCCGGAAGAAAACTAGCTCGCGATTCCCGCACAGTGTCCGTACCGATCGTAGGATGGGCAAAGCCCGCGCGGCGGGCGTGCCCATCGCGCCGCAGTTGGTTGATGGACACGCTTCGCTTTGCCCATCTTACAAAGCGCGGTTTGGAGCGGGCTCCAGTCAAGAATTCGTATGGATAGAGTCAACACGCCCCCGAGCAAACCGCGACGCGGGGCGGAAACCTACCGCCGCCTGCTTTCCTACGCCCTGCCGCACTGGCCGATCTTCGGCCTGGCGGTACTGGGTTTCCTGCTTTTCTCCACCATGGGGGTCAGCCTGATCGCGGTCACCGAGCTGCTGCTCGACGCGGTCGGCGCGGGCATTCAGGAGAGCCGCGGTTTTCTCGCCAAATATGTCGCGGCCTATTTTCCCGGCGGTGTTATGCCGCAGGAAACGGCGCGCTGGCTGATACCGCTGGCGATGCTGCTGATCATCGTGTTGCGCGCCTGTGGCAACTTTATCGGCAGTTACGGCCTCGCCTATGTGGCGCGGGCCGTGATCCACCGGCTGCGCACCGAGCTGTTCGAGAGGATCGGTCAGTTGCCCAGCGCCTATTTCGATCGCTACACCGGCGCCTACCTGATCTCCAAGGTTTCCTACAACGTGGAGCAGGTGACCAACTCCATCACCAAGGCGGTCAAGGTGCTGATCCGCGAGTCCTTCACCACCATCGGCCTGCTGATCTACCTGATGCTGGTGAACTGGAAACTGACGCTGACCTTTTTCCTGTTTGCGCCGGTCATCGCGTTTATCGTGCGCAGCGTCGGCAAGCGCTTTCGCAAACTGAGCCACCGTATCCAGAACACCATGGGCGACGTGACCCACGTGACCCAGGAGGCGATCAATGGCTATCAGGTGGTGCGCATGTACGGCGGCCAGCGCTACGAGAATGCGCGCTTTGCCGCCGCCAGCGACAACAACCGCCAGCAGTTTATGAAGCTGGTGGTGGCGGATAACGCCAGTGTGTCGGTGATCCAGATTCTGGTCGGCCTCTCCACCGCCACCATCGTCTGGCTGGCGCTGGCGCCGGGTATGGTGGAGTCGATGACCGCCGGTGTCTTCGCCGCCTATATCGGCGCCGCGGCGTCGCTGGCCAAGCCGGTGCGCAGCCTGTCGGAGGTGTTCGCGGATATCCAGAAGGGCATAGCCGCGGCGGAGAGTATCTTCGAGGTCATAGACGCGCCCAAGGAGCCCCAGGGGGGAACGGCGAAGCTGCCCGAGCCGGTGCGCGGCGCCGTGACTTTCGAAAACCTCGGTTTCAGTTACGACGAGTCGGCGCCGCCGGTGCTGACGGATATCAGCTTTTCCGTGGCGCCGGGGCAGACGGTGGCGCTGGTCGGCGCCTCCGGTTCCGGCAAGAGTACCCTGGTCAGCCTGCTGGCGCGCTTCTACGAGCCGACCAGCGGGCGCATTCTGCTGGACGGCGTGGATATCGCGGATGTTTCGCTGGCGGACCTGCGCCGCCAGATCAGCATGGTGTCGCAGAACATCGTGCTGTTCAACGACAGCGTCTACCGCAATATCGCCTATGGTGAATTGGAAAACGCGACGCCGGAACAGGTGCGGCGCGCGGTGGAGCTGGCCCATGCGAGCGAGTTTATCGACGAGCTGCCCCAGGGGCTGCAGACGGTGCTCGGCGACAATGCGCAGATGCTGTCCGGCGGCCAGCGCCAGCGCCTGGCCATCGCCCGCGCGCTGCTGAAGGACGCGCCGATACTGATTCTCGACGAGGCCACCTCGGCGCTGGACAACGAGTCCGAGCGCGCCATTCAACTGGCCCTGTCCGAAGTGATGAAGAACCGCACGACCTTTGTCATAGCCCACCGCCTCAGTACCATTGAGAATGCGGATTGTATTCTGGTGATGGAGCAGGGCCGTATCGTCGAGAGCGGCAATCACGCCGAGCTGCTCGAGCGGGGCGGGCGCTACGCCACTCTGTTGCAACAGCAAACCACAGGTTAAGGCCCGAACGCGATGTCGCTGGAAGACTGGTTTAACAAGCGCTGGTACCCGCAGGAAAAGGGCGCCGGCGACCTGCCGCTGCTGGCGCCGCTGGAGTCGCTGTACCGGCGGGTCAGCGAAAGCCGGAGACAGTCGAGCCTGCGCGAGCCGCCGCAGCCACTGCCGGTGCCGGTCATCGTCGTTGGCAATATCACCGTCGGCGGTGCCGGCAAGACACCGCTGGTGGCGGAGTTGGCGCGCTGGCTGCGGGAAAGGGGCCGCAATCCGGGTATCGTCAGCCGCGGATACGGCGGCAGGGCCAGGGCCTATCCGCACCAGGTCACCGCACAGTCCCACCCGCTGGAGTGCGGCGACGAGCCGCTGATGCTGCACCTGGTCACCGGCCTGCCGGTAATGGTGTCGCCGAAGCGCGCCGAGGCGGCGCAGGCCCTGATCGACTACCACCAGTGCGATGTGATCCTGTCCGACGACGGGCTGCAGCACTACGCACTGTGGCGCAGCCTGGAAATCTGCGTCGTCGACGGGCACCGCGGCCTGGGCAATGGCAGGATGCTGCCGCGCGGCCCTCTGCGCGAACCGCCGGAGCGGCTGCGCGAAGTGGATCTGGTGGTGGTCAATGGCGAGCCGGAAGAGGCGGTGAAAATGCAGTGCGGGGATCTGCTGCAATACCAGATGACGCTGGAGCCGGCCAGCTGGCACCAGTTCAACCTGGACCAGACCTCGACCCTGAAGCTCACATCCGGCCCGGAGCCGGGCCCCTGTCACGGCGTGGCCGCGATCGGCAATCCGCAACGCTTTTTCCGCGCGTTGCAGCGTATGGGCTTTTCCGTGATGGAGCAGCCCTTCGCGGACCACCACCAGTTCAGCCCGCAGGAGCTCCATTTCGACGGCCAGACCCCGGTGATCATGACGATGAAAGACGCGGTCAAATGCCGCGATTTCTGGCAGAGTCACTGGTGGGCGCTGGAGGTGCGGGCGGTCCTGCCGGATATCTTCTACCAGAAAATTCACCAGCATCTGCAGCAGTTTTCAAACCATGAGCAATAGCCCTTCCTTCGATGTGATCATCCCGGCCCGCTTCGGCTCCAGCCGCCTGCCGGGCAAGCCGCTGGCGGATATCGGTGGCAAGCCAATGGTGCAGCATGTATACCAGCGCGCGCGGCAGAGCAACGCCGAGCGGGTGATCGTCGCCACCGACGATATGCGCGTGGCGGAGGCGGTGCGCGCCTTCGGCGGCGAGGTGTGCATGACCTCCGCGGATCACGCCTCCGGCACCGACCGCCTGCAGGAGGTGGCGACCAACCTGGGCCTGCCCGGCGATCGCATCCTGGTCAATGTGCAGGGCGACGAGCCGCTGATACCGCCGCAGGTGATCGACCAGGTGGCGGCAAACCTGGCGGCGAACAGCCGCGCCGGCGTTGCGACACTGGCGGAACCTATCCGCAGCCTGGAGGATTTCCGCAACCCCAATATCGTCAAGGTGGTCGCCGCCGAGTCCGGCCTTGCGCGCTATTTTTCCCGCGCGCCGATTCCCTGGCCGCGCGACGCCTTCGCGGTGGAGGTGACAGAGCTGCCGCCGGGGCTGGAACCGCGCAGACATATCGGCATCTATGCTTACCGGGTGGCGCTGCTGAACCGCTTTGTTTCCTGGCCGATGGCGCCGCTGGAGCATGTGGAGGCGCTGGAACAACTGCGCTTCCTCTATCACGACGAAAATATTCACGTGGCGGATGCCTGTGAGGAAGTGCCCGGCGGGGTGGATACCGAGCAGGATTTGCAGCGCATGCGGGAGCTGTTGGGGTAGGTCGCCTGGTGATGATAGAGACCGATGTGGATTTGCAGCCGCTCAACACCCTCGCGATCGCCGCGCGCGCGGCGCATTTCGCCAGGGTTGAAAGTCTGGAGCAGCTGCGCGAAGCGCTGGAGTTTGCGCGGGTAAAAAAACTGCCAATACTCCCTCTGGGCGGCGGCAGCAACATCGTATTGACCGATGATTTTCCCGGCCTGGTCATACTGATTGAGCTGCGCGGTCTGTCCCTGGAGCAGGGGGCTGCGGGCCACTGTCTGACCGCCGCGGCGGGGGAGAACTGGCACCAGCTGGTAATGCACACGGTGGCGCAGGGGCTCGGCGGGCTGGAAAACCTGGCCTTGATTCCCGGCAAGATCGGCGCGGCGCCAATCCAGAATATCGGCGCCTATGGCGTGGAGCTGCGCGATACCTTCAGCGACCTGCAGGCGATCCATATTCCCACCGGGGAGCTGCACGACTTTTCTGCGGCGGACTGCCGCTTCGGTTATCGCGACAGCGTCTTCAAAGGCGGGGCCCGGGACCAGTACATCATCACCCGGGTGCGCCTGCGGCTGCCGCGGGACTGGCGGCCGCGCATCGACTATCCGGCCCTGCGGCAGTATTTCGCCGAGCGCGGGCAGGGCGCTGACGGCCTGAGCCCGGCCCGGGTGGCGCAGGCGGTTATCGATATCCGCAACAGCAAGCTGCCGTCGCCGGACGATATTCCCAATGCCGGCAGCTTCTTCAAGAATCCGCTGGTGGACGCGGACTGCTACGAGCGCCTCAGGAAGACCCACCCGGACCTGGTGGCTTTCGCCTCGGGCGACCGCTGGAAGCTGGCCGCCGGCTGGCTGATCGATCGCGCCGGCTGGCGCGGCGCGCGGCGCAACGCGGTCGGCGTGCACGACCGCCAGGCGCTGGTGCTGGTGAATCCGGGCCGCGGCAGCGGGGCCGAAGTCACCGATCTGGCGGCGGAGATAGCGGCGGATATCCGCGCGAAGTTCGGCGTGGAACTGGAACCGGAACCGCGCTACTACCCGTGATCGACAAGGCCGCCGGCGAGCGGCCAGATGTCCCCTGATATCCTTCGAGTGCTGAAAAGCATGGATGAATCCACCTTTGCCTCCCGCGCCAGCGCCCTGGCGGAGGCCTATCCGGATGTCGAGTGGCCGGCGCTGCCCCCGGGGCGCGCGCTGCTGATCCGCGGCTGGCTCTCGCCGGCGGAATCCGCGGCTATCTATCGGGCCTGCTTGCGGCAGCTGCCGTGGGAGCGGCCCCGCCTGCGCCTGTTCGGCAAGTGGCACCCGATCCCGCGCCGCCACGCCTTTGTCGGCGATGGGGATGTGATCTACCGCTGGTCGGGGCTGGAACAGCGGCCGCACCCCTGGACAGACGCCCTGGCGACACTGCGGTCGCGGCTGGAGGAGGCCGGCTTTCACTTCAATTCGGTGCTGGCCAATCACTACCGCGGCGGTGCCGACAGTATGGGCTGGCACGCCGACAACGAGAAAGAGCTGGGCGACTGGCCGGTGGTGGCCACCGTCAGCCTGGGCCAGGCGCGCCGCCTGGGCTTCAAGCGGCGCGATGGCTCGGGGCGCCTTTCGCTGGAACTGCCGGACGCCTCCCTGCTGCTGACGTCCGGAGCCGTACAGCACTACTGGCTGCACGGTGTCGCAAAAAGTCGCCGCAATCTGGAGGGGCGCATCAGCCTGACGTTCCGCCATATAAGAAACCGCTATATCGCCAGCTGAAACCTGACTGTTTATGGCTATTTGGCAGTATTTGAAACGCTTGTCTCGCTTTCCAGCAGCGAATTTGTCTGGTATGTTGCGAGAAGGCTCTGTGGATGGATCTTGAGCGGGCAAAGACCCGCTGGGCAAAAACAAAAACTGCAGTATAACAATGCGGGCGACGCGGGAAGTTACGCAACGCAGCCACTGCATTTATCCGTAGTTGGGGCTAAATTGATCAAAGTCTTAGTGGTGGACGATCACGACCTGGTGCGCATGGGGATATCGCGCATGCTGGGTGACGTCAGCGGCATTCAGGTTGTCGGCGAGGCCAGCAGCGGCGAGGACGCGCTCGCTTTCGTGCGCCAGTCCGAAGTCGACGTGATACTGATGGACGTCAAGATGCCGGGCATGGGCGGTCTCGAAGCCACGCGCAAACTGCTGGCCCGTCGTCCGGAAGCCAAAGTGATCGCGGTCAGCGCACTCGATGATGACCTCTTCCCGGGCCGGCTGATGCGGGCCGGCGCCATGGGCTATGTGACCAAAGGAGCCGACCTGGAAGAGATGGTCAAGGCCATCCGCACCGTCGTCACCGGCGAGGTGTTTATCAGCAGCTCCATGGCCACCAAGATGGCCCTGCGCAATGTCAGCGGCAAGGCCGAGAAGTCCTCGCCATTCGACGACCTGTCCAAGCGGGAGCTGCAGATTGCCGACATGATCGTCAATGGTATCAAGGTGGCGGAAATCGCCGACACCCTGTCGGTCAGCCCGAAGACCGTCAACAGCTACCGCTACCGCATCTTCGAGAAGCTGGGTATTCACAGCGATGTGGAGCTGACCCTGCTGGCGGTAAAGTACCAGATGCTGGATCCGGAAGCCGCCGTATAGCCCGCGTGGTAGAATTTCCGTTTGTAGGAGCGGCCTATGGCCGCGATCAAACCATCCGCCGGGCAATGCCTCTCTAGCTACCACCTGATGTTCGACAGCAAACGCTTCCTGCAAACCGTCACCCGCAAGCCCGGCGTCTACCAGATGTTCGACGCCGACGGCCGCATCCTGTACGTGGGCAAGGCCAAGAACCTGCGCAACCGGCTGTCGAGCTATTTTCGCGCGTCCGGGCTCACCGCCAAGACCATGGCGCTGGTGCAGCGCATCGAAAATATCGAGGTGACCGTCACCCGCAGCGAGACGGAAGCGCTGGTGCTGGAGCAGAGCCTGATCAAATCCCAGCGCCCGCCCTACAATGTGATGCTGAAGGACGACAAGGGCTACCCCTATATCTTCCTTTCCAGCAGGGACACCTTCCCGCGCATCGCGCTGCACCGCGGCGCCAAGCGCAAGAAGGGGCAGTATTTCGGTCCCTTCCCCAACGCCTCGTCGGTGCGCGAAAGCCTCAACTTTCTGCAGAAAACCTTCCGTATCCGCTCCTGCGAAGACAGTGTGTTCCGCAACCGTTCGCGCCCCTGTCTGCAATATCAGATTCAGCGCTGCACCGCGCCCTGTGTCGACTTTATCAGCGAGGAGGAGTACCGCCAGGACGTGCGCCATGCGGAGATGTTCCTGAGTGGCAAGAGCGACAGGATCATCCGCGAGCTGGCGGACGAGATGGACAGGGCCTCGAAGGCGCTGGAATTCGAGCGCGCCGCGCGCCTGCGCGACCAGATTTCGGCGCTGCGGCGGCTGCAGGCGGATCAGGTGGCGGAGCGCTCCAGCGGCGATGTGGATGTGCTCGGCGTGGCCAGCCAGGGGGGTGTCTGCTGTGTGCATATCCTGTTTATCCGTCAGGGGCGCATTCTGGGCAGCCGCAGCTATTTCCCGGAGGAGCGCCTCGGGCTCTCCGGCGCGGAACTGCTGTCGGCGTTTATTCCGCAGTTCTATCTCGGCAGCCAGCGCGAAGTGCCGCGGGAGATTCTGGTATCGGAGCCGATCGAGGATATCGAGGTGCTGCAGGAGGCGCTGAAGGCCCAGGGCGGCCGCGAGGTTTCCATCGCGCATCGGCTGCGTGGCAACCGCGCCACCTGGGTGACCATGGCCCGGCAGGCGGCGGAGCAGAATCTGAGCAGCCGCACCGCGGCGCAGCAAAAGCTGCAGGGCCGCTTCGAGGCGCTGCAGGAGACCCTGGCGCTGGAGCAGCTGCCGGAGCGCCTCGAGTGCTTCGATATCAGCCACTCCAGCGGCGAGGCCACAGTCGCCTCCTGCGTGGTGTTCGATACCGGCGGCCCGGTGAAGTCCGACTACCGCCGCTTTAATATCGAGAATATCCAGCCCGGCGACGATTACGCGGCCATGGCCCAGGCGCTGAAGCGGCGCTACACGCGCCTGGCGGGCGGGGAGGGCAAGTTCCCCAATATCCTGCTGATAGACGGTGGCAAGGGGCAGGTGCGCCAGGCGGTGGAGGCCCTGAACGAACTCGGCGTCGTCGGCGTGCAGATCGTCGGCGTCGCCAAGGGCACCACCCGCAAGGCCGGTTTCGAGACGCTGCACGTGGTGGCCGGCAACAGGGAACTGGTGCTGTCGGCGGATTCGCCTGCGCTGCACCTGATCCAGCAGGTGCGCGACGAGGCGCACCGCTTCGCCATCACCGGCCACCGCCAGCGGCGCGACAAGAAACGCCGCGAATCGCCGCTGGAGGGCATCCCCGGTGTCGGCCCGGCGCGCCGCCGCGCACTGCTGCGTCACTTCGGCGGCCTGCAGGAAATACGCCGCGCGTCAGTGGACGAGATTGCCGGCGTCGAAGGCGTCAGCCGAAAGTTGGCACAGGATATATACTCCGCACTGCACAATGAGTAGCGGATCCAACAAAATTTAACTTTGTGCTCCGGCGGACATTTCATTTTTTGCGGTGGCTTGATAAGTTACGCCCACCGCAAGTACAGGGACACGCATGACTCTCGCCAACCAACTGACACTGCTGCGCGTCGCGCTGATACCGGTTTTCGTACTGGTTTTCTACCTTCCCTACAAGTGGAGTTACCTGGCCTCCGCGATTATCTTCGCCGCCGCGGCGGCTACTGACTGGCTGGATGGCTACCTGGCGCGCAAGCTGAATCAGAGCACCCCCTTCGGCGCCTTCCTCGATCCCGTCGCCGACAAGCTGATGGTGGCGACCGCGCTGGTGCTGCTGGTGGGGCTGCACAAGAGCGCCTGGTTTACCATCGCCGCGGCGATCATTATCGGCCGCGAAATCGCCGTGTCCGGCCTGCGCGAGTGGATGGCAGAGTTGGGCAAGCGCAGTAGCGTCGCGGTCAACTATGTCGGAAAGATAAAAACCACCGCGCAGATGGCCGCGATCATCGTGCTGCTGGCATTCGATGTGCGCGACTATCCGATCATGGAGAAAATTGGCTATGTGCTGCTGTATATCGCCGCCGCACTGACGCTGTGGACCATGGTCATGTACCTGCGCGCGGCTTGGCCGACACTGACGAGCGACGAGAACAGCGGCAAAGTGTAACGCCTCCATTTCCCTGTGCGCCCATCGCTCACCGGCAATGCGGGGGTGCGGCTATAACTGAGGCCTGGGTGCGAGCAGGGCGGAGTGGATATACAACAAGCACTCCGGAAAAGCGCTTCCCGTACACTGAGTCAGCGTCCTCGGCCGGGTGGAAAACTGTGCGAGAAGCGGGATAAGAGACTTGGTGCCCGGGGCGGGACTTGAACCCGCACGGCCAGAAGCCGAGGGATTTTAAATCCCTTGTGTCTACCAATTCCACCACCCGGGCGGGGAGGTGTACGAGGGGATTGCTGATAGCGTCCGATGGTGGGATCGGTGCCCTCGCTGGTCGCCGCGCTTCACAGGGGGAAGCCGACGCAGGGGAAAATGGAGGCTAGGGTCGGAATCGAACCGGCGTACACGGAGTTGCAGTCCGCTGCATAACCACTCTGCCACCTAGCCATATTTGACTCTGTAGAGGTTCTGATCGCCGGTTCGAGTCTCACCGGCCCTCTTTATTGGCCTCAGGCGCGTGGAGTTGCAGTCCGCTGCACAACCAGTCTGCCACCTAGCCTTAACATCAAATTCAGAGCTTTCGCTCCGCCGGTTCGATGTCACCGGCGCTTTTTGGCTGCGGGCGCTGGAGTTGCAGTTCGCTGCACAACCAGTCTGCCACCAGGCCAAATTGTGCTCCCTGTGGAGCGGAAAACGCCGCGGATTCTAGCGGATTGAAACGAAAAATCCCAGCATTTTCTTATACTTACGCGCAGCCGGGCGTGTAAGAAGGCGCTATTCTAGGGTCTGTTCCGGATTAGTCAAGCACTGTGACGGCCGCTTGGGGCGAGGGGGAGTGGAAAATCGGGAATGTCTGAAATGTATGGTGGGGCAGGGGGCTAATAACTTTTTGCACTAGCTGTCGGCAAACTATTGCTATTTATTCTAAATTTCTGCCGGCGCCGGCTGGCAATCTTCCGGCCTTGTTCAATACTTGCTGTAACTGGCTAACACAACCTCCCCCAACGTGTTTAGTAATGCCGGTAGGGCGCCCCCACTAGGTACTCGCCCGCTGTGTAGTAAGGATGAAATCCTCCAAGTTTCACTCCTAATGGTCTTGGCCCTGACGCTCTCCCCCCCCCGTCGTCAGGGCTTTTTTTTGTCTTGAATCTGGCCGCTCAGCGGGCCTCGTCGCGCAGGTTCTCGATGGTCAGGGCCTGCACGGGTCTTCCGGCCGCTTCTTCGGCCAGTTGTCTGAAGCGCGCCAGTGTCACTTCGCCGCGCTTTTCCGCCAGGCCGCGGGCAACGTCGTCGATGCTCGCCTTGCCGCCGCTGGCGCTGCGGATCTCCAGGTCCAGCTCGCGCATCACACCGACGGCGCGGGCGGTGATGGGGCCCGAGGAGCGCTTGACCAGCAGGCTGGGGGCCTCGCGACCCCATTCGGCCAGCTTATCCATGGTCTCGTCATAGCGCCGCTGGCTGATACCGCCGGAGCGGCGCAGTATCTCCACCGCGTAGAACTCCGCCAGCCCTTCGACAATCCAGTCGCTCTGGTTGTCGCCGCTTCTTATACCCGTCCCCACATGCACCAGCTCGTGAATCATGCTGCTGGTGCGGTTGCCGCTGATCAGCGGGCGGTCGGCGTGCATAAACAGGGAGCGGGTGCCGGACAGGCCGCCGCGCCACATGGGGTCTCCCGCACTGACGACCAGTAGCTGCTGCGGGAATTTGGGGAACACCTTTTTGATTTCGGGCAGGTTCCAGTTCAGGAAGGCCAGGGTGTCCTGGCGGCGGATATTCTCGCCCAGCGGTGCCGCCACCTTGGTGTCGATGCCGGCGATGACGTCCTGGCGGCTGCCGATCTTGCCGACGATCATCCAACCCTTGGGGCGCACGAAACGGCGTCCCGGGTCCTTTAGGCGGTAGCGGTGTTCGCCGATCTCGGGGTAGGGCAGCGCCGAGGACCAGCCCTCGGGCAGTTCCAGCTGCAATTCGGCCCGGGATCTGGTCCCTTTGGCGGTGACCGACATGGGGGCGATCAGCTTGTCGCTGCGCAGTATCGCCCAGTCCCTGGTGATACGGGAGTCGTAGCTCCCGCCGTCTTTGCGGTTGTTGATCGCGAACTTGTAGCTGAGGCGCGCTTTTGGCCCCTCCGGGCGCCAGATGGCCCTGTCTTTCTTCATCTCCAGGGGCTGATCGCTTTCGATATCCGAGTAGCGGCCGGAACTCAGGTTCAGCGACAGCTTTTTGGGCAGGGTTTCCCCGTCCAGCTCTATCTCCACTCTGGCCATGCCCGAATCCGGATCTATCTGGGCCGTGTAGAGGAGCTTGTAGGTGTCTGCCACTGCGCCCAGGGGCAGCAGCAGGAGTAGGAGGGTGACAACCGATCGCAACAGCATAGAAGCGCCTATCCGGAAAACTTGAGACAAAAATTGGACAGCGAGCAAGCGTAACGGTGCCCCGGGCGGGGGTTCAAGTCTAGAAGGAAAGGTGCCGGCTGGCAGCGAGAAGCCTCCGGCTCGAACCTCGTCGAGATCGGAGTACTTGGATTTTTTGGGGGGGCTTTGTAAGAAAATGGTCGGTGAGAGAGGATTCGAACCTCCGACCCCTTCCTCCCGAAGGAAGTGCGCTACCAGGCTGCGCTACTCACCGACATCTGAAGTGCTTCACCAGTGAAGCGGGGCGCATTATAGCAGCCAAATCCCCGCTGTAAACCATTGATTTACTTTTTAATTTGTCGAATCAGGCCCTCCTGGGTGGTGGAGGCCACCAGGACGCCATCGCGGGTGAAGATCTGGCCGCGGCAGAAGCCGCGCGCGCCGCTGGCTGAGGGGCTGTCGGTGACGTACAGCAGCCAGTCGTCGGCGCGGAAGTCGCGGTGGAACCACATGGCGTGGTCGAGGCTGGCCGGCATCAGGTGCGGGTCGAACAGGGAGATCGGGTGCGGCTGCAGGGCGGTGCCGAGCAGGGCCATGTCCGAGGCGTAGCAGAGGGCGCTGCGGTGCTCCAGCGGATCGTCGGACATCTCCCCCTCGGCGCGCAGCCAGAACATGCAGCGGGCCTCGCGCACCTCGGCGCCAAAGTAGCTGTGCGGGTCCACCGGGCGGAAGTCGATCATAAAGCGGCGCTGGTCGTGCTGCGGACTGACCAGGCCCGCCTCCTCGGCCAACTGCTGGGTGTTCTTCAGGGTCTCCGGGGCGGGAATGCCGCTGGTGGGCATATCGACCTGATGGTCGAAGCCGGGCTCCTGAATCTGGAAGGAGGCGGACATATTGAAGATGGCGTGGCCTCTCTGCCTGGCTACCACGCGGCGGGTGGTGAAGCTGCCGCCGTCGCGAATCGGATCCACATCGTAGATCACCGGCAGTTCGCTGCTGCCGGGGCGCAGGAAGTAGGCGTGCAGCGAGTGGGGCAGACGCTTGTCGACGGTGCGGCTGGCGGCCATCAGGGCCTGGCCCAGAACCTGGCCGCCAAACAATACCTTGCGGTAGTTTTCCACGTGGTGGCGGCTGCGGAAGAGGTTGCGGTCGAGCTCTTCAACATCGAGTAGCTTGCTCAGTTTTTCCAACATGGGCGATACTGCCTGTCATTTAAAAATTCAATTCAATAGTATGGGGCAGGGCCTGGGCCCGTTCCAGCGGCGGGATGATAGCAATAGTTGGCGCTATGACCATTACCGAATTTATCAAGACCGATATCAAAGCTGCGCTGCAGGCGCAGGGGAAACTGCCCTTCAAGCTGACGCTGGGCGCCATTTCGGAACACTACAAAGTGAGCCTGACGCCGGTGCGCCACGCGATCGACGAACTGGTGGAAGAGGGGGTTATCCGGCGCAAGGACAACGGCCGCCTGGAGCTGGTGCCGGACGCGCTCAAAGGGCTCAAGATTGAGACCCCGGCGCCGGCCACCTACGAAAAGAATCTCGAAGAGCAGATCCGCAAAGACGTGATCGCGCGCAGCCTGCAGCAGGACACGGAATACCTGCGCGAGCAGGCGACCGCGGAAAAATACGGTGCCGGCCGCACCGTGGTGCGGCAGATTTTTTCCCGCCTGGCGGGCGCCGGTCTGATCGAGCATGTGCCGCGCTGTGGCTGGCGGGTGCGCGCCTTCAGCGAGCAGGATATGCACGATTACCTGGATATTCGCGAGATGCTCGAGCTCAAGGCCCTGGAGCTGGCCCGCAGCAGGTTCGACGAGGGCGAGCTGCGCGAACTGCTCAAGGCCAACCGCCCGGCGCGCGGCAGCGAGCGCTCGCAGCTGGATTTCGATCTGCACGACTACTGGATAGAGCGCTGCGGCAACCGCTATATCCGCGAGTTCTTCGCCCGCTACAGCCCCTTTTACAACGCGCTGTTCAATTACGCGGTGATCGACGAAAAAGTGAAAAAAGAAATGGCGAAGGAGCACTGCGATATTATCGAGTGCCTGTTGCAGCGGGACTGGAAAGGCGCGCGGCAGGCGCTGTCGCGCCATATCCGCGACCAGCGCGGGGCGGTTTCGCGGATGATCGACTATCTGAACAGCAACAAGCTGGCTTCGTAGGATGGGCTCGCTGGGCTTCGCCCATCCTGCGTTCAATGAGAAAGGGTCAGCCGTCGATGCCGTGGATAAATGGATCTTCGGGCTCCAGCACCAGTTTGGTTTCCGCGCTGATATAGGCGCTGCCGGTGATGGTGGGGATGAGCCTGTCTCCGTCGCGGCGCACCCGCCCCTCGAAAATACTGCCGATGATGCTCTCCTGGCGCCATACCTGGCCCTCCTCCAGCGCGCCGTCTTCGTACAGGCAGGCGAGCTTGGCGCTGGTGCCGGTGCCGCAGGGGGAGCGGTCGTAGGCCTTGCCGGGGCAGAGGACGAAGTTGCGGCTGTCCGCCCGCGCGGGGTCCGACGGCGGGCCGAAGAGCTCTATATGATCTATCTCGCCGCCGTCCTCACCGGTGATGCCGGCGCGCGCCAGCGCCTGGCGAATGCGCCAGCAGTAGTCGGTCAGTTGGTCGCTGTTGCTGGCCTCCAGCACCTGGCCGTGCTCTGAGACCAGGAAAAACCAGTTGCCGCCCCAGGCGATATCCCCGCGCACCTCCCCGACGCCGTCCACCTGCACCGCCACCTGCTTGCGGTAGCGGTAGCTGGGCACATTGTCGATACTGACGCGGTGGTTGTTGTGCAGTGTGAAGGACACCTCGCCCACCGGTGTCTCCAGGCGGTGCTCGCCGGGTTCTATCCGGCCGAGGCGCGCCAGGGTCACGGCGAGGCCGATGGTGCCGTGACCGCACATTCCCAGGTAGCCGACGTTGTTGAAGAAGATCACGCCGGCTGCGCAGCGCTTGTCGAGCGGCTCGCAGAGCAGGGCCCCGACCCAGACGTCGGAGCCCCGCGGCTCGCGCACCATGGCGGCGCGCAGCTGGTCGTGGTCGCGGCGGAAGACTTCCAGCCGCTCGGCCATGCTGCCGCCGCCCAGATCCGGACCGCCGCTGACGATGACGCGGGTGGGCTCGCCACCGGTGTGGGAATCGATAACCTCAATCGTGTGCACGGTGAAATTCTCCGATTTATGTTCTTATTGTACCGATACTTCACTGTCGGGGCCGCCCCGGGCGCGCGCTTTCGACCGGGGCGGCGTTGGGGGCAACCGCCCTACAGGATGCTCCTCTGGGTCCAGTTGCCGTCGATCAGCCGCCAGGCGTCGCCGGGGTTCTGGTTGCGCAGCAGCGGCGGCAGCCGGTGTTGGCGCACATTGTCGTAGCACTCCAGTTTGGCAAAGCGCCGTAGGGAGGCGGGGATGCCCACCGCGGTGAAACCGGCGTGACCGCTGGCCGGATAGGGGCCGCCGTGATTCATCGCCGGGGATACCGCCACGCCGGTGGGCATCTTGTCGTTCAGCAGCCTGCCGACCTTGTCCCGCAGCAGCGGTTCCAGCTGCGCATAGTCGGCCTCGTCGTCGCGGCCGCTGTGGGAGTAGATACAGCCGGTGAGATTGCCCTCCAGGCGCTCGAGAATCGCGCGGCTCTGCTCGGTGCTTTCGCTGACCACGATCAGCGCCGCGTTGCCGAAGGCCTCGGTCTGCAGCTTGTGACTCTGTTGCAGGAATTGGGCACCGCTGGCGCGCAGCAGCGTGTTCGGCTGGCAGTAGCGGCCGCCGTCGGCGCCGTCGCTGCCGGTCAGCTGTTCGGCGCCGGCGCTGCGCAGAGTCGCGACGGCGGAGGCCAGGCCGGACTCGGTGCCGGCGCCGAGCAGTGTGCCCACCGGCTCCTCGGCAAACAGCCGCGCGACGCGGGAGATAAACCGCTCCGCCGCGTCGCCCGCCGGCACTATGACCAGGCCCGGGTTGGTGCAGAACTGTCCGCTCCCCATCAGGCAGCTGCCGGCAAACTCCTCGGCGATAGCGTCGCCGCGCTCGGCCAGGGCGCCGCCCAGTATCAGCACCGGGTTGACGCTGGAAAGTTCCAGGTAGATGGGCTTGCCGGCCTCGTCGGCCGCCTGCTTCAGGGCCAGGCCCGCCGGGCGGGAGCCGGTAAAGGCACTGGCACCGGTGCGCGGGTCGCTGACCAGGCGCAGGCCGTTTTCCCGCGCGGTGGCGTAGATCAGCTGTACGGTGGCGGCGGGCAGGCCGGTTTCGATGATCGCGGCCAGGGCCAGTTCCGCCAGCCGTTGGCAGGTGCCCGGATGGGCCGAGTGGCCCTTGGCGATCACCGGGTTGCCGGCGGCGATGGCCGCGGCGAAGTCACCACCGCAGACACCGTTGAAGGCCAGCGGGAAATTGTTGGGGCCGAATACCACCACCGGACCCACCGGTGCCAGCTGTGAGCGGATATTCAGCGCGGTGTCGATCGTGGCCTGGGCCCAGGAGCCCTGGCGTGTGGCCGCGGCGGCCTGGCGCAACTGGTTGACGGTGCGCGGCAGCTCCACTTCCGCCAGGCGCGGCGCAACCGGCAGGGCGGTTTCCAGGTTGGCCAGGCGCGCCAGCTCGTCCCTGGCGGCCTCGATTTTGTCCGCGTAGCGCTCCAGGAAGCGCGCGCGCTGTTCTGCGGGCAGTTGGCGCAGCTCGCGGGCCGCGGCGACGGCGGCATCCAGCGCCGCGTCGCAATCGCTCCAGTCCGAGATCGGATACTGCTGGTTGATCGGTGAGCGGGTCGCCGGATTGTCGGGAGAGAAGCGGCCGTCCCCGGCCGCCTGGCGCCACTCGCCCGCAATCAGTACGGGGTGTGTTCTCATTTCTGTTCCTGCCTTCAAACTAGGTAGCAAGCCGGGAGATACCTGTAGGAGCCCGCTTGCGGGCGAAAAGCCGGGTTGCTTGCCCGCTCATATCCTTCGCCAGCGGGCGAGCTCCTACAGTTCGCAGTTCCTATTTGATGGTCGGGCGGGTGGCTATCGCCTGGCGGATGATTGCCAGCACCTCTTCACGCTCCTGACCGGAAATCGGCAGGCGCGGGTTGCGGCACAGCTCGCTGCCGTAGCCGCACTCCTGCACCGTCAGCTTGATGTACTGCACCAGCTTGGGCTTGGTATCCAGGTGCAGCAACGGGGTGTACCAGCGGTAGACCTTGCGCGCCTCTTCGTAGTTGCCGCTCGTGGCCAGATCCCACAGTAGGCGGTTTTCCTCCGGGAAGGCGTTTACCAGGCCGGAGATCCAGCCGTGGGCACCCAGCGCGACGCTTTCCAGGGCCAGGTCGTCGACGCCGCAGAAGAGGACGAAATCGTCGCTCACCAGGTTGGCGATATCGGTCAGGCGGCGCGGGTCGTCGGAGGATTCCTTCACCGCGACGATATTCGGCACCTTGGCCAGTTCGGCGACGGTTTCCGCGGAGATGTCCACACCGTAGCAGGCCGGATTGTTGTAGATCATCACCGGCAGCTCGGTGGCCTCGGCCACGGCGCGGATATGGGTGACCACCTCGTGGCTGTCCGCCTTGTAGGACATGGGCGGCAGTACCATCAGGCCGTCCACCCCGGCGTCTTTGGCGGCGCGGGCAAAGTCGCAGGCGGCGGTGGTGGTGAACTCGGCCACACCGGTCAGCACCGGTACGCGGCCGCCGACCTGCTTCACGCTCGCCTTCAATATCTCGATCTTCTCGTCGAAGGACAGGGAGCAGTTCTCCCCAACGGTGCCCAGCATCACAAAGCCGTTGATGCCGGCGTTCAGCATCACCTCCAGGTGCTCCATGGTGGCCGGGATGTTCAGGCTCTCGTCGGCGTTGAACTGGGTGGTTGCTGCGGGGAATACGCCGCTCCAATCGATCTGCATATCACTTCCTCATCTATGGTGTGGCCCCGAACGGGTGTTTCCGGGCGCTGTGTAAAATCACTTTAACTTGAATTGTTATTGTGTACAATAAATAAGGGTTGCAAAGGCTGTCAACAGAAAACTGAGCGAATAACCATTGCGTTAGGAGAAGAGGCGAGATGAACCTGGACCTGCTTTACCACGAACATATTGCCGAGCTGCGCTCGCGCCACGACAGGGCGCTGGAGCGCAGCGGCTACGACACAGTGTTGATACATGCCGGTGCACCGACGGCGCCGTTTCTGGATGACAACAGCTATCCCTTCCGGGTCAATCCCCACTTCAAGCACTGGCTGCCACTGCTGGAGCATCCCTATTCGGTGCTGGTGGTTTCCGCCGGCGCCAAGCCGCGGTTGATCTACTTCCAGCCGGAGGATTACTGGCACAAGCCGCCGGAGGACCCGGAGGGCTTCTGGGTCAAGCAGTTCGATCTGGTGCCGGCCAGGTCGCCGGAGCAGATAGTCGCGGCGCTGCCGGAGCCGGGCGGACGCACCGCCTATATCGGCGACGCGCCGCAACTGCTCGGCGACTTTGCCGAGGCGCAGATCAACCCGGCGGCGCTGATCGCGGAGCTGCACTACTGGCGCGCCTACAAGACCGACTACGAGATCGACTGCCTGCGCCGCGCCAACCTGCTGGCCGCACGGGGGCACAAGGCCGCACGCGATATGTTTCTCGACGGCGGCAGCGAACTGGAGATCCACCACGCCTACCTGCGCGGCGCCGGCGTGCTCGAGGCGGAGCTCCCCTATACCAATATCGTCGCGGTGAACAGTCACGGCTCGATCCTGCATTACCACGGCGCCGACCGCGCCAGGATGCAGCCCCATGAAATCCACTCGCTGGTGATCGACGCCGGCGCCGACTTCCGCGGCTACGCCAGCGATATCACCCGCAGCTACGCCTACCGCGGCGGCGAATACGCGGACCTGGTCGCGGCGGTGGACGAGGAGCAGCGGGCGCTGGTGGACGAGATACATATCGGCATGGACTTTGCCGACCTGCACTGGCGCGGCCACCTGCGCATGGCCCACCTGCTGTCGCGCTTCGGCCTGGTGCGCCTGGAGCCCGCCGACATCGTCGAGCTGGGCATCAGCCGCGCCTTCTTCCCCTGCGGTCTGGGGCACTTTATCGGCCTGCAGGTGCACGATGTGGGCGGATACCTGAAGAACCCCGCCGGCGAGGAGTTCGAGCGCGATGCGAAGGCTCCCTTCCTGCGCCTGGTGCGCAAAGTGGAGCCCCGCCAGGCGCTGACCATAGAGCCGGGTATCTATTTCTCGGACATGCTGATGGGCGAACTGGAGCGCAGCCGCGAGAGCTGCCATGTAAACTGGGACGCGGTGAATCGGTTCCGCCGCTACGGCGGTGTGCGGGTGGAGGACTGTATCGTGATACACGCGGACGGGGTGGAGAATCAGAGCCGCAACGCCTTCCGCGCGCTCGCGGGGGGCGGCGCATGAGCCGCGAGGTCGACACCCTCGTAGTCGGCGCCGGTATCGTCGGCACCGCCATTGCGGAGCGATTGCAGCACCGGGGGCAGCGGGTGTTGCTGCTGGATCGCGCCGAGCCGGACGACAGTTGTTCGTCCGGCAACGCCGGCCACTTCGCCACCGATGTGGTACTGCCGCTGGCCAACCCGAAGACCATTCTGTCGGTTCCGAAACTGCTGCTGGACCCGCTCGGGCCACTGGCGATCCGCTGGTCCTATCTGCCGCGGCTGCTGCCCTGGCTGATGCGCTTCGCCTGGGCGGCGCTGCCCGCCAATGCGCGCGCGTCGGCGCAGACGCTGCGCGAGCTGAACGGGCGCTCCATCGCCAGCTTCGACCGGCTGCTGGCGCGCACCGGGCTGCAGTCGCTGATGGTCAAGCGCGGCGCCCTGACCCTGTACCAGACGGAAAAGGGCCGCCGGGCCAACAGGGCCACGGTGCATCTGCTGCGCGAGTACGGTGTCAATGTCGAGGAGCTGGATGCGGGGCCGGTGCGCGAGCTGGAGCCGGCGCTGGCCGAGTCCATCGCCGGTGGCCTCTACTTCCCGGATACCGCGCACACGACCAATCCGCTGCGGCTGCTGCGGGGCCTGGCGGATTGCTTCCGCAAGGCCGGTGGCGATATCGAGCGCGCCGAGGTGCACCGGCTGATTCCGCGGCCGGGCGGGCGGGTCGAGGTACAGACGGATCGCGGCGGGCTGAATGCGCACCGCCTGGTGATCGCCGCCGGCGCCTGGTCCGGGCCGCTGGTCCGGCAGCTGGGATACCGGGTGCCGCTGGATACAGAGCGCGGCTACCACCTGATGTTGCCGCACCCGCAGGTGGCGCTGAGCCGGCCGCTGGTATCCTTCGAGCGCTCTTTCGTCATGACGCCGATGGACGAGGGGATGCGCCTGGCGGGCACCGTGGAACTGGCGGGGCTGCAGGCCGAGCCCAACTACCGGCGCGCGGACATCCTGTTCGAGCACGCGCAGACGCTGCTGCCGGGGCTCCAATTGGGCCAGGCGACACGCTGGATGGGATTCCGCCCGTCGCTGCCGGATTCGCTGCCGGTGATCGCGCGCGCGCCGCGCCAGGAGAATATCTATTTCGCCTTCGGCCACCAGCACCTGGGCCTGACTCAGGCGGCCATCACCGCAGAAATTGTCGACGACCTGATCGCGGGGCGCGCGCCGGAAGTCGATGTGCGGCCGCTGGCGGTGGATCGGTTTTATTAGCCCGGCAACCGAATAGGTTAACGGGTTAATGCGGCACAGGGGTGTGCCGCCGCCGGCCATCGGCCGGCGCGAGCCCGCGAAATACCGGCAGGTTCGCGTATCTGCGCCAGTATTTCGCGGGTGACAATAAAAGATATGAGGATTCATATATTTTATTGCCAGGTTAATAGTCTGCCGCGGTGTCAGTCGACCGCGCGGCTGGGCACCCCCACCGAGCACACATCCACATAATTCGGCCGCGCGACAAACCAGGCTTCCGGGCGGTTGCTGCGCGCGGCGATCAGTTCCTCGAAGCTTGCGGAATCCGTCCTCATCACCTCAAAGGTCCTGCGCTCCTCTTGCGGCAGATCCGCGGCCACGCGCAGGCGGAGGATGCGGTTGTCTTGCGGATTCTGCAGAACTCCACCGGCCTTGCTGCCGCGCTGCAGCTGCTGCAGTATCTCCATGCCTTCCAGCACGCGCCCGAACACCGTGGTGTTGCGATCCAGGTAGCGCTGGGCAGGGCCTATCACCACATAGAATTCGGTGCCGCTGCTGTCCGCCTCCTGTTCCCGCGCCATCGCGAAGGCGCCGTTGCAGTGCACCAGCCAGCTCTCGCCGGTGTGCGGATCGCGGGCCGCGGGAAAACCGTCGATAAACCCCGCCTGCGGCGCATAGCCGTCGGGGCCGGGCAGGGGGGTAAAGCGTCTTGCCGGAATATTTTTTCGGGAGAATTCCGCCGGGATGGTGCGCCTGGCCTTTCCGACCGGCTTTTCCCCCTCCTGGTCGCCGCCCTGGGCGACGAAACCCTCGATCACCCGGTAGACGCTGAGCCCGTCGTAAAACCGCTCGCGAGCCAGGGCCTTGATATTGGCGGCGTGCGCGGGGGCCATGAATTCCGCCAGTTCGATGATGACCCGGCCTTTTTCCAGGTCGAGATAGAGGGTGTCTTCCGGGGCGACCGGACGCCAGTGTTCGGCCGGGGCCGCGGCGATAATCTGCGCGGGTGGGCGGGGTTCTGCGGCCTGTGCAGGGGGAATCAACAGCAGCGCGATCAACGCAGTAAGCAATTTCATCTTATTGTTGTCCGGGTTTTTATAGTACCGCCATGATAACCGCGCACTCCCCGTTTGGGACAGGAGCGCTGGGCGAACCTTGTGTTCGCCCAATGACTGCTATTGCTACAGCTCAATCAGTTCACGCGTAAAGCCGGTCAGCAGTTCGACACCGGATTCGGTCACCCGGACATCGTCCTCGATGCGCACACCGCCCCAGCCGGGGATGTAAATACCCGGCTCGACGGTGACGACGTGATTTTCCCGCAGCAGCTCGGTGCAGCCGGCGACGAGATAGGGCTGCTCGTGGGTGTCCAGCCCCAGCCCGTGGCCCAGCCCCTCGCCGGCGTAGTCCGCGTAGGGGCTGTCGGCCAGGAATCTGGCCACTGTCTCCGCCGGCTGGCCGTAGGGAATACCGGCCCGTATCGATTCCAACCCCAGTGTCTGGGCGGCGCGCACCAGGTCGTAGACTTGGCGCTGTTTCGGGTCGGCCTTGCCCAACACGAAGCTGCGGGTCATATCGGAGCGGTAGCCGTTCACCACCGCGCCGAAATCCACGGTAATCAGGTCGCCCTTACACAGCACCCGCTCGCCGGGCATACCGTGGGGGCGCGAGGAGCGCGGGCCCGAGGCGAAAATGGTCGGGAAGGCCAGCCCCTCGGAACCGGCGCGCTTCAACGCATCTTCCAGCTCCACCGCGGCCTCCCGCTCGGTGATCCCGGGGCGCAGCAGATCGAGCAGCTGCTCCAGGGCGCGGTCGCCGATGGCGGCGGCGCGGCGTATATTGTCCAATTCGGCTTCGCCCTTGCAGCGGCGCTGCCGCTCCACCAGGCCGCGCACTGGTATCAATTCCAGCGCGTTCAATTCCGCCGCCAGATCCAGCCAGCGCCCATGCAGGAAGTGCTCGCGCTCGAAACCGAGCCTGTGAATACCACATTCGGCAGCCAGCTCCGCAACCAGTTCGCCGAGGCTCTGCCGCGCGCGGTCGCGCACCACGACCTCCACATGGCTGCACTCCTCCCGCGCCTGTTCGCCGAAGCGGTAGTCGGTGATCAGGAACTGTTTGTCTCCGCCGATCAGCACCAGCGCCACGTCGCGCTCGTCGCTGGCGAAGCCGCTCAGGTAGCGGATATTGGACATACTGGCCACGAGCAGGCCATCTATGTCAGCGCTAGAAAACTGCCCGCGCACTGCCTGAATAGGTTTCATTGCTGTACCTCCCTCTGCGCAGCCAGCTGCCGCGCCATTGATTGATCGAACCAGTAGAGACCGCCGGCGGTGATGATGCCAAGCAGGGCGAAACAACCCCACATCAGATCCGGCCGGCCCCATTCTTTGGCCAGGGTGCCGTAGCCCCAGCCGGACAGGAAGCCGGCCAGCAGAAAGCCGATGGCCATGGATAGAAAGTAGTAACCCATAAACATTGCCGCCCTGTCTTTCGGCATGACCTCAGCCACATATTCCTGGCTCTTGGGGGAGGCGAGCATTTCACCGAGGGAGAAGACCAGTACCGCGGCGATGGCACCGGCGCCGCCGAACAGCGGGCCGAAGCCGACCCACAGAAAAGCGGCGGCGATCAGCAGGGTGCCGCCGATCAGTATCGGCAATACCGGCAGCCGCGCGCAGCGTTTGCTGATGGCGATCTGCAGCAGCAGGATGCTGGCGAAGTTGAACGCGGTGATGAATTCCGGACCTATCTGGCCTGCGGCACCGCTTGTGACAGCCTGCGCCAGTGACGGCGACAGCCCCTGCAGCCAGTGCAACAGCGGCGCCGTGTCGACAAAGTCGCGGATATACAGCGGCAGGGTGATAAAGATCTGGTTGTAGCAGGCCCAGAAGCCGGACATCAGCAGCAGGTAGATCACGAAGGGCCTGTTGCGCAGCACAGTGGCGATTTCATTCAATACCGGTCGCGATGCCTGCACTCTTCCGCCCGCCGGTTCGCGGTAGAACAGCAGCAGTGCGAAGTTCACCGCGATCCACAGCGCCGCCATCGAAAACACCCTGTCCCAGCTCACGGCGCGCATCACGCCCGCCACCAGTGGTCCGACAAAGCCGCCGATATTGACCATGGTGTAGAAGATGCCGAAGCCGAGGCTCCGGTTGCCGTCGTCGGTGGTGCGGCTGACGGTTGCGACGACCAGCGGCTTGAAGATGGCCGCGCCGACCGCAACGGCCAGCAGCACTGCAAAGAAGCCCGGGAAGTCGCGCACCTGGCCGAGCAGGTAATAGGAGGGCGTCATGATTGCAAAGGCGAGCAGGAACATGCGCCGGTAGCCGTACTTGTCGCCGAGGGCGCCGGTGAATACCGGCAGCAGGTAGAGCAGGAAGGGGATGGCCCCCTGCAGGAAACCCCGCTGGCCGTCGCTGAAGCCCAGGCCGCCGTCGGACTGCGGCGTGCTCATATACAGGGACGACAGGGTAAAGAAGCCGTACCAGGCCAGGCGCTCGAAGATTTCCATGGCGTTGGCCAGGTAAAAGCTGCGGTTGAAGCCGCGCCCGTCGATTCTCTCTCGCGGCGACGCCTTCGTCGCCACTGCGGTATTGCCCTCCAGCATCTCGCCTCCGGTGTCTTACTGGTGTTTTTTGCTATTGTGTGCAGTGTATTCTAATTTTATCTTTGTGTGCAAAGTGTGTTTATCGGTGGGGCGAGAGATCCTGGCGGGTCGGGATTTTTTATACCATCGCCATACCGGTGCAGGCCGGTATGACGAAACACCCAGTAGGAGCGGCCGGTGGCCAAAATAACTTGACCACTACACGTATCTGAAAACTCACCGATCACCGACACGTAATAGCAGCCGCTATCCGGAGAGACCACACCCATGCTCCCGTTGTTGCTCGCTCCCCTGGAAACCTGCTCGTAGCCGGGTGCGGTGGCCCAGGTCTCGTCGTTCACATGCGGGTCCCCGTTGCCATCGCCTCCTCTCCGGGCGAAGTCGATGGGGAGTGACGGCTGTTGCCACGGCTTGGCCGAGGCGGGAGAGCGGGGCGGGCATATGGCGCAAATTGGAACAACTTTCTCTGACAGCTTTCCCAAGCCGTATGAATTGCCTATCATTCATGAATGGATAGTCAATTTCAGTCGCCTGGGCGTCTGTAAGAATCGCCGCTAGCGGGCGGCCGCTGGCGGTTGCCGGAGCGCAGAAAGCGGAGTCTGGTCGCGCCGGCCGCCGCCAGGCGCACGCGCGGCGGGTCTTTACAGCTGTTCAGCCAATTTACAGACAAGTAAGGTCGAAGTATGGACAAGGCAAAAGAGAAGGTTCAGCGCTTTCGCGCCCGCGAGCAGCGCATACTCGACGCCGCGCTGGAACTGCTGCTGGAATACGGTGAGGAGAAGGTCACCGTGGAGCAGATCGCCGAGCGGGTGGATATCGGCAAGGGCACCATCTACAAGCATTTCATCTCGAAGACCGAGATCTATATGCGCCTGCTGATGGACTACGAGAAGTCCCTGACCGAACGCCTGAAGACGGCGCTGGCGGCCGCCGAGCAGGGCGATATCACCGCACCGGCGCGGGCCTACTTCGAGTCGCGCATGGCCGACCCGTCCAAGGACCGCCTCTTCCAGCGCCTGGAGGAGAAGATCATCGCCCTGAACCTGGCCCCGGAGATGATCGAGGAGCTGCACGCCATCCGCAACTCCAACGCCTCGGCCCTGAACCGGGTGTTCGAGCGGCGTATGGAGCAGGGCGTGCTGAAGAAGGTGCCGGCCTACTACTACTACTCCACCTACTGGGCCCTGGTGCAGGGGGCGGTGGAGCTCTACCACTCCAAGTCCTTCGCCGACGTGATCGAGGATCGCGAGGGGTTGATGGAGTTCATCATGGACGTGGGCGTGCATATCGGCGATATCTCCGGCCGCCGCTCCCAGGAGGAGAGCCGCCCGGGCGGCGAGGCTGCGGGTCCGTCCTTTGGCTGAGGGCTTCCCCTGTGGCTGAGGCACTATTCGAGCAACTGCGGCGGCTGCAGCGGGAGTTCCGCGGCCATCCGCCGGTGCAGCAGTGGAATCCGGACTTCTGCGGCGATATGGACCTGGTCATTCGCCGCGACGGACGCTGGATCCACGAGGGTACCGAGATAGGGCGCCAGCCCCTGGTAAAGCTGTTTGCCAGCATCCTCAAGCGCGAAGGGGATGAGTACTTCCTGGTCACCCCGGTAGAGAAGCTGCGTATCCGTGTCGAGGATGTGCCTTTTATCGCGACCCAGGTGGCCAGGGGCTCCGACGGCGACAGGGAGCGGTTGCTCTTTACCACCAACACCGGCGACATAGTGCCGCTGGACCGAGGCCGCGTCTGGCGGCTGAAACCCTTCGGCGATCCGCCCCAGCCGGTGCCCTATATGGAAGTGCGCAATGGGCTCGAGGCGCGGGTTTCCCGGGATGTCTTCTATCAGCTGGTGGACTGGGCCGAGGATAGGGCCGGGCAGGGCGGGGGGCAGCTCTGGCTCAAGAGCGACGGCGAGCGCTTCCTGCTCGGCGATTATTGATCCCGCTACATTTCCCTTTCCGGCGCACTTCTCTCCATCTGTAGTTTTTCTGCGCACCTCGCCTAGGGAACCTCTGAAACCTGTTAGCAATAAAAATGTAATAGGTGCTCTTTTCTGAAAAAATATTTCAAAATTTTTCGGAAAGCTTTACTCAAGTAACAATTCCGCAACACTCCCTTCCTACACTCCCCCGCGTCCGAATCGCCAAGGCGAATAAAAACACGGTTTCAGGGCAGCCTGGAGATCCGTTTTTAAGTTCAGGGCGCACAGCTGAAACACAAAAACAGATTTTTAGCCGCCCATTTTTTGCAAACTTCCGTTAGGGGGAACTATGAAGCGCGTAAACAACAAGCTGCTGCTGGCAGCCGCAATCGCCGCTCTGCTGACCGGCTGCGACAGTGGTGGTATCGATATCGAGCCGACTACTGTCGACAACTCCATTGACAATGGCGGTGACAATAACGGGGGCGTTGTCGACAACCCCTGTGCCTTCTACGAAGACGCCGGACAGACCATTCAGGGGTCTTTCGATGGCACACATTGTACCTATGAGTCCAGCTTTGTAGACGCCGACAACCCGCTGACGGTAAACCTGAGCATTCCCGCACTGGAAAACGGCGGCGCCCATATTTTCAAGGGCAGCCTGTTCGTGGGTAGGAACTATGACAGCGACGCAGAACTGGCCGCTGCCGGTATTGCCAAAGGTGGCGACGGCGTTCGCCTGACTATCGAAGCGGGCGCAACCATCGCTTTTCCCAGCAGTACCCAGTTTATGGTGATTAACCGCGGCTCCCAGATCTTCGCCGAGGGCACGGCCGACGCACCGATCACTTTCACCTCCAAATCCGACGTTGATGGCACTGTCGCCTTCGATGACGTGCAGCAATGGGGCGGTATGGTAATCAATGGATTCGGTGTAACCAACAAGTGTAAGTATACCGGCTCCGTCGAAGGCGAAGATCTGGCACTGGATGGCGAGTGCCATGTTCTGGCCGAAGGCGCTGCGGGCGTAGATCAATCCAACTACGGCGGCGCCAACAACGCCGACAGTTCCGGTAAGCTGGAATATGTTCGCGTCAAGCACACTGGCGCACAAGTCGCCAATGGCGACGAACTGAATGGTATCTCCTTCGGTGGTGTCGGTAGCGGTACTACTGTCAAGAATCTGCAAGTTTACTCCACATACGACGACGGTATCGAGATGTTTGGCGGTGCGGTGAGCTTCGAAAACTACGTGGCTCTGTATGTCCGTGATGATGCCATCGATATTGACGAAGGCTGGAGTGGCTCCATTACCAACGCTCTGGTGATTCAAGCCGAAGCCGACGGCAACCACTGTATCGAGGCGGACGGTATCGGCTCGTATAAAGCGGGTGAGGCGAGAAATGCGGATATCACTTCGGCGGGTATCAACAGCCGCCCGGTGATCGACGGTCTGACCTGCATTGTCTCCGCTCAGGCGGGGGGAACTCACGATCCGGGTGCCGGCTGGCGTCTGCGCGAAGGCATCTATCCGATGGTCACAAACTCCGTAGTGGTGGCTTCTTTCAGTGCTGATGAGTCTTCCGAGGTAAACAACTACTGTCTGCGCATTGAGAGCGACGAGACCCTGGCCGCTCTGGAAGATGGCTCTGAAGCGGGTTTGACTTCCAACATTTTTGTTTGTGAAGACAAGATCAAGGGCGATCTGCCCGGCGGTCAGAGTCCTGCGGACTGGGCGGCAGCAACTGGCAACCTGTTCGCCGATGTGACCGGTGCCGTTGACCCGACCGCAAATGCCGACACTGGCCTGCAGTTGCTGGAAGGTACGCCGGCTATCTTCTCGATCAACACTGACAGCATGATGGTGAACGACAGCGCCGTGGACATCACGCCGATAGAGCGCGCTTACCTGGGTGCTTTGAGCCAAGGTGATACTGACTGGACACAAGGCTGGACTTACGGTCTGCATGAAGGCAGCCGTGCTCAGGCACTGTGGTTTGAACAATAAACCGTAAGCATGGTTGGGGACTTGCTCCCTGATCCCTTGGGGCGCCACTTTCTCAAAGGGAGTCGGCGCCCCGTTTGATTCTACGGCAGTGTTAAACAGGAACGATAAGAGGCCTGGGTAATGGTTAAAAAAGATAAGTTTCAGAGAGCGCCGCTGGTACTGGCTGTTGCCGCGGCCTCATCAATAGCTCCGTACGCCTCAGCGCAAGTGGAGATGGACAGTGTCGCTGCTTCCAAACCTCAGAATATAGAAGAGGTCATGGTGCAGGGCCGCCTGCGCGATTCCGCCGAGATGCTGGTGAGCGAGCGTCTCGAAGAAGAGGTGGTTACCGATATTCTGGGTTCGGAAATGATTGGCCGCGTCGGCGATTCCACCGTGGCGGCGGCTCTGCGCCGCGTATCGGGGCTGTCACTGATCAACGACAAGTTCGTCTATGTGCGCGGTCTCGGTGAGCGCTACTCCAGTACGACCCTGAACGGCGCTACGGTCCCATCACCGGACCTGACCCGCAACGTGATTCCGCTGGATATTTTTCCGACTTCCGTCGTGGACTCCCTGGCCGTGCAGAAATCCTACTCTGCCGATCAGGCTGCCAGTTTTGGCGGCGGTAACGTGGATATCCGCACCAAGGGTATTCCCGAGGACCTGACTTACTCCATCGAGCTGGGCGCGGGCTTCAATTCTGAAACTGATGGCGATGTTCTGAGTTATGCCGGCGGTGACGACGACGCTTTCGGTACCGACGACGGTACTCGTGCGCTGCCAGGGGAGTTGGAGGCGGCATTGCAGCGCTTCAAGGGGCGCCTCGGTGTGGAGGAAATTCGCGAAACCCTGATCGCCGAGGGTAATCAATATCTCTCCGCGCAGGAGGCGACTGCAGCGGCACAGGCGCTCAACCGCGAACTGGCTCTGAACCTGAACCGAGATATCGCCATAGAGGAAGACTCCAGCAGCCCGGACTCAGATGTCAAAGCCAGCGTAGGCAACCGCTTCTACTTCGGCAATGACTGGGAACTGGGTTTCCTGGCGGGTGGCTCCTACAAGAGCAAGTGGCGCGAAGAGGACCGTATCAAGCGCAGCTACGGTTTCCCGGAGGAGCGCACCGACACTCAGAATAAGTCCACTTACTCCGTGGATATCAGTGGCAATCTGAACTTGGGGCTGCGCTACGCAGAGGAGCATGCCGTTTCCACGACCAGCCTCTACCTGCGCAATACCGACGACGAGACGGCTATCCGCGATTACTTCAATGAGAACCGTCAGATCTCTGATGGTCGTGGTTTCCGTGAGTACAATATCAAATACGAAGAGCGGGATCTGCTGGTTCATCAGGTGACGGGTCGCCACGCCTTCGGCCCCGCTACGAAAGCGCTTCTGCCCGGTGGTCTGCTGGACTGGGTGCCGGAAGATCTCGTGCTGGACTGGTTTTATTCCGATTCCACCGCCGCCACCGATATTCCCAATGAAGTGAGTGTCAACGCCGATATAGCGACCAACGCCAAAGGTGAAGCCGTCAGTTCCAAGGTGAGTATCGGCACAAGCAGCTCCAGTTTCCGCTTTACCGAACTAGAAGACGAGGTCATCCATTACGGCTGGCAGGCGACTCTGCCGATCGATTTTGCCTCTTCCTCTCTGGAGCTGAGCGGCGGCTTTTCCCGCACCGAAAAAGGTCGCACCTACAGGGAAACCAAATTTCGCCTGGGTGCGTTGAGTGTTGCCGATGGAAACTCCCTGGACGCCTCTCTCGATCAGGTGTTTGGTGACGACCAGATCACAGATCCGGGTAACAATTACATATTCGATCGTGCCGGTGCCGACAATCAGAGTTATATCGCGGCGACCCTGACCGACGCGGCCTTCGGCAAAGTCGACTGGACGTTGAATGAAACTTGGCGTGTTTCCGCCGGTGCCCGCTGGGAGGACTACAACCAGGTGGCGTTGGACTGGAATCCCTATGGATACACCCTCGACGATCCGCAGATATCCATGGATCCGGAAGTTCTGGAAAACTCTACCTATGTGGAAGACAAGGTTTATCCGTCTCTGTCGTTGACCTATATGGGGTCGCTGTGGGCGGAGACCTTCCAGTTGCGCTTCGGTGCGAGTACAACGGCTGTGCGTCCGGATCTGCGCGAAATCACCGATGCCATCTATATTGATCCGATCACCGAAGAGCAGATCAAGGGTAATCCGAACGCGCGCCCGTCGGAGATCAACAACTACGATGTTCGCGCCGAGTGGTTCTTCGACAATGGCGATAACCTGACCGTTTCCGTTTACTACAAGGACATAGTTGATCCGATCGAGTTCTTTGAGCTGGCTTCCAGTGATACCAACGTGGCGCGCGAGATCATCAATGCGGAGTCCGGAGAGATCACCGGTATCGAGCTGGAGGGCTTGAAATCCCTCGGTTTCCTCGGCGAAACCATGGATAGTCTCTTTGTTCAGGGAAACTTGACGCTGCAGGACTCGGAGCTGGTCGCCGGGGTAGAGGCGGATGCGCCGACCAATCCTGTGCGCGAATTGACCGGCGCTTCGGAGTATGTGGTGAATATGTTGATCGGATTTGATTCGCCTGACGGCAACCACGCAGCCACTCTGGGCTACAACGTCTTCGGCGAGCGCCTGTATCTGGCCGGCCGCAACGGTGCCCCGGATGCCTTCGAGCAGCCGTTCCACTCTCTGGATCTGACCTATTCCTGGTATCCGACTCAGGAGATTACGGTAAAGGCCAAGATACAGAACCTGCTGGACGAGGCAGTAGAAATCGAGCGTAGCGGTGTCATCGTGTTCGAAGAGAAGCCGGGACAGTCTTTCGCGCTGAGCGCTCAATACAAATTCTAAACGGCGCGGTTTGGAATCTTATGAAACCGGGTTGCGGGTACCGGCGCCCGGTTTTTTTATTTGGGTTCAGTGGGCAGGCTACCAGTAGCCGCTCTCCTTCCTGACCGAGCGTATATGCTGCTCGAGATCCTCCAGCAGCTCTGCCGTTTGCACGACTTCACAGTAGCGGCCCTCTAGCCGGCTGACGCACTCCGCCTGCAGCGCATCGCTGCCCGAGGCGGTGGCATCCTCGATCAGCACCGGGGCGTAGCCGAAGTCTGCGGCTGCGCGGATGGTGGATTCCACCGCGACGTCGGTAAAAACGCCGCAGCAGTAGAGCTGTGCAATACCCAGGCGGCAGAGCAGGGCGTGGATATTGCTGTTGCCGAAGGGGCCAGCCGCGGTCTTGTTGACGACCAGGTCGTCATCCCGGGGCGCGACGGACTCGATAAACTCCGCCTCCCTGGAGCCCGGCGGGCAGTGCAGGTCGAGCTTCTTGTGCCAGTAGGTGCGGTCGCGGCCGTCGCCGGTCTGGGACATGACCCGGGTATGGATCACCTCCATTCCCTTGTCGCGAAACAGCGCCTGCAGTTTCTGTACGTTGGGCAATACCCGATCTTCCAGGCGCGTGAAGTAGTAGTCCTGTGCCGCCTTGCCGAAGGCGCTGTAGCCGGGGTCGGCAAAGACGCCGCAGTCACGCGCGGCATCCAGGTATTGCAGGTCGATACAGAGTAGGGCGGATTTCATGGCCGGTCTTTCGTTGTGCTGACCGGAGAAAGCTTAGTCTGGGAGGTCGCTGGCGGCCAAAACCGCGGCAGGTGGCTGGGCTCGGTTGCAGATACAAAAAAGGCGCCCGGAGGGCGCCTCAGGTTGCTGACAAAGTCCCGCAGTCGGAATCGCAGGCAAAGTGCTAGGACCAGCATTTCGAAACCGTCGGGTACAGGACGTACCCGACGGAGCTACAGGGACGTATTGATGCGTTTTCGAAATGCTGGTCCTAGTGCTTTGCCGCCACTGGACCTGCTTAGAAAACAGGGCGGGGTTTGCCAACAAACTGAGGCGCCCGCGGGCGCCTCGAAGTGCAGTTACATATTCGGGTAGTTGGGACCGCCGCCGCCTTCCGGCGCCACCCAGACGATGTTTTGGGTCGGGTCCTTGATATCGCAGGTCTTGCAGTGCACGCAGTTCTGCGCGTTGATCTGGAAGCGCAGCCCGCTGGCATCCTCCACAACCTCGTAGACGCCGGCGGGGCAGTAGCGCTGGGCCGGCTCGTCGTAGATGGGCAGGTTGTGGTTCAGCGGTATCTCGTCGTCCTTCAGGGTCAGGTGACAGGGCTGATCCTCCTCGTGGTTGGTGTTGGAGATAAACACCGAGGACAGCTTGTCGAAGCTGAGCACGCCGTCGGGCTTCGGGTAGTCGATCTTCTTGCAGTCCGCCGCCGGCTTCAGCTGGGCGTGGTCGGCCTTGCGGTCGCGCAGGGTCCAGGGGAGTTTGCCCTGGAAGATATTGATATCGATAAACGCGTAGGCCGAACCGAGGATATTGCCCCACTTGTGCTGGGCCGGGCCGAAGTTGCGCTGCTTGTACAGTTCCTTCCAGGCCCAGCTGTCGCGGTACTTGGCGCTATACTCGGTCAGTTCGTCGTTGGCGCGTTCCGCCTGCAGGGCCTCGACCACGCTCTCGGCGGCGATCATGCCGGATTTCATCGCGGTGTGGTTGCCCTTGATCTTGGCGAAGTTCAGGGTGCCGGCGTTGTCGCCGATCAGCAGGCCGCCGGGGAAGGTCATCTTCGGCTGGGACTGCAGGCCGCCCTTGGTGATGGCGCGGGCGCCGTAGGCCACGCGCTGGCCGCCCTCCAGGTACTGCTTGATGACCGGATGGTGCTTATAGCGCTGGAACTCGTCGAACGGGCTCACGTGGGGGTTGCTGTAGGCCAGATCGGTGATCAGGCCCACGACCACCTGGTTGTCCTCCAGGTGATAGAGGAAGCCGCCGCCGTGGGAGCCGCTCTCGTCCAGGGGCCAGCCGGCGGTGTGGACCACCAGGCCCTGTTGGTGCTTGTCGTCGCTGACCTTCCAGATTTCCTTGATGCCGATGCCGTAGTGCTGTGGATCCGCACCCTCGTCGAGCTTGAAGCGCTCGATCAGCTGTTTGCCCAGGTGGCCGCGGCAGCCCTCGGCGAAGAGAGTGTACTTGGCGTGCAGCTCCATGCCGGGCATATAGGAGTCCTTGTGGGAGCCGTCGGCGGCCACGCCCATATCGCCGGTGGCGATGCCCTTGACGGAGCCGTCTTCGTTGTAGAGCACTTCGGCGGCGGCGAAGCCGGGAAATATCTCCACGCCCAGGTTCTCGGCCTGCTCCGCCAGCCAGCGGCACAGGTTGCCGAGGCTGATGATGTAGTTGCCGGCGTTGTGCATGGTGCTGGGCACGAAGAGGTTTGGCACGCGGATGGCCTTGTCGGCGCTGCGCATCACGTAGATATCGTCGCCCTTGACCTCGGTATTGAGGGGCGCGCCGCGGTCTTTCCAGTCCGGGAAGAGCTCGTTCAGGGCTGTGGGTTCGAATACCGCGCCGGAGAGGATATGGGCGCCGACTTCAGAGCCTTTCTCCACCACGCACACGGAGATATCTTCATTGAGCTGGCGAATACGGCAGGCCGCCGCCAGGCCGGCGGGGCCGGCACCCACGATCACTACATCGTATTCCATTGATTCGCGTTCCACGGCGCTCTCCTCAGCTGGTTGATCCGGTTATTCTGCTTTTGTGAGACCCGAAATGCGCTATTCGGGTATACGGGCGGTCCCGCTATCGGGACTTCGCATCGAGTTGCGGTTATTTTTACCGACTCCCGAGCGTAATGGCAGCGGATTATATAGGCCTTTAATCAACCCTACCAATTGCAGGACTTTTCACTTGCTGTGGCAAAAATGCCGAATTTCAACGGCTTAGGTAGCCGGAATTGCCGGTCTTTATGCCCAGAAATAGATTTGCTGAATGGCGGTGGGCTCGTCTATTAGGCTATTGATTTTGCAGTATAGAAGGGCCACCATACACGCCGTTCAAACAGTTGTTTGACCAGAAGACCCAGTTCGTTCGCGATTGTGACCTGTCAGTCGCGGCTCCCAAAACGCTTATTTAAGACGGGATTTCCATGAAAGTTCTTGTAGCTGTGAAACGCGTTGTGGACTTCAACGTCAAGGTTCGCCCGAAGGCGGACGGTTCTGACGTAGATACCGCCAACGTAAAAATGTCTATCAACCCCTTCTGCGAAATTGCCGTGGAAGAGGCGGTACGCTTGAAGGAGAAAGGCGTTGTCAGCGAGATAGTCGCCGTTTCCATGGGCCCCAAGCAGTGCCAGGAGCAGATCCGCACCGCGCTGGCGCTGGGCGCCGACCGGGGCATCCTGGTCGAGACCGACGCCGAACTGCAGCCGCTGGCGGTGGCCAAGTGCCTGAAGGCGCTCGTCGAGAAGGAAGCGCCGCAACTGGTGATTCTCGGCAAGCAGTCTATCGACGGCGACAACAACCAGACCGGCCAGATGCTGGGTGCACTGACCGGCATGCCCCAGGGCACCTTCGCCTCCGAGGTTGTGGTAGAGGGTGAGTCTGTCAAGGTGACCCGCGAAATCGACGGCGGCCTGCAGACCGTGGAGCTGAAGCTGCCGGCCATAGTGACCACAGACCTGCGCCTGAACGAGCCGCGCTACGCCTCCCTGCCGAACATCATGAAGGCCAAGAAGAAGCCGCTCGACACCACCACCCCCGATGAGCTGGGCGTGGATATCACCCCGCGCACCAAGACCTTGAAGGTCGAACCGCCGGCCGAGCGCCAGGCCGGCGTCAAGGTGGCGAGCGTGGATGAACTGGTAGAAAAACTGAAAAACGAGGCGAAGGTAATCTGATGAGCATTCTGGTTATTGCGGAACACGACAACGCCGAGATCAAGGGCGCCACGCTCAATACCATCGCCGCGGCCAAGGCCATCGGTGGCGATATCCACCTTCTGGTAGCCGGCGCCGGCTGCGGCGCCGCGGCAGAGGCCGCGGCCAAGATCGACGGCGTGGCCAAGGTACTGGTGGCGGACAACGCCGCCTACGAGCACCAGCTGGCGGAGAATGTGGCCAAGCTGGTCGCCGATCTGGGCAAGGACTACAGCCATATCCTGGCTCCCGCCACTACCACCGGCAAGAACATGCTGCCGCGCGCGGCGGCGCTGCTGGACGTGCAGCCCATCTCCGACATCATCGCGGTGGAGAGTGCGGACACCTTCAAGCGCCCGATCTACGCCGGCAACGTCATTGCGACGGTGCAGAGCTCCGACGCGATCAAGGTGATCACCGTGCGCACCACCGCCTTCGACGCCGTGCCCGCTGAGGGCGGCAGCGCCGCGGTGGAAACTGTGGATATCGTCGAGGACGCCGGTGTCTCCTCCTTTGTCGGCGAAGAGCTGGCCAAATCCGACCGCCCGGAGCTGACTTCCGCGCGGGTGGTGATCTCCGGTGGCCGCGGCATGCAGAACGGCGAGAACTTCGAGATGCTGTACAAGCTGGCGGACAAGCTGGGCGCCGCCGTCGGTGCCTCCCGGGCCGCGGTGGACGCCGGCTTCGTGCCCAACGACATGCAGGTGGGCCAGACCGGCAAGATAGTCGCGCCGGACCTGTATATCGCGGTCGGTATCTCCGGTGCCATCCAGCACCTGGCGGGTATGAAGGACTCCAAGGTGATCGTGGCCATCAACAAGGACGAGGAGGCGCCGATCTTCTCGGTCGCCGACTACGGCCTGGTGGCAGATCTGTTCGATGCCATCCCGGAGCTTGAAACAAAGTTGTAAACTTTGGTTAATATACTGACCAGCGTGGAAAGGGCGGCATTGTGCCGCCCTTTCTTTTGTCGCCGGATCCGTCGCCCCGGGGCCTGTCGGCGGTGGCGCGGCCTATCCGAGGTGGCGCGCGCCATTCGGGGAACATTGCCTTTCCGGGGGTGACGAAAGAGAATAGGCGTCAATAATCAATAAATTCAGTCAATCGTTGAACTGATTTGCAGGGTGGTACATGTCCCCAGTCAAGCGGGCCGTAGGGTCTATCGGTGCCAGATTCGCGCGGCGCGAGGCGCGCAAGCCGCTGTCGCGCAGCGCCGTGGCCTCCATCGCCGTTGTCGCCGGCTGGCTACTCGTGAACCTAGTGGCCTACGGTTCTCTGCTGATGCCCGCCGAGCCCGAGGACTCCCTGCTGGCCGAGCGCAGCGGCACCGCGGTGCGCGCGCAGCGCAGTGCCTCCCTGCCGAGCACCCCCTTCTTCGGCCGCGCCGCGGTCAAACCAGCCAAAGAGCCAGAGGTCGACCTGGCGAATATTCCGATCACGCAGCTCAACCTAGTATTGTCCGGCGTGCTCGACAACAGCGTAAAGGAAAAGGCCAGTGCTCTGGTGGCGGAGAAGGGCAAACCGGCGCAGCGCCTCTACGTCGGCGACACTCTGCCCGGCGGTGCCGAACTGTATTCGGTAGAGGTGGACCATATTGTCCTGCGCCGCAACGGTAGAATGGAGAAGCTGACCTATCCGGACGAGGACGGGCGCCCGAGCGTGCCGCTGCGCCAATACAGTAATTACGCCCGCCAGGCGGCGGAGATCAGTGCGGCCGGCAATGCCCGTCGCTCGGAGAAGCAGCAGTCGATCCGCGAGCGGCTGGAGGAATTGCGCAATCTGGCCCGGGAGCGCCGTGCCGAGCGCCGCAACTGATTGTTTGTTTTTGCCAAGACCACTTTATCTATCCAAGAATCAAAAGAGCCAGACAAATAATGAGAAGGATGTTTTATCGGCGGCTGCTTGCCGCCGGGCTGGGATTGTTGCTTTCTACCGCAGTACTGGCTCAGGCCCCGGAGAGGGTCACCCTGTCTCTCGATAATGCCGATATCCGGGATCTGATCAACTGGGCTGCGGATTTCACCGGCAAGAACATCATTGTGCACCCGAATGTGAAGGGCAAGGTCACCGTGGTCGCCGGCGACCCGATGACCCACGAGGAGGCCTTCGACGTATTCATGTCGGTGCTGCAGGTCAACGGCTTCAGCCTGGTGGAGCAGGGCGGTACCTGGAAGGTGGTGCCGGATGCCCTGGCCAAGCAGCAGGCCATTCCCGTCGCCGACGACGCGACCCGGGCGCCGGCGGAATCCCTGGTGGTGCGCACCGTGCGGGTCGAGAACATCTCCGCCGCACAGCTGATCGCGATGCTGCGCCCGCTGATCCCGCAGACGGGCCACCTGGCCGCCTACGCGGACACCAACACCCTGATCATCGCCGACCGCGCCGCGAACATCGACCAGATAGTGCGCCTGATCAAGCAGCTGGACCGCGCCGGCGCGATAGAGATTGAGCTGGTGCCGCTGCAGTTCGCGTCCGCCAAGGAGGTGAAGCAGGTGCTGAGCGAGCTGCTGCAGTCCGGCGGCAAGGGCGGCGCGCCCGGCAGCGAGGTACAGCCGCTGCGCATCGCGGTGGACGAGCGCTCCAACAGCGTGCTGCTGACCGGCGATCCGGTCACCCGCCAGCAGCTGAAGAATGTGATCCGCCGCCTGGACCAGCCGCTCGACGGCGAGGGCAACACCGCGGTGGTCTATGTGCAGTACGCCAACGCCGCGGATCTGAAGCCGATCCTCGAGGGCATGAGCGGCAGTATCCAGAAGACCGAGAAAGACCAGCAGGCCGCGGATGTCGAGGTCAGCATCCAGGTCAACGAGGCGCTGAACTCGCTGGTGCTGACCGCGCCGCCGTCGCTGCTGGAGACCATGAAGGGCGTGATCGCCAAGCTGGACGTGCGTCGCGCCCAGGTGCTGATCGAGGCGATTATCGTCGAGGTGACCGAGGGTGCGGGCAGCGACCTGGGCATCAGCTGGATCGCCGGCGCCAACGAGGAGGTGGTCGCCGGCTGGGACAACCTGCCGGCCACCGAGACCATCGACGAGGACGGCAATATCGTCGACACCCTGAATCCCTTCTCGCTGCCGCTGACCAGTCTGACCGGCCGCGGCGCGCTGCACCTGGGTTACCTGAGCGGCACCGATATCCGCGCCGCGATCAACGCGGTGGCCTCCGAGAACAACGCCAATATCCTCTCCACGCCGACCATCATGGCGCTGGACAACGAGGAGGCCGAAATCCTCGTCGGCCAGAATGTGCCCTTTATCACCGGCGAGCAGCTGCTTTCCGGCAGCAACAACGATCCCTTCACGACCATACAGCGGGAGGACGTGGGCACCACGCTGAGGGTCACGCCGCGGGTGAACAACAACAATTCGGTCACGCTGGAAATCGAACAGAAGGTCGAAAACGTGCTGCCGCGTACCGCCGAGGCGGCCACGGGGGCCTCGGATATCATCACCAGCAAGCGCGAGATCCGCACCAAGGTCCTGATCGACGACGGCGCGATACTGGTGCTCGGCGGGCTGATCGAGGACAAGGTCACCGAGACGGTTTCCAAGGTGCCGCTGCTCGGCGATATTCCCGGCATCGGCCGCCTGTTCCGCAACACCAGCAAGGACGTGGACAAGACCAACCTGATGGTCTTCCTGCGCCCGAAGATCCTCAGCACCCAGGTGGCCGGCTACGAGGAGACCCGCAGGCGCTACCTGGACCTGCAGGAGAAACAGATCTACCTGAAAGACAGAACCAGCCTGATCTGGGACTGGCACCGCGGCGACGTGCTGCCGGACCTGCTGCCGCCCACCGGCAGCTATGACGAGGGCGGCGATGTGCCCGAGGGCGCGCCGGTCGAGGTGCTGGAGGCAGAAGTAACCAAATGACGTTCGACGCGGTAGAGACAAGCCCGATGATCCGGCGACTGCCCTACGCCTTTGCCAAGAGACACCGGGTGCTGCTGGTCGACCTGGACGGCCGACCCTGCTGCCAGTATGTCGCGCCGCTGGACCCGACCGTACTGGCCGAGGTCCAGCGCCTCAGCGGCTGCGCGGTGGATATAGAAGCGGTGGAGGAGGAGGCCTTCCAGGCGGCGCTGCAGCGGCAGTATGAGAACCGCGAGGGCGGCAACCTGTCGGAGGTCGAGGGCCTCGGCGAAGAGCTGGACCTGGCCGCCATCGTCGACTCGCTGCCGGAGACCGAGGACCTGCTGGAGCAGGAAGACGACGCTCCGATCGTCAAGCTGATCAACGCCATCTTCGCCGAGTCCCTGAAGCAGGGCGCCTCGGACATCCATATCGAGACCTTCGAAAAGCGCCTGGTGGTGCGCTTCCGCGTCGACGGGGTACTGCGCGAAGTGCTGCAGCCGCGCCGCGCGCTGGCGCCGCTGCTGGTCTCCCGCATCAAGGTTATGGCCAAGCTGGATATCGCCGAAAAGCGCATTCCCCAGGACGGCCGCATCTCCCTGCTGATGGCCGGGCGCGAGGTGGACGTGCGCGTCTCCACCATGCCGTCCTCCGCCGGCGAGCGGGTGGTAATGCGCCTGCTGGACAAGCAGGCGGGCAAGATGGACCTGACCAAGCTGGGCATGTCGGAGCGCGACCTGAAGGTGATGACCGACCTGCTGGCCCGCCCCCACGGCATACTGCTGGTCACAGGCCCCACCGGCTCAGGCAAGACCACGACCCTGTACGCCGGCCTCGCCTCGATCAACAACCGCGAGAAGAACATCCTCACCGTCGAGGATCCGGTGGAATACAACCTGGAAGGCGTCGGCCAGACCCAGGTCAATATCAAGGCGGATATGACCTTTGCCCGCGGCCTGCGCGCGATACTGCGTCAGGACCCGGACGTGGTGATGGTGGGCGAGATCCGCGACCTGGAGACGATGCAGATCGCGATCCAGGCGAGTCTGACCGGCCACCTGGTGCTGTCCACTCTGCACACCAATACCGCCCTGGGCGCGGTGACGCGCCTGGTGGATATGGGGATCGAGCCCTTCCTGCTGTCGTCGAGTCTGATCGGCGTGCTGGCCCAGCGCCTGGTGCGTGTGCTCTGCCCCGAGTGCAAGCAGCCGCACCGGGCCGACGACGCCGAGCGGCGTCTGCTCGGGGTCGACGGCGAGGTGACCATCTACCGTCCCAATGGCTGCGAACACTGCAGCCACAGCGGCTATGTGGGCCGCGTGGGTATCTACGAGCTGGTGCCGGTCAACGAGACCATGCGCCAGCTGATCCACGACCGCGCCTCCGAGAGCAAGCTTGTGGCCGAGGCGCGCAAGGTGGCGCCGAGTATCCGCGACGACGGTGTGGCCAAGGTGCTGGCCGGTATCACTTCACTGGAAGAAGTGCTGCGCGTGACGCAGGAGTCCTGACGTGGCGGCCTTCGAATACACAGCCCTCACAGACTCCGGCCGCAAGAGCCGCGGCACTCTGGAGGCCGACAGCGCCCGCGCCGCGCGCCAGCAGTTGCGCGCCAAGGGCATGGTGCCGCTGGAGGTGGCGCCGGCCACCGAGACCGCTTCCGCCGGCGGCGCCGGTCTGTTCGCCGGCAGCCCGGGCCTCAGTATCAAACACCTGGCCCTGCTGACCCGCCAGATAGCCACGCTGCTGCGCGCCGGCATTCCGCTCGAGGAAACCCTCGGCGCCATCGCCAACCAGACCCGCAACCAGAAGATCCGCCGCATCGTGCTGGCGGTGCGCGGCAAGGTGCTGGAGGGGCACAGTTTCGCCCAGGCCCTGGGCAGCTTTCCGCGCGCCTTTCCCAAGCTGTACCGCGCCACCGTCGAGGCCGGCGAGCACTCGGGGCACCTGGACGCGGTGCTGGAGCGCCTCGGCGACTACACCGAGAACCAGCAGAAATTCCGCCAGAAGGTGCAGTTGGCGCTGATCTACCCGATGGTGCTGGTATTTATCTGCATCCTGGTGGTCACCGGCCTGATGGTCTACGTGGTGCCGGACGTGATCGAGGTGTTCACCGGCACGGGCCAGGTGCTGCCGCTGCCGACGCGGATCCTGGTGGCGCTGTCCGACTTTATCTCGGCCTGGGGCTGGCTGGTGCCGCCGGCGCTGGCGGCGCTGGTGTTCGCGGCCGTCTTTATGCTGCGCCGCCCGGCGGTGCGCTACCGCTTCCACCGCCGGCTGCTGGAGCTGCCGATGATCGGCTGGCTGGTGCGCGGCAGCCAGAGCGCCCGCTATGTGGGTACACTGGCCATCCTGACCGGCAGCAGCGTGCCGCTGGTGCAGGCGATGGGTATCGCGAGCGGCGTGATGAGCAACGAATTCCTCAAAGAGCGGCTGTTGACGGCGCAAAAAGCGGTGCGCGAGGGGGGAAGCCTGCGCAAGGCTCTGGAGGATGTGGAATATTTTCCCCCGATGATGATCTATATGATCGCCAGCGGCGAGTCCTCCGGAACCCTGGACGAGATGCTAGGCCGCGCGGCCGAATCCCAGGAGCAGGATCTGCAGGGGGCGGTGACCGCCTTTGTCAGCCTTTTCGAGCCGGCCATGCTGCTGCTGATGGCGGGCATTGTGCTGTTTATCGTGATGGCGATCATGATGCCGATTATGAGCATGAACCAGCTTGTAGTTTAGGGTGCGCCTGGCGCACCATGTTGAAGTGATTTGCGAGGGTGGAGCAATGAAAAACCTGAAAAAGAGCGGCGGCTTTACGCTGATCGAGATCATGGTGGTGATCGTGATTCTCGGTGTCCTCGGTGCCCTGGTGGTGCCGAACGTACTCGGGCGCACCGGTGAGGCGCGCATCAAGGCGGCCCAGGTAGACCTGCGTGCGATCGAGACGGCACTGGATATGTACCGCATGGACAACTTCGTCTACCCGAGCTCGGATCAGGGCCTGCAGGCACTGGTGAGCAAGCCGTCCGGCTTTCCGGAGGCGAAGAACTGGACCGAACCCTACCTGAAGAAGGCGCCCAAGGATCCCTGGGGCAACGAATACCAGTACATCAGCCCCGGCAGCAGCGGCCCCTACGACCTCTTCAGCCTCGGCGCCGACGGCAAGCCCGGCGGCGAGGGCGAGGCGGCCGATATCTTCGTCGCCGAACTCTGATCCCGGCGCCGGTTTTCCCTGATGCGTGTCGGGCCCAGCCGCAGCCGCGGCTTTACCCTGATCGAAGTGCTGGTGGTGATCGTTATCATCGCCACTCTCGCGGGTATGGCCGTTCTGTCGCTGGGCAACTCCGGCGCGCGCGCCTGGAGCGCCGAGGTACAGCGCCTCGCGGCGCTGCTGCAGCTGGTCGCGGACCGCGCCCTGATCGACAAGTCCCACTACGGGGTGGTGCTGGAATCCGACGGTTACAGCGTCGTGCGCTTCGATCCGGCCACTCTGCAGTGGCAGCTCCTCGACGGCGCCGCGGCCCGATCCGCCGCGGCGCGCTTCGCCGCCCATCAGTTGCCCGCCAATATGCGCCTGGAAGTACTCGCCGAGGCCGAGCTGCCGTCCATGCAGGAAACGGAGTTCGCCGCCGAGGAGGACTCGGAACAGCCGCGGCCGCAGTTCGTCGCGCTCTCCAGCGGAGAGATACTGCCGGTGGAGCTGGCCCTGTTTCTGCTGCAGGACGGAGATGTAAGCCGCGGCGCGACCATTTCCTACAGCAGTCTGCACGGCCTGCAGCTGGAGTGGCAGGCTGAGTGGTAGCGAAATGATGAATGATGAATGCGGAGTGATGAACAGCGGGGGCGGGCGCAGGGCTCCAGCGGCGCGTGAGCGCCGCGGCGGCGTCGCCGCACAGTGCGGCTTCCAGGCATCATTCAAACAGCGCGGCTTCACGCTGGTCGAAGTCCTCGTTGCGCTGGTGATCTTCGGCGTCGTCGCCGCCAGCGTCCTGAAGACGATGCAGGACAGCGTGCGCCAGCAGGCCGTGATGGAGGAGCGGCTGGCGGCCAACTGGGTGGCGCAGCAGGTGCTGGCCGAACTGCGCCTGCGCAGCCCCTGGCCGCCGCTGGGGGAAAAATCCGAACGGGTGCCTCTCGGCGAACGCGAGTGGCAGGTGACCGCCCGGGTGGAGGCCACCAGCGAGGAACGCATGCGCCGTATCACCATCGAAGTCGCGCACCCGGATGCGGAGTACCCGACCCTGACGCTCGACGCCTGGGCGGCGAAAGAGGACGGGGGCGTGTCCAGATGAATGATAAATGCGGAATAGTGAATGCGGGGGGGCAGTGCCACAGCCCGGACAATAGCGCCGGCAGTGACAGGCTCTGCATATGCCGCGCCAGCGACGCCCATGCATCGTTCATCGTTCATCGTTCATCGTTCCACTCCCAGTCCGGTTTTACCCTGATTGAAATTCTCGTGGTGCTGATGCTGGTGTCGATCATCAGCGTCGGCTCCTATGCGCTGCTCGACACCTTCAACAATACCGACCGGGCCCTGGAGTTGCGCGCCGAGGAGCTGCGGCGTTTCTCCATGGCCATGTACCGCATCGACGACGACCTGCGCCAGTTGACCGCGCGCCCGGTAAAGAACGCCTACAACGGCTACGAGCCGGCCCTGCGCGGCGATGCGGACGAACTGGAGTTCACCCGCCTCGGCGCCGCCAACCTGACCGGCGAGCCGCGCGGTGAGCTGCAGCGCCTGAGCTACAGCCTCGGCTTCGTCGAGGACGGGGAGGGCAGCGGCCTCGACGAAGACAGCGGCGCGCTGTTACTGCGCAGCCGCTGGCGCGTACTGGACCGGGCGCCGGATTCGGAGCCGGTGGCGGAGCCGCTGCTGGCCGGCGTCGACAGCCTGAACCTGCGCTACTACGACCCGGATACCGACGCCTGGTTGTCGCAGTGGCCGCCGGTCACCTCGCGCACCTCGGCCGCGGACGTGGACAGGAGCTTGCCCGGCGCGGTGGAGTTCGTGCTGCAGACCCGCAGCGGTGGCGAGCTGCGCCGCGTCTTCCCGCTGCCGCGCGTGGCAGCCAGCGCCGGCGGAGGGTCCTCCTCCGGCGGCAGCGGCGGTGACGGCGCCGGCCGCGACGACCCGGGCGCCGACGACAGCGGCGGGCGGCAACCGGAGGGCGGTCGTGACTAGCCCCTTGGCGCGCCAGCGCGGCGTCGCGCTGATCACCGTGCTGCTGGTCATGGTGATCGCCATCGCCGCCGTGACCCACGCCATCACCCGCAACCGCATCGCCGTGTCGCGCACCGGCGCGCTGCTGGCGAACACGCAGCTGGCGGAATTTGTCACCGGCGCCGAGGCTTGGGCGCGGGTGGCGCTGGAGAAGGATTTCGAGGCCGACCGCGAGCAGCGCGAGTCGGCGGATTCGGCGCAGGAGCCCTGGGCCCAGAAGGCCCTCGCCTTCAATCCGGACAACGGAAAAATCCGCATTAATATCAAAGACTTAAACTCATGTTTTAATGTGAATAATCTGGCCGGCGGCGGCTCCGCGCAGTCGCAGCAGCGGCAGATTTTCGAGCGCCTGGTGCGCAATGTGAGCGGCCGCGCGGAGCTGGCCGGGGCCATCCAGGACTGGATAGACGCGGGCGACACGCCGCTGGCCCCGGGCACAGAGGACGACGGCTACCTGGGCCGTGAACTGGCGCACCGGACGCCGGATACGCTGATCAGCGACGTTTCGGAGCTGTCCGCGGTGCAGGGCATGGAGGCGGAGGACTGGCAGAAGCTGAGCCCCTTCCTGTGCGCCCTGCCGGAGACGGGTACCGCGATCAATATCAACTTTGCCCCCCCGGAGCTGCTGGAGGCGATAGATCCCCAGGCCAGGGTTGCCGATATAGTGCGCTTCCGGGAGTCGGACGGTGTCTTCAGCGACCGCGCCCAGCTGGCGGAGTACGGGATTTCCAATGGCGGTGGGCTGGTGTTCCACAGCCAGTACTTCCTGGCGCGTATTGCGGTACAGTTGGGGCCGGACGGCGATTACCGGCAGTACTGGGAAAGTACCCTGCAGCTGGACGAGGGCAAGGGGCGGGCCGTCGTCGTGCAGCGGCAGCGACGGATGTTTTCCGGCGCCGCCATGCAGGAGCTGCTCGACTACGAGGTCGCCGACAAGAATGGTTAACTCAATAAAATCATATGCTTACAGCAATTAGTTCGAGTGTCGACAAAGGTTCCGCCGCGGCCTCCAGGCAGTTGATACTGCTGCGCCTCCGCGAGGGGGGGGGGCCCGACGGGCCGGTGCAGCTGCACTGCTGGAGCCGCGACGGCTGGCGCCCGGTAGCGCTGGACGACACCTTCGTGCGCGCCTTCAACCCAGACTGCGCAAGCGCGGACAGCCCGGACGGGGCCGTGCGCCTCGACTTTCCCGAGGGCGCGCGGGCCCTGCTGCTGTTGCCCGGCAACTGGATCTGGAGCGGCCTGGAGACGATTCCAAAGGCCGCGCGCCGCCAGCCCCGGGCGATCGGTTATATGGTCGAAGACCGCCTGGCGGAGGATGTGGACGCGCTGCACTTCGTCTGCCAGCCGCGCAGCGGCGACCTCTGCAGCGTTTACGCGATCGCGACGGAGAAGATGGACGCGCTGCACGGCCAGCTGCAGCGCCTGAACTGGCCCATCGCGGCCGCGTTGCCCGAGTACCAGCTGCTGGATCTGCTCGAGGGCGATATCGCCCTGTGGCTCGATGGCGACCAGGCGCATATCTGGCACAAGCGCGGGCACGGGCTGAGTGTGCGCCGCCAGCACCTGCAGCCGCTGCTGGCGCCCCTGGCGGAGGGCGACGCCGGCGACGATACGGACCCGGAGCGCGAGGGACCGGGGTTGCAGCTGCTCGGTGCCGGCGCAGGGGACGCGATGGCCGCGGCGGAGCTGGAATCCCTGTTCGGAGACCGGCTGCAGACCCTGGAGCAGGCGCCCGAGGAGGCGCTGTTGGCGCGCTGTAAACCGGCGCGTCTCGCCAACCTGATGAGCGGTGACTACCAGCTGGACCAGGGCGACGAGAAAGGCAACTGGTGGGTCCGGCCCGCCAAGGTGGCCGCGGCCTGCTTCGCGGCACAGCTGCTGCTGTTTGTGGCCGCCGGCGGCTATCTGCAGTGGCAGGCCAACAGCGCCGAGGCAGAGGCGCGCGCGCTGTTTGGCGATCTCTTCCCCGGCGTCAGGCCGCAGGAGGGGCTGCGCCGTCAGATCGAGGGCTACCTGAGAAGTGCCGGCTCCAGCGGCGGCAATTTCGGTGCCCAGATGCAGCAACTGAGCCGCGTCTGGGAGCAGCATAAGGGCGGCTCCCTGAAACTGCAGTCGCTGCGCTTCGACGGCAACCGCGGCGAGATGGTGCTGCAGCTGCAGGCGCCCAACCTGACGGACCTGGACACTTTTGTCGGCCGCCTGTCCGGCGGCGAGTTCCGCGCCGACCTGCTCGGGGCCAACGAATTGGACAAGGGGGTCTCCGGGCGTATCCGGCTGCGCTGACGGCGCGCCGGTCCGCTGGCCAGCGGCTGCACTACACGGTCGTCGGCGAATCAAATTGGCAGTGAAAGCATGATGAAAGAACAATTCGAGCAGTGGCAGCAGAAGTGGCAGGCGCTGCCCCCGAACGACCAGCGCGCGCTGGGTGTCCTGATCCTGTTTCTGGGCGGGCTCTTCCTGGTCTACGGCCTGTTTATGCCGGCCAAGCACTTTTTCGACGACGCCCGCGCCCGCGCCGACGAGTCGCGCCGGCTGGTGCGCTGGATAGAGTCCCAGCGCCCGGTGCTGGAGCGCCTGGAACCGGCCGCCCGCGCGCAGGCCTCCGGCACCCTGTTGCAGCGGGTGACCGCCGCAGCCAAGCAGCAGGGCATCACCATCAAGCGCTTCGAGCCCGAGGGCGACGGGCGCATCCGCCTGTGGATCGAGGAGGCCCGCTATCAGGACCTGCAGCCCTGGCTCAACAACCTGATGCAGCAGCAGTTCAGTATCCGCACCCTGAATCTGGATGCGCTGCCGGAAGAGGGCATGGTGGCCGCGCGCCTGACGCTGGAGGGCTAGGGCCCATCTTCGGATTTATACGATCCTCTGTCGGGCTACTTTTCGATTTCATTGTTGAATTTGCGGTTATTTTCCGGAAAGCTTTCGAATTGATGCGATGTATATCTGAGCGACCTGCGCGGTGCCGGTCTGCACCGTGCCGCAAGCTTTGGCGCCGGAAGCCCTATACTGAGGGTAGCGAGACGAAACGGGTGCCAAAATGCTGTTCAAAGATACATCCACGAATCACCTGGTCGAGGTGGCGGATATCGTCACCTTGTCCAATCCCTACGAGCTGACGGTGGTCGGCCGCTACCTGTGGGGAGAGGAGATGCAGGACCCCGAGGTCTTCGACAAGACCCAGTTGTGCTTCCTCTCCGGAGAGGCGCTGCCGCGCTGCTGGCACGACAGCCGCTACCGCGACCGGGAGGTGCGGCGCCTGCGCTGCGGCACCCGCGCGGCGGAGGACGGCGACTACTATCAGGGAGCCTGAAGCCGTTAGGGCGGTGGCGGCGGCACGCGACCGGATGGTCGCTGGCGGTCTGCCGGCCTCTCGCCACTAAGCGGCGGCCGCTGTACAATGCGCGCCAATTTTTGAAGCGGGCAGCTGCATGTCGTTCGAGCAGTTTGAAGAGTACTCCCTGTGGCTGGGAGTCGGCGGACTCATCCTATTTATGGTGTTCATCGTCTGGAACCTGGCGAAGGAGTCCAGGGCGGGCCGGTTTGGCACCTTTATCCTGTTTATTGCGCTGGGCCTGGGGTTGCTCGGTTTCCTTATCAAAACAGTACTCGTCGAGGTGCTGGGACTAGGCTGAGGCCGCCGGCGTGCCCGGTAGCCCGCTTGCGCAGGGAAGATCTCTATGCCGATTTTTGATCGCCCCGAACTCAAGGTACAGAAAGACCGCCGTGTCTGCCGCGCCACCGATACGCGTATCGCGAAGTACAGCCGCCGCGGTATGCTGCTTTCGCTGTGCGCCTTCGCGATTGCCGCGGCGATTGGCGATATGCGCGTCGAGGCGCCGCGCCTGCTGCTGATCCTGGGTATCGGCTTCGTGCTGCTGACGCTGCTGCGCGGTTACTACGTTTTCCGCTTCAACTACCTCTATTCCACCGGCCCGAATCGCTGGCGCCGCCGCTACTTCCTCTCCTCCACCATCGTGGCCGCCTGGTGGGGGGGGATTCTGTTCTGTTACGTCTGGCTGCTGGGGTTCGCGCCTGAGACCCACTTCCTGTGGCTGTATACGGTCATCTTCTGCTCCAGTGTCACTACCGTATTCGCCCCCTATCACCGCTTCCTGACCTTGTTCGTCGCGGCACCGCTGTTGCCCGCCGCGGCCATGGCGGTCCTCTCCGGGGAGATTCTCGGCACCATCTACGGGGCCCTGACCCTGGCGTTTGTCTGGCTGACCGCCCACCAGGCGCGCCGCGAGTCCGAAAACTACTGGGACCGCCTGGCCGCGATGCAGGAGCTGCAGCAGCGCGCCAGCAGTCTGGCGGAGGCGCGCAAGCACTCGGAGGCGGCGGTGGAGCTGACCAATGAGTTTATCGCCAATATCGGCCAGGAGTTCCGCAGCCAGCTTTCCGACTCCCTCGGCGCCCTGGCGCTGCTGGAAGCGGAGCCGCTGAGCGAGCGCCAGCGGGAGTGGGTGCGCCTGGCGAAGACGGCCGGCAGCCAGCAGCTGAAGCTGGTGGACAATGTGGGGCTTTTCACCCGGGTGGCGCGCAGGGATATCCGCCTGCGCCAGGGTACCTTCAACCTGGTCAAGACGATCGAGAAGTCCTTCAAGTTCGCCGCGCGCGCCGCGCACCGCCAGCGCCTGGAGTTCAACTTCCAGATCGACGACAACCTGCCGGTGATGGTGACCGGCGACAACCGCAAGACGGCGCAGCTGATCCGCAACCTGGTGGACTCGGCCACGGTCATCGCCCAGGTGGGCGAGCTCTGGGGGCAGGTGAGCTTCACCCCGATAACCAGCGCCGAGGGGCAACTGACCATCAGCCTCAAGGACGACGGCCGCGGCGAGATACTGCCGGACGAGAGCGAGCTGTTCGGTGCCTTCTCGCGCACCGACACCACCCAGGTCACCACCGGCCTCGGTCTGTCTATCGCCAAGGGGCTGGCGGAGGCCATGGGCGGCTATCTGCAACTGCATTCGACGCCGGAAGGCAACCGCTACCAGGTAATGGTCAAATTCACGATGGAGCCCAACCAGCGGGTCTACCTGACTCCGGACCGGCGCCTGCAGGACTTCGAGGTGCTGCTGCTGCACCAGAAGGGGCTGTTCGTGGCGGGGCTGGCCCAGGTGTTGCGCTCTTTCGGTATGGAAACGGGTACGTTGCAGTGGAGCGCCGATACCCGTGAGACGGTGGAGACTGCACTGCAGCTGGCGCTGGAGCGCAGGCAGCTGATTCTGCTGGCGCCGGCCATGGGCGACAACGGCCTGCTCACTGCGGTGGCGAAATTTTTCCGCGAGACGGCGCTGGATACCGGCGAGTGCCAGCTGATCTGCCTCGGGGGCTACGGCCACAAGCCCGATTTCACCCGGCTGCTGCAGGCGCTCCCCTCCGCCCAGTATCTCGAGCGGCCCGTTACGCGCAAGGAGCTGCACGATGCGTTGATCTCGCGGCTGTTTGGCGGTGTGAAGAAGGCCAGCCGGCGCATCGTATCCAGCGGCGGCGACAGGCCGCGGCGCTACTCGCTGCTGCTGGTCGAGGAGTCTCGCCAGCACCAGGGGGTGACGGAGGAGATGCTGCAGGCGCTCGGCTACCGGGTGGATGTGGCGGCGTCCGTGGTGGATGCGCTGGAGCGGCTACCGGAAGGGAACTACGACCTGTTGCTGGTGGACTGCCAGCAGAACACCGAACACAGCGCGGAGATTATCGAGCGCCTGCGCCACTGGGAGGCGGAGAACACACCGGAAGACCGCCTGCCGATTATCGCCCTGACCAGTACCACGGAGGAGCAGTTCGAGGGCCGCTGCCTCGCGGCGGGTATGGATGACTTCCTGACCAAGCCGCTGAGCAAGGATCTGTTGCGGGAGACCCTGGAGCGCTGGCTCGGGGACGCCTAAAAGGGGGCGAACGCAAGGTTCGCCCCCCTGCGGCCAGCCTAGAATTGGTAGCGAATCCCCAGGCGCGCCTTCCAGAACGAAGGTTCGGCCACCCGGGTCTGTCCGGCCGGATCGAGGAATTCCTCGAACACATAGCGGTTCTGCTCGTCCATGCTGACCTTGACGGCGGCCTGGGACAGCGGGAAGCCGGTCTCGACCATCACGCCCCAGTCGTCGTTCAGCAGGTTGCCCAGGTTTTCCACCACGAAGTAGGCGTTGGCGCGGTCGCCGGCGCGGAAGCCGGGCAGCTCCTGGTTGATGCGCAGGTCCAGGCGGCTCCACCAGTCGCTGGTCAGCTCGTTGCGCTCGACGATCCTGCCGCGATCCAGCCCCTCCTTGTCGGCCCAGGCGAAGAAGGCCTCGGTATCGAAGTCGTCCCCGAAGACGACGCCCGGATCGCTCTCGCCGCTCGGCACATACAGCAGCTGGCGGAAGCGGTCGGCGTAGCTGCCGAAGCTGCTGCCGTAAGCGCTGTCTTCAAAGGTGTAGGTGTAGGGGCGGCCCTCGTTCAGGGTGCCGAACAGGGTCACGCGGGTTTCGTAGCCGTCAAAGAACTCGCGGCCGTAGTCCAGCTTCAGCGTGAAACGGTGCGGCACCACATAGTTGGAGGTCGCGGTGCCCGGGTCCTGGGCGTTGGCCGTGGCCACGCCGCTGTAATTGGAAAAGGCCACGGAGCTGGTCATCGGGTTGACATCCTCCGCCTCGGTATAGGCGTAGCCCAGAGCCAGGTCGAGGCCGAAGTCGAAGGATCTGGAAAGACCCAGCGACAGGGAGGTGGCATAGCCGGAGTCGCCGTTCACATTGGTCAGCATATAGTCTTGTCTGCGGCCGTTGGTGGCGGCGTAGAGGGGCCGGCCGTCTGCGGCGGCGGTGCCGACCCGCTCCAGGGAAATGTCGCGGATGATGGCGGCGTCCCGGAACTCGCTGTGCAGCAGGTCGATGCTGGCCAGGTAGCCGCTCTCGAACAGGTAGCTGCCGCCCAGCGCGTATTTCCAGCTGGACGGAATCTCGAAGTCCGGATCCATCAGGTTGACGCTGCCGGAGGTGCTGCCGCTGGCCACCTGGTCGTACAGGTGCTGCGGAATATCGTAGATGGGGCGGCCGCTGCCGTTCCAGTCCATATCCGCCAGGGGGATACCGCTTTCATCCTGCACCTCCAACTGGATGACGCCGTTGTTGGAGTAGTTGTTGGAGATCCACACATTGGGGTTGCCGCCGGAGTAGAGGCCGATACCGCCGTGGATCTCCAGCCGGTCGTTCACGTTCCAGTTCAGCCCCAGGCGCGGCTGCAGCAGGTCCTTGCCGTCCATGTTTTCCGTGTTGCGAATGCCGTAGGCGGCTTCAACCGCCGGGTTTTCCACCGGGTGGTCATCGCTCGTGTACCAGTCGTAGCGCAGGCCGGCGACCAGGGTCAGGTCGACATTGGCGAACTGGTATTCATCCTGGGCGTAGATGGAGTTGGTGGTGTAGGAAAACTCCGCACCGGCGTCGGTGGGATCGTTGCTGCCGGCGGCGTTTTCGTAGGTGATGCGGTCGGCGATACCGGCCGCGAAGTCTTCGATGCTGTTGAAACGGTATTCGCCCTCGGCCTCCTGCACGAACATATTGAAGACATCGAAGGTATCGCGCTCGTAGCCGAAGTAGAGGTTGTGCGCGTCCAGCTGCAGGTTGCCCGCCAGCTTCAGGGTCAGGGTTTCGTAGCTGAGCTTGTTGGCGTGGCGGGAGTCGTCCGCACCCAGGTAGACCGTGGCCCTGGAGGCGCTGCCGTCGCCGTCGTGGTCATTGGAAGTGCGGATCTGTACTTCGCCGAAGTCCGTACCGCCGAGGGAGAGCTGGCGGTTATCCAGTTCCGAGTAGCCGATTTTCAGCTCGGTGGAGAAGATATCGCTCCAGTCGGAGAACAGCTGGGCCACATAGGCGTTCAGCTCGGCGCCGCGCTCGTAATAGTGGTTGGAGAACTCCAGCTCGTCGCTGTCGCCGTCGGACTCCGCGATATGGAAGCCGTCGTTGTAGTTGTAGGTAAAGGCGGCGCGCTGGCCGTCGCTGATATTCCAGTCCAGTTTTACCAGCAGCTTCTCGTCTTCCACCGGCAGGCTGGTGGGCAGGCCGCCGGGCTCATAGCCGTAGACATCGCGCGCGATACGCAGTATCTCGTCCACCTGGGCCCGGCTGACGCCCTGGACCTCGGTGGGCGCGCCGGAACCGGCCGGGCCGCGTTCGAAGGTGTCCACGCCGTCCAGCTTCTCGTAGGCGGTAAAGAAGAACAGCTTGTCGGGAATGATCGGACCGGACAGGGTGGTGGCGTAGCGCTGCTCGTCGAAGGATTCCACATGGAACTCGTCGCCTTCCAGTGAATCCCCCTGCATGCCGTCGTCGGTATAGTCGTAGACGACGGAACCGTGCCACTCGTTGCTGCCGGACTTGGTCACCGCATTGATGTTACAGGCGCTGAAGCCGCCGTACTGGACGTCGAAGGGCGCCAGCTCCAGCGCCACCTGGTCGATCGCGTCGTAGGAGAAGGGCATGCGCTCGGTGGGGTAGCCGTTGCTGTTCAGGCCGAAATTGTCGTTCATGCGCACGCCGTCGACGGTGAGGCTGTTGAAACGCGGATTGGCGCCGGCACACTGGATGCCGTCCGCGTAGGACTCGTCGATATAGACACGCGGGTCGAGGCGCACCAGGTCTTTCAGGTCGCGATTGACCGAGGGGGCGTGCTCGAGATCGGCGCGGGTAAAGTGGGAGGCGGGGCCGACGACGGTGCTGGCGCTCTCCTCGAGGCGCGCGACCACGTGCACTTCTTCCAGGGCCGGCGCATCCAGATTGACGGGCAGGGACAGTGGATCGCCGAGGGTCAGATAGATGCCGTTCAATACCCGCTCGCCCTGATCGGACTCTACCGTAATCCGGTAGGGGCCGCCCACTCGCAGGCCGCTGAGGTTGAAATGACCGGAATCGCCGCTGGTAATCTCGCTGCGGCTGTTTGAAGGGGTGTGAACAACGGTGATCCTGGCCTTGTCGACCGGTTCGCCATTGATCCCGGTGACAATGCCGCGAATGGTGGCGGACGTCTCCTGCGCGAAAGCCATGGGCGCCGCGCCCATCGCAGAGATCACCGCAGCGGACAAGAGTGCGCGCGGGAACAAGCAGCGTTTCATGAAATTCTCCTGGTCTCGAAAATAACCAATGCGGCTGGCGGGTGACGCCATCCGTTGGCGGTGAAAAGTCTTTGTTATTGGCGCAGTGTCCCGTTGCCGAGCCCTGGCCAGCGGGATTTTTACCAGGAGCAGTTGACGGTCGAGTGAAGGAATTGTTGCGCTTTTGTCTCTAATTTCTTGAATAAATATGACGGTTCACTTTTTGTCACAAATTGTCATTAGGCTGGGGCGGTCATTTACAGCGGGGGAATTTTTCGGTGAACAACACAAACAGACTTCTGCGACTTTTTTCGGTGCTTTCACTCCTCTTTTTCAGTGCCGAGGTGTTTTCCTGGGGCGACGACGGGCACAGGGTGGTGGGTGAGATTGCCTGGAGTCATCTGCGCCCCGAGGTGCGGGCGGAAGTGAGTCAGCTGCTGCAAAGCGCCGGAGAGCCGAGCCTGGCCGAGGCGGCAACCTGGGCCGACCGGATCCGCAGCGACAGCAACTACGACTGGGCGGCGCCGCTGCACTATATCAGCCTGCCGCGCGAGTGGAGCGGCTATGTCGAGACCAGGGACTGTCCACCCGCCGGCTGTATCCTCAAGGCGCTGGCAGAGTTCGAAGGAAAGCTGAGCGAAGACGATGCGCCGCAGCGGGAGCGCGTCGAGGCGCTGCTGTTTATCGCGCACTTTGTCGGCGACCTGCACCAGCCGCTGCACACAGGGCTGGCTGCAGACAGGGGTGGCAATGATATAGAAGTGCAGTTTTTCGGCTATCCGACGAACCTGCATGCCCTCTGGGATATCTACCTGCCGGCCGGCTTTGTACGGGACTGGAAACAGTATGCCCATGCCCAGTTGGGCGAAATCACCGAGCAGCAGCGCCGGCGCTGGCAGGCCACTGGGGCGCCGGACTGGGCGGCCGAGTCGCAGCGCCTGGTGCACAGCCACGCCTACACGGCAGAGGCCAATCTCGGCGAGGCCTATTATTTGCGCAACCGGGGAATTGTCGAAGAGCGCCTGCGCCAGGGCGGTGTGCGCCTGGCGGGGATACTGAACCGGGCGCTGGGCGAATGATAATCCCTCTTGCTGTGCGACAGCGCCGGCTGGGGCGGCGCTGTCGAGGCAGTGGCTATTCGGTGGGATTCTGCAGTGCCCGCTGGTCGATGCGCTTGCGGAATTCGGCTTCGCTTTCCTTGCGCTCGGAATAGCGGTCGACGAAGTATTCTTTTTTGTCTTTCAACAGCAGGGTGAACTTCATCAACTCTTCCATCACGTCGACGATCCTGTCGTAGAAGGGTGAGGGTTTCATCCTGTCGTCGTCTCCAAATTCCAGCCAGGCCTTTGGCACCGAGGACTGGTTGGGTATGGTGACCATCCGCATCCAGCGGCCCAGCACGCGCATCTGGTTGACCGCGTTGAAAGACTGGGAGCCGCCGCAGACCTGCATTAGGGCCAGTGTCTTTCCCTGGGTCGGTCGCACGCCGCCCAGTGACAGCGGAATCCAATCGATCTGCGCCTTCATGACACCGGTCATGGCGCCGTGTCGCTCGGGCGAGGACCAGACCATGCCGTCGCACCATTGGGCGAGTGCGCGCAGCTCCTGGACCTTCGGGTGCTCCTGGTCGGCATCGTCCGGCAGCGGCAGGCCGGACGGATTGAACATGCGTGTCTCCGCGCCGAATAGCTCCAGCAGCCGGCGGGCCTCCTCCGCCGCCAGCCGGCTGAATGAGCGGGCGCGCAGTGAGCCGTAGAGCAACAGAATTTTGGGCTTGGTCTCGCTGATCCCCGACTGCAGCTTTTCCCGATCGATCGGTTGAAGGCAGTCGCGCTCGATATTGGGCAGTGTATCGGTCTTCATGCGGCGGCCTCCCCAAACCAGTGGCGCGTGCGGTTGGCGAAAGCTACCAGCGTGAGCATAACGGGCACCTCGACGAGGACTCCGACAACGGTAGCGAGTGCGGCGCCGGATTGCAGCCCGAACAATGAGATGGCTACGGCCACCGCCAGCTCAAAGAAGTTCGAGGTGCCGATCATGGCCGCGGGCGTGGCTATATTGTGCGGCAGCTTCAAGGCCTTGGCTGAGCCATAGGCGAGAGCGAAAATGCCGTAAGTCTGTATCAGCAGCGGAATGGCAATCAGTGCAATTGCCAGTGGCTCGGCCATGATGGTCTCCGCCTGGAAGCCAAACAACAGCACCACGGTTGCCAGTAGACCGGCGATGGAGATGGGCTTCAACCGGTGGATAAAGTGATTCAGCCGCGCGTGATTATTGGTCGAGTCCAGTACTCTGCGCGTGAATACCCCGGCCACCAACGGGATAACAACATAGAGTAAAACCGACAGCAGCAGCGTATCCCAGGGGACGGTCACATCGGTCACGCCGAGCAGGAACCCGGCAATGGGCGCGAAGGCGAAGATCATGATGAGATCATTCACCGATACCTGCACCAGGGTGTAGTTGGCATCGCCCTCGGTCAGATGGCTCCAGACGAATACCATGGCGGTGCAGGGTGCGACTCCGAGTAAGATCATGCCGGCAATGTATTCCGTAGCCGACTGCGGATCGACGAGGTCGGCAAACAGCACACGGAAAAACAGCCAGCCCAGCGCCGCCATAGTGAAAGGTTTGACCAGCCAGTTGATAAACAGGGTCAGGAGCAGTCCCCTGGGCTTTTTCCCGACATCCTTGATGGAGAAAAAATCCACCTGAACCATCATCGGGTAGATCATCACCCAGATAAACAGCGCCACCGGGATATTGACATGCGCGATCTCCTGGGCCGAAAACCACTCGAACAACCCGGGGAACAGATTGCCCAGAGCGACACCAATGATAATGCTCAGCCCCACCCACAGGGTCAGATAACGTTCAAAGAGTCCCATCAATCAATCCTCCGAAGCGATGGATTCGAGTGCCAGCTGCAGCTGTGCTGGCGACAGCTGCTCCAGATCCAGTGCCAACAGTTTGCGAATGCGCTGTTCGATGGTGTCCATGACCTCGAAGAATGCGGATTCGATAGCCTCTGCCGGTCCATTTAACCTGGAAGGATCCGGCAGCCCCCAATGGACTTTGACGGTATTGCCGAACCAGACCGGACAGCTCTCGTTGGCTGCGCTGTCGCAGACGGTGATCACCACATCGGGCGCCATTGCCTCGAAGTCATCCCAGGACTGGCTCTGCAAACCTTCTGTGCTGATGCCGCGGGCCTTGAGATATTTGAGAGACAGGGGGTGTACCTCCCCGGCCGGCTGACTGCCTGCGCTGTAGGCGGTGACCCGGCCCTGTGCCAGGTGATTGGTGATTGCCTCGCTCAATATGCTGCGGCAGCGATTGTGGGTGCAGATAAATAGCAGTTTCACAGATTTACCTTCCCGGTTCTGTCTCTGTTAATGGGTATATACGGAAAATCGCATATGCACCGGTAAAATTTTTTCAGGTCAGGTCGCAGCGCTCTGGCCTTGCGCCCATCAGGTTCAATTTGCGCTGGTTGTCTTCGATCAAGCTCCGGTTGGCCTGCAGGGTTTCATGCAGGACCGCCTTGGCCCAGCGGGGCAGGGCGGGGTTGATGCGGTAAAAAACCCACTGCCCGCGGCGCCTGTCCTGCAGCAGATCGCAGTTGCGCAGCTGGGCCAGATGGCGGGATATCTTTGGCTGGCTCTCGTCGAGCGCTGCGGTCAGTTCGCACACACACAGCTCGCCCTCGCAGGCGATCAGCAGCAGGCTGCGCAGGCGGGTCGGATCGGCCAGACACTTGTAAAACTGAACTGGATTCATCGCGAAATACCGCTGAACTGGGTCTCCCGGGAGCCGGTACGGGGCGCCGCACCAATGGCTCTCCATGGACCTTCGGCATTATATATGGGAAATCATATATGTGAAGGGCGAAAAATGGCCGGAGGGCGTCCGGCCATTGCGGGCGGAATTAAAGCCTGAATTCGGCCCAGACTGGGGCGTGGTCCGACGGGCGCTCCATGCCGCGGATCTCGTAGTCGACCCCGGTGTCCACACAGGCCTCCGCGAGCGGCCTGCTGGCCAGTATCAGGTCGATGCGCAGGCCGCGCTTGGGATCGCGCTCGAAGCCGCGGCTGCGGTAATCGAACCAGCTGAAGACATCGTCGGTGTCCGGGTTCAGCGCGCGGAAGGTGTCCACCAGGCCCCAGTCCTGGATCTTCTGCAGCCATTCGCGCTCCTCGGGCAGGAAGCTGCATTTGCCGTCGCGCAGCCAGCGCTTTCGATTCTGCTCGCCGATGCCGATATCCAGGTCGGTGGGGGAGATGTTCATATCGCCGATTACCAGCACCGGCGCGTCCGGCTTGCAGGTGGTCTGCAGGTAATCGTCCAGGTCGGCGTAGTATTTGCGCTTGGCCGGGAACTTGACCGGGTGCTCGCGGTTTTCCCCCTGGGGGAAGTAGCCGTTGATGACCGTCAGCGGTTCCTTGCCGCCGATATCGAATTTGCCCATGACCATGCGTCGCTGGGCGTTCTTGTCATCCTTGGGGAAGCCGTATTCGCGGTCGACAAACGGATAGCGGGAGAGCAGGGCGACGCCGTAGTGGGTCTTCTGGCCGAAGTAGATGACCTCGTAGCCCAGGTCGCGCACCGCGTCCACCGGGAAATCCTCGTCGGTGCACTTGGTTTCCTGCAGGCCGATAATGTCCGGAGACTGGGATTCCACCAGGGCCTCCAACTGGTGCAGACGCGCGCGGATACTGTTGACGTTAAAGGAAACGACTTTCATTTTTCCCCCTGAAAATAAAAAGGTTGGGGTTTCCCCAACCTCAGTGCATTGATAAACCCCGCCCTTCTCCTAATCAGGTGCTGTGGCGGCGAAGCACTAGGACGAGTATTTCGAAACGCTGTAAATACATCCCTGTACGCTCCGGCGGCGACGTCCTGCCGCCGACGGTTCGAAATACTCGTCCTAGCACTTCGCCTTCCAATCTGGCTGCAGGACTTTGTCAGCAGTCTGAGGTTGGGTATACCCAACCTGAGGTTTTATACGTTTGGGGTGCGCAGTGCGCACCCCAAAATATTTTTTAAAAGTTGGCAACCTGCGGCGGCGCCTTGGCGATCTTGTCGGACAGGCCGATAAAGTCCGCCATGATATAGCCGGCCTCGTTCAGGATCGGATCCTTCTCGAGCTTGATCTCCACCGGTCCGCCGATGGTCGCGACATCCGCGGATTCGCTTTCCTCGTAGGCCTCGAAGCTCTCGTAGGGCTCCAGGCCCTTGGCGGTGCGGCGGCGGTTTTCCATCGTCAGCAGGCGCTCGTTGAGGCGCTTGCGCTCCTCCTCCCGCGCCTGCTCGTTCAGGGATACGAACTTCTGGTCGGCGCGCTCGCTCTCGAACTGGAACTGCTCGCGCAGAAAGATAAAGTCCGGATCCGCCGCGGTGCGCTGGTTGTGCTTGCTGATCAGCTGCGGCAGCAGGTCTTTCAGGTTGAAGTATTTTGCGTGCGGTACCGCGTGGATGCGGTCCCAGGGCAGGGCGGTGTCGTAGGCGCTCTCGCCGACGCTCTCCGCATCGATCAGCTGCGGCATCGGGATATCCGGAGTCACGCCGGCGTGCTGGGTGCTGTCGCCGGACACGCGGTAGAACTTAGACTGGGTGATCTTCAGCTGGCCTTCCTTCAGCGGCGCCATGGTCTGCACGGTGCCCTTGCCGAAGGACTGGTTGCCCACCACCAGGCCGCGGTTGTAGTCCTGGATGGCCCCGGCGAAGATCTCCGACGCGGACGCGGACAGGCGGTTGATCAGCACCATCAGCGGGCCGCGGTACATGGCGCGTGAGCGCGAGCGGTTGTGCCGCGAGATCTGCTCGTTGGCGTGGCGGATCTGCACCACCGGGCCCTGGTCGATAAACAGGTCGGTGAGCATGGTGGCCTCCTGCAGGGAGCCGCCGCCGTTGTTGCGCAGATCCAGGATAATGCCGTCGACCTTCTCCTCCTTCAGTTCCGCGAGCAGCTTGGCCACGTCGCGGGTGGTGCTCTTGTAGTTCGGGTCGCGGCGGCGGTAGGCCTCGAAGTCGATATAGAAGGTCGGCAGGTTGATCACGCCGATCTTGTAGGTCTTCTCGCCGTCTGAGAATTCGAAGGTGGCCTTCTTCGCCGCCTGGTCCTCCAGCTTGACTTTGCTGCGCTTGATCAGGATGGTCCTGTGGCTGCCGTCGCCGCCGGTGGGGATGGTCTCCAGGCGCACGAAGGTGCCGGCCTCGCCGCGGATCAGGTCGACCACGTCGTCCAGGCGCCAGCCGATTACGTCGACCATCTCACCCTCTTTGCCCTGACCTACCGCGACTATCTTGTCGTTGGGCTTGAGCTTACCGGTGCGGTCTGCCGGGCCGCCGGCCACCAGCCGCGCCACCTTGGTGTATTCCTCGTCCGCCTGCAGCACCGCGCCTATGCCCTCGAGGGACAGGGACATGCTCATGTTGAAGTTTTCCAGCGAGCGCGGCGACAGGTAGTTGCTGTGCGGGTCGTACAGGCGGGTCAGGGAGTTCATATAGAGCTCGAACACGTCGTCGCTGTTCTGCTGCTCGACGCGCTTGAGCTGGCCCTTGTAGCGGCGCACCAGCAGGTCGCGGATTTCGTCGTCCTTCTTGCCGGTCAGGCGCAGGTTCAGCACGCTGCTCTTCAGGCGCTTGCGCCACAGCTCGTCGGCGGCGCTGATGGAGGCCGGCCATTCGCTGTCCTCGCGATCCAGCAGCAGGGATTCGTCGCGGGTGAAGTCAAACGCGGGCAGGCCCTTGTCCAACTGCGAGAGGATATTGTTCAGGCGGTCTGTGACCCGAAGGCGGTAGCGGTTGTAGATCTCGAAGCCCGCCTGGACCTGACCGGTGCGCAGCTGGTCGTCGAGTTTGGTGCGCCACTCGCGGAATTCGCTGATATCCGAGGCGAGGAAGTAGCTTTTGGTCGGGTCCAGGGCCTCGATGTATTCCTCCCAGAGCTGCTCCGACATCTCGTCGCCGACTTTCAGTTTGTTGTAGTGCAGCATTTCCAGCTTGCTGACGATCTCTCGCGCCGTGCCACCCTGGTCGGTCTCGGGCTGAAGCACTTTGGTTTCGGCCAGGGAGGTTGCGGAAAGGAGGGTCAGGAACAAGAAGCCGGAAAACAGCGCGGCGATCCGATTGCTAAGCATAGGGAGTCTCTTTATACGTCCTACTTCATAGGCAGCCGACGTCCCGTGGGCGCCGGCGAACTATAGCTTAGGACAAGTATAAAGGCTGAAAGCTCCAAAAGGCATGAAATACGTCCAGTCGGTAGAAGATGTCGCCGGCTGGCGGACTTATTCGAATATGTTTCAATTTTCGCAACTTGAGGAGGATTCGTGCGCCAATATGTCTTGTTTGGCCGCCAACCGGGGTTGTTGTTATTAAATGTAACCGGTTACACTGCTCGACATCGACTGTTGGGTCGAATGTGGAAGCGATAACAATCCCTGTGGAGCCGAGGTGGGCGGGATATGAGCGAGAGAGTGCGGATGGGCATGGTCGGCGGCGGTGAGGGGGCTTTTATCGGCGCCATACACCGTATGGCCGCGGCCCTCGACGGCGAGATAGAGCTGGTCGCCGGCTGTTTCAGCAGCGACCCGGCGCGAGGCCGGGCGACGGCGGCGCGCCTGGGGCTGCCCGCGGACAGGGCCTACGCCAGCTACCGCGACCTTGTGCTCGGCGAGGCCGCGCGGCCGGCGGCGGAGCGCATGGAGTTCGTCTCGGTGGTCACCCCCAACGACCTGCACCTGCCGGTGGCCACCGAGGCCCTGAGAGGCGGTTTTCACGTGCTTTCCGACAAGCCGGCGGCGTGCAACCTGGAGGAGGTTCTCTCCCTCAGGGCCGTGGTTCAGCAGACGGGTCTGGTCTACGGTCTCACCCACACTTACGCCGCCTATCCGATGGTGCGGCAGGCGCGGGAAATGGTCTGCGGCGGCGAGTTGGGCGCGGTGCGCCGGGTGGCAGTCACCTATCCCCAGGGCTGGCTGGCGTCCGCGGATGATGCCGGCGCCAGCAGGCAGGCATCATGGCGCACCGATCCCGCGCGCTCCGGCGAGGGCGGCTGCTTCGCGGACATAGGCACCCACGCGCACAATCTGGTGGAGTATGTCACCGGCGCGAAGATGACAGAGGTCTGTGCGGATCTGCGGTCGGTGGTGGACGGCCGGCTGCTGGACGACGACGGAGCGGCCCTGTTCAGGCTGGAGAATTCCGCCCGCGGCACCCTGACCGCCAGCCAGGTCTGCGCCGGCGAGGGCAACAACCTGACTATCAGCGTCTACGGCGAAAAAGGGGCGCTGTCCTGGCAGCAGGAGGACCCCAACCGCCTGCAGGTGCGGCGCAGGGGCAGGCCGCTGGAGACCTATATGGCCGGCGCCGACTGCGTCTACCTGGCCCCGGAGGCACGGGCCCTCTGCCGCACGCCCCAGGGGCACCCGGAAGGCTACATAGAGGCCTTCGCGAATATCTATCGGGACTTTGCCGACAGGGTGAGGCGGGCCCGTACCGATGCGGTGGCCGATACCGGCGGCGCGTCCGGTGGCATAGAGGCCGGGGTGCGGGGTATGGCATTCGTGCGCGGCGCCATCCTGAGCAGCCGCAACAATTCCTCCTGGGTGTCGCTGCGGCCGCTCTGGGAAGAGCCGGCGACAGCATAAACAGATTCAAAGACTCAGCAGTTTTAAGGCCAATAATAATGAAGTCATCGAGAATCCAGGGCCCGGGAATTTTCCTCGCCCAGTTTCTGCCGCCGGCCGGCGAGCAGACCTCCCTGCAGTCGATGGTCGACTGGGCGGCGGGGCTGGGTTACCGGGGGGTCCAGATCCCCACCTGGGATACGCGCATCTTCGACCTGGAGTTGGCCAGCAGCAGCCGGGCCTATTGCGACGATATCCTGGGTATCTGTGAATCGGCCGGCGTGGCGATCACCGAGCTGTCCAGCCACCTCCAGGGCCAGCTGGTGGCGGCGCACCCGGCGTATGGCGACATGCTCGAAATCTTTGCGCCCGCGGCGGTGCGCGGGGACTCGGGGGCCAGGGGCCGGTGGGCGCGGGAGCAGCTGCTGAAGGCGGCGCAGGCGAGCGCCAACCTGAATTTGAAATCCCACGCGACCTTTTCCGGCGCCCTGCTGTGGCATACCTTCTACCCCTGGCCGCAGCGCCCGGCAATGCTGGTCGAGGACGGTTTCCGCGAGCTGGCCAGGCTGTGGCTGCCGATTCTCGACGCCTTCGACAGCGCCGGTGTCGACGTCTGTTACGAGCTGCACCCGGGCGAGGACCTGCACGATGGCCTGACCTTCGAAAGGTTTCTCGATGCGGTTGGCGGACACCCCCGCGCCAATATTCTCTACGACCCCAGCCACTTCCTGTTGCAGCAGCTGGATTATCTGCAGTTTATCGATATCTACCACGAGAGAATCAGGGCTTTCCACGTGAAGGATGCGGAATTTCGCCCCAGTGGCCGCGCCGGTGTCTACGGCGGCTACGCGCCCTGGATAGAGCGTCCGGGCCGCTTCCGTTCACTGGGTGACGGCCAGGTGGATTTCCGCGCTATCTTCAGCAAGCTGACCCAGTACGGCTTCGGCGGCTGGGCGGTGCTGGAGTGGGAGTGCTGCATCAAGGATCAGCAGCAGGGCGCGCGGGAGGGGGTCGCCTTTATCAATGATCACCTGATCATCGCGGCGGAAAAGGCCTTTGACGATTTTGCCGGGGCCGCGCCGGACAGGGCCAGAAACCGCAGAATTCTGGGGCTGGACTGACGGCTCACCACCGCCAGCAAAAATAAATAATAACGATAACGGAGAGAGAGCAGATGAAAGCACCCGCAGATGCGTCCCGCTACAGGAGCGTTTTCCTGGTAGGCAACCTGTCGATATTTATGATCGGCCTGGGGTTCGCGGTCCGCGCCTCGATCGCCGGCGATCTCCAGGCGGATATCTACGACCAGATTGACCTGGCCAACTCCACCGCGATGCTCGGCGAGGCGTTGGGCTTCACCTTTACCGGTTTCGCCTTCACGCTGCTGTTTGGCAGCGCACTGGTAGATCTGGTCGGTATCAAGCGCATGCTGCTGCTCTCCACCTGCGGCTACCTGGTGGGCAGCCTGATGATTATCGCCGCCTCGCTGGTTCCCGCGGGTCCCGGTGTCGAAACCCTGGTGTTGGTGGGCCTGTTGCTGACAGGGCTCGGTTGGGGCGCGGTGGAGGCGGCCAGCAACCCGATGGTTGCCGCCGTGGACCCGGACAACAAAACCCACCGGCTGAACGTGCTGCACGCCTGGTGGCCGGCCGGCATAGTGGTGGGTGGTCTGCTGGGCGTGGCGATCTCCGCCGCCGGTCTCCCCTGGCAGCTGAACCTGGTCGTGCTGGCGCTGCCGGCCCTGCTGATGGCCTGGCTGGTGGCGACGGCGGAATTCCCGGTGACAGAGCGGGTGGCCTCGGGTATCGGCTACGGCGACATGTTCCGCGAGTTGCTGAAACAGCCGCTGTTCATCGTCCTTTGGGTCTGTATGTGGCTGACCGCCGCCGCCGAGCTGGCGCCGGGGCAGTGGGTCGACCTGACCCTGTCGCGGGTGGTGGGCATGAAGGGCATTTTGATCCTCGTCTACGTCAGCATGCTGATGTTCGTGATGCGCCACTTCGCCGGTGCCCTGGCGAAGAAGCTTTCGCCCATTGGCCTGTTGTGGATTTCCAGCCTGCTCGCCGCGGGCGGCCTCTATGCCCTGAGCCTGGCGCGCTCGCCGGTGGCGGCGTTGCTGGCCGCGACCCTCTGGGGTATAGGCGTCTGTTACATGTGGCCGACGATGCTGGCCACGGTGTCCGAGCGCTTCGTGCGCGGCGGGGCCCTGTTCCTCGGGCTGTTGGGATTCGGCGGTGGCATGTCGATTCAGTTCGTGCTGCCGAAGCTGGGCAGCATCTTCGACGAGGCAAAGCTGAGGGCCGCCGGCGGGCTGGAGGCCTTCGAGCGGCTCTCCGGCGCCGAGTTGGATGCGGTGCTGACCGCCGCTTCGGTGGAATCCTTCCAGTCCCTGGCCCTGGTGCCGCTGGCGCTGTTGCCGGTATTCGGCGCCATCTGGTTGCTGGATCGGCGCCGCCGGACGGGAGCGGCGGCGGAAGCCGGCCTGGCCCAGAGATAAGCAAGGCTGCCAGGAGAGGCCGCCGCCAACAGAGTAATCAGTGCAAATGTCCAATATCCGTGAAGTCGCCCGCCGCGCCGGCGTATCCGTTGCCACAGTGTCCCGCACCCTGAAAGATCCGCGGCTGGTGTCGCCGCAGACCCGGGAGAGGGTGCTGAAGGCCGTGGAAGACGCCGGCTACAGGCCCAACCTGCTGGCGAGAAATTTCAGCTCGGGAAAATCCTTTGCGGTCGTGGTGCTGGTGCCCAATGTCGCCAACCCTTTCTTCTCCAAAGTGATCCGGGGCATAGAACAGGCGGCGCAGGACCAGGGTTATTCGGTGCTGCTGGGGGATACCCAGGGCAAGCCGGAGCGGGAACATTTCTACGCCGGCATGGCGCTGACCAACCAGGCCGACGGCCTGATCCAGCTCGACTGCCGCTACCCCTTCGCGGAAAAGGACGCGGCCCTGGCCGCGTCGGTACCCATGGTCAACGCCTGTGAGCGCATCGCCGACGACGACCGCTATCCGGTGGTGGAGCTCGACAACCGGGGTGCGGCCAGCGCCGTCGCCCGACACCTGGTGGCCCTGGGCCACCGTCGCATGGGCGTTATCACCGGGCCCGTCGAAAGCCCCCTGGTGCGCGACCGCCTGGCGGGCTTCCGCGACGTAGTGCGGGAAGCGGGCCTGGCATTCGACGAAGCGCTGCTGGTCAACGGCGAATTCACCATGCCCTCCGGCGCCCGCGGCGCAGAGGCCCTACTCTCGGCGAGAAGACCCCCGAGCGCCATCTTTTGCATGAACGACGAAATGGCCATAGGTGCCATTCACCATATCAAGAATCAGGGCCTGAGCGTCCCCGGGAATATTTCCGTGGTGGGCTTCGACAACATCGAGTTCGCCTCCTTTACAGACCCGCCGCTGACCACCATCAACCAGCCGGCGGAGGAACTGGGTCGCCGCGCGATGGAGACGCTGCTGCAGATTATTGCCGGCCGCCCGCCGGAGAAGCAGCGCACCAAACTCTCCTTCGATCTGGTGGTTCGCGAGAGCAGCGGGCCCTGCCGCGACTGAACACAATCACCGACCAAACCGCTAGCAAAAACGGGAGAAAAATAATGCAGAAAAGCGCAACAAAGACGAAGCTCGGCAAGTTGGCGGCAGTTGGCCTGGCGCTGCTCTGTGGCCTCTCCGCCTGTGAGCGGAGTGCACAGGCAGACAATGCTGGGCAGTGGCGCCCACTGTTTGACGGTGAGACGCTCAACGGCTGGACCGGCGTTAACGGCGACCGCATCGGCGACGCCTGGCAGGTGATCGACGGTAACCTGGTGCTCACCGCCGGCGGGGCCGGCGACCTGGTCAGTGCGGAGAAATTTGCAGATTTTGAGCTGCAGCTGGAATGGAAGATATCCGAGCGGGGCAACAGCGGCATCTTCTACCGCGTGGCCGATGGGGATGCTCCCGTGTGGATGAGTGGCCTGGAGTTCCAGGTGCTCGATAACGCGCGCTACCCGGAACTGGAAAAGCCCAGCCACAGCGCGGGAGCCCTGTTCGACCTCTATGCCCCGAGTGAGGATGTGGTGCGGCCCGCGGGGGAGTACAACAGCGCGCGGATTCGGGTCGAGGACGGGCGTGTGGAGCACTGGCTGAACGGCCGCAAGGTCGTCAGCTACCAGCTCTGGTCCGAGGACTGGCGGGCGCGCCTCGCGGACAGCAAGTTTTCCGACTATCCGCAATTTGCCCGTGCGGAGCGCGGCCATATAGCCCTGCAGGATCATGGCGACAGGGTCTGGTATCGCAACATCAAGATCCGGGAGTTGTGACGCCATGGGAATTTCCGGGATTAGTATCTGGCAACTGCTGATAGTGCTCCTGATCGCGTTGATGCTGTTCGGGAGCGGCAGGATTCGCAGCCTCGGCGAAGATATAGGCGGTGCCATCGGCGGTTTCCGCAAGGCTCTGCGCGGTGGGGAGGGTGCGCCAACGACCGACGGCGGTGCGCTTGAAAAAGGGGAGGGTACATGAACAGACGGCGATTTCTGATCAACAGCGGGTGCCTGGCGTCCGCGGCCCTGATGCCCTCCCTGCTGCCGGGCTGCCTGTCCGGGCAGGGCAGGGCGGACGGAAAACTGTTCGACATATCCCTGGCTCAGTGGTCCCTGCACCGCCAGCTCAGAAGCGGCGAACTCGAGGTGCTGAATTTCCCGGTCAAGACGCGCGAGGCGTTTGACATAGGCGCGGTGGAGTATGTCAACCAGTTCTTTATGGACAGGGCCGAGGACCGCGACTTCCTTGGCGAGATGAAATCCAGGGCCTCAGACAACGGCGTGCACAGTCTGCTGATTATGGTGGATGCCGAGGGAGACCTGGGTGATCCGGACAGTGCGCGCAGGCAGCGGGCAGTGGAAAACCACTACAAGTGGGTGACGGCGGCGGAGTATCTGGGCTGCCATTCCATCCGCGTAAACGCGTCCGGGCGCGGCAGCCGTGAAGAGGTGCAGGCAGCTTCAGTGGACGGCCTGCGCCGGCTGGCGGAATTCGCCCGTGACCACGACATCAATGTGATCGTGGAGAACCACGGCGGCTACTCCTCCGACGGCCTGTGGCTGGCGCAGGTACTGTCCGCCGTGGATCTGCCGAACTGCGGCAGCCTGCCGGACTTCGGCAACTTCGGTGACTACGACCGCTACCTCGGCGTGCGACAATTGATGCCCTACGCCCGCGGCATCAGCGCCAAGAGTTTCGAGTTCGATGCGGATGGCAACGAGGTCAATACGGATTTTGTGCGGATGCTGCGGATCATTCGCGACGCCGGATACCGGGGGCACATAGGCATTGAGTTTGAGGGCGAGGGCGACGAGGACCAGGGTGTCCTGGCGACAAAAAAACTGCTGCTGAAAGCGGAGCGACTGCTGGCATGAGTGGACTTTTCCAAACCTTTATCGGCGAACTGCAGACGCTATAAAAATTTTCCTAAAGATGTAACCGGTTACAGTGCTCCCGGCCTATGCGCGGGCCGGGTCGCAAAAAAATAATGAAGCAGCGCAACGGGAGAAATGCGATGTCGAGTGAACAGTTCAACAACAAAAAAGAGTACGACGCGCTGGTGGTCGGCTCCGGTGCCGGCGGCGGTATGGCCGCCTATGTGCTGGCCACGGCCGGCCTCAAGGTGCTGATGCTGGAAGCGGGGCGCTCCTATGATCCGGTCAAGGAGACGCCGATGTTCAACCTGCCCAAGGATGCGCCGCTGCGCGGCGGCAGCACGCCGGACAAGCCCTTTGGTTTCTACGATGCCACCGTGGACGGCGGCTGGCAGGTGCCCGGCGAACCCTACACCCAGGGCTCGACTGAACCGGGGCGGAAATTCGACTGGTGGCGCGCGCGCATGCTCGGCGGGCGCACCAACCACTGGGGGCGCATTTCCCTGCGCATGGGCGAATACGATTTCAAGCCCTATTCCCGCGACGGGCTGGGTTTCGACTGGCCGATCGGCTACGAAGATCTGGCGCCTTACTACGACAAGACGGAAATGCTGATCGGTGTCTACGGCACCAACGAGGGTCTGGAAAACACCCCCGACTCGCCGGAGGGTGTACTGCTGCCGCCGCCCAAGCCGCGCGCCTACGAGCTGCTGGCGAAAAAAGCCTGCGAAAAACTCGGCATTCCGGTGATTCCCTCGCACCTGGCGATCCTCAGCGAGCGCCTGGATCACGAAAATATTCCGCAGAAACTGTTTCCGGACAATAAGCTCGCACAGGAGGTCACCCGCCAGTCGATGCAGTCCCGCGCGGCCTGCTTCTGGGCCACCCACTGCGGGCGCGGCTGCTCCATCAAGGCCAACTTCCAGTCGACCACCGTGTTGCTGCCGCCGGCCCTGGCCACCGGCAACCTGGACATCATCACCGATGCGATGGTGCGCGAGGTCACTGTGGACAAAAAGGGCCGCGCGAGCGGCGTCCTCTACATCGACAAGAACACCCGCCGCGAGGAATACGCCAGCGCGCGCGTCGTTGTGGTCGCGGCCAGCGCCGCGGAGACCTCGCGCATCCTGCTCAACTCCAAGAGCCCGCTCTTCCCCGACGGCCTGGCCAACGGCAGCGGTGTCGTGGGCAAGTATCTGATGGACACGGTTGGAGCCGGCGTCAGCGGGCAGATACCTGCGCTGGAAAACCTGCCGCCGCACAATGAAGACGGCGCTTCGGCCATGCATATGTATATGCCCTGGTGGAAGTACAAGGAGCAGTTGCGCGGAGAGCTGAATTTCGCCCGCGGCTACCACATAGAGTTCGGCGGCGGCCGCAGCATGCCCGGCGCCGGCGCCTTCGGCGGTATGGGCGACTTTACCGGTGGCGCCTACGGCAAGGACTTCAAGGAGGCCTGCCGCCGTTACTACGGCTCCTTTGTGTGGTTTGACGGCCGCGGGGAAATGATTCCGAACGAAGACTCCTACTGCGAGATCGACAAGGACCAGGTGGACCAGTGGGGCATACCGGTATTGAAGTTCCACTGGAAATGGAGCGAGCAGGAATTGAACCAGGCTGCGCATATGCACAAGACCTTTGCCGAGATTATCGAGGCCATGGGGGGCAAGACGACTTCGCCGGTGCACAGCGACGGTGCCAAGGCGATCATCAACGGCGGAGCGATTATTCACGAGGTGGGCACCGCGCGCATGGGCTCCAGCCCCAGGGACTCGGTGCTCAATCCCTACTGCCAGGCCTGGGAGGTGCCCAACCTGTTTATTACCGACGGGGCGCCCTTTGTCTCCAACGCGGACAAAAACCCGACCCTGACCATCATGGCGCTCGCCTGGCGCACCTGCGACTACATCGTGGACCAGCTGAAGAAGAGGAGTATCTGACGTGAGCGACGAGAAACTGAACCTGAGCCGCCGCAACGCCCTGCGCCTCATCGCCACCACAGCCGCCTCGGTGCCGGTGATCGGCTGCGCGGAAAAAGTGGCGGAAAAGGCGGTGGAGAAAACGGCAAAACCCGCCCCGGCGGAGACTCCGCGGCAGCCTGAGCCGGTGAAGAAGGCCCCGCTGCGCTCGCCTACGGACCCGGACCTGCTAAACCCGACGATTCCGTGGGAATTCGTCCTGGAGGAAGGAGAGCTCGCGACTCTGGCGGCCCTGTGCGACGTGATCATTCCCGCGGATGACGTTTCGCCGAGCGCCTCCGCGGTCGGGGCCCATCACTATATCAACGAACATGTGAGCGCGCCCTACGACAACAACAAGGCGGACCTGATCACCGTACGCGGTGGCGTCGTCTGGCTCGACAGCGAGTCCATGCGCCGCTTCCAGCGGCCTTTTACCGAGCTGGACGATGCGCAGAAAACCGCCATCTGCGACGACATCAAGTGGGAGAAGACCGCCACGGCGGAATTCAAGGCCGGGGCCCGCTTCTTTGCCAAGGTGCGCAACCTGACCGCCACCGCCTTCTACACCACCGAAGAGGGGATGGCGGATATCGGCTATGTGGGCAACAAGCCGATGGCGGAGTTCCCCGGCCCGCCGCCGGAAGTGCTGGCGCGCCTCGGTCTGGATGGGTGAACCAGCGAATCATTTTTTCAACCGGCGTCGTCCAGGAGGTGGACCATGTGACAGATCTAGCTGTTCACCCGGCAACAAACATTAGCGGCACATGGAGGTGTCGCCGCCGGCCGTAGGCCGGCGCGAGCCCCTGAAATATAAGCAAATCTGCGCAGTTGCGCGGTATTTCAAGGGCGACAATCAAGTAGATCAGGAGGGTCTATTTTTTTGTCGGATTAGTAGTGCAGCGGTAATCGACAAAGACAGATCACGAGGCTTATTCCGGTGTGGGTCGACTTTTAAGGGTGTACGGAAAGCCGAGACAATAAAGAAAATTTGGAGACAAGGATAATGAAAAAGAGAGAATTTCCCGGAGCCAGCTACTACTCGGGCGCCCTGCGGACCTCCGCCAGCGCGTTGGTATTGTTCGGTGCGATAGGGGCGGTACAGGCGCAGACCTATGTGGAGAAGGAGCAGGCTGCGGATAGCGAAGCCATGGAAGAAATTGAGGTCGTCGGCATCCGGTCCACACTGGAGCGGAACCTGGACATCAAGCGCGATGCGGCCTCTTTCGTGGATGCTATCACCGCCGAGGACGTGGGCAAGTTCCCCGACAAGAATGTCGCCGACGCCCTGCAGCGCGTGCCCGGAATATCGATCACCCGCAGCGGCGGCGAGGGTCAGTATGTAAGCATCCGCGGCACCAGCTCGGCACTGACGCTGACCCAGCTCAACGGCAACTATATCGCCACCGCCTCCACCTCCAGGGACCCGCAGCGCTCCTTCAACTTCGCCCTGCTGCCGGCCAATCTGCTCGAACGCACCGAAGTCTATAAGACGCCGGAAGCCAAAATCGACGAGGGGGGCCTGGGCGGCACCATCATAGTCCACACCCGCCGCCCGCTGAATATGGAATCGGGCACCGGTTTTCTCAACTTCGAGGAAACCTACGCGGACGTGACCGGCGAGATGGAGCCGCAGTACAGCGGGCTCTATTCCTGGAAAAACGCCGCGGAAAACTTCGGCGTGCTGGTCTCCTACACCTCCCAGGAGCGCACCAGTATCTCCGAGGGAATCTCCCTGGAGAACTGGACCCTGTTTGACGATGCGCGCGCGGATGAAGACTTTGCCCAGGCATCGCTGGAGGATACCGCCGGCAATAAAATCACCGGCTACGCGCCCTTCGCCGTGGTCCAGTCCCAGTCCAAAGAGGCGCGGGACCGCCAGGGCTACCAGGTGACGGTGCAGTGGGAGCCGACCGATCGGATCTCTACTACCTTCAACTACATAGGCGCAAAGCTGGAGCAGAACAACGACCAGAACCTGATTCTGGTGGCGGAATGGGATTACCGCGACCCGGCGATAGTACCGGGCAGTGTCCGCTACGACGGCGACACCATTGTCGCCATGGACCTGGCGGACGCAGACCTGTCGGACCACGGTGTCGATCTGCAGGCGCCGGCCATAGGCTCCCGCCGCTCCCTGTCGGAATCCAAGTCCGACACCTATGATCTGGAGGTGGTCTACGAGGGGGACGGTTACACAGCGTCCGCGAACGTCGGCCACACGGAGTCCAGCGGCGGCACCACCTTCAACAATCTGCAGCGCTTTTACGGCATCGGCGGCGCCACTCAGTCTTACGGCTGGGATCTGCACGCCGGCACCATACTGCACTACGATGCCGAGCCGGCGGACTTCAACGGCTTTGGTTGGCGCTCCGCGGATGCCGGTACCTCGTCGGACGAAGAGTTCTATGCCCAGGTGGACTTCAACCTGGAAACCGACTGGGGCATTTTCGAGTCCTTCGACATAGGCGCCAAGTATCGCGACCACAAGATAGGTCGGCGCTTCGAAAACCTGGTCTGGGACGACGGCGATCCGGATAACGCCACCCTGTGGGGCGGCTGCTGTGGCCTGGGCTACGAGTACTGGCACACGGATGCCAACCTGCCGTCCGCGGCGGAGATCGCCAGCTTTATTCACCGGGTCGACGGCCTGACCGGCGAAGCGGGAACGGAAAAAGCTTTCCTGTCGGTGGACTGGGATGCCTACACGGCCTGGCTGGATGACAATTTTATTCGCAGCCGCCGGGACGACCCCAACAATTTCTTCAACATCAAAGAGGAAATCACCGCGGCCTACCTGCAGGGCAACTTCAACAGCGGCGCCCTGAGCGGCAACCTGGGTCTGCGCGTGGTGCAGACGGAGCAGCGGGCGGAAACCTTCGACGCTCCCCTCGGCATCCGCGACGAGGAACTGGACGTAAATGCGGGGAGTTACACCGATGTGCTGCCCAGCTTCAACCTGAAGTGGGAAGCCGACGAGGATCTCATCATTCGCGCGGCTGCGTCGCGGGTGGTCGCCCGGGTCGGCTACGGTGACCTGGGTGCCTCAGAGGGCTTCAACGCGCCGCCGGAGGGCTCGAATATGACCACCGGCTCCCGCGGCAACCCGGATCTCGAACCCTACGACTCCACCCAGTTCGACCTGGGCGCCGAGTGGTATTTCCGCAGCGCCTCGGTACTGGGCGCGGCGGTGTTCCACAAGGAAATCGATTCCTTTGTCACCATGGCCCAGACCACCGAAAAGCGCGAGGTGCCCAACCGCGCCGAGCCGGTGGATGTGATCTTCTCCCTGCCGGTCAACGGCACCGACGCCACATCCACGGGTCTGGAACTCTTCTACCAGCACGCCTTCGACTTCGGCGGCGGGGTGATCGCCAATTACACCTACACGGACACCTCCCTGGCGACCCTGGAAGTCGACGGCTCGAAGAAGGAGATTCCGCTGCCGGGCACCTCCGAGCACCAGTACAACCTGTCGGCCTACTACGAAACCGACCGCTTCAGTGTGCGGGCATCGTACAACTACCGGGACGACTACGCCGGCGAGCAGTCCAACGGCCAGACGGTGTACACCGACGGCTACGGCCAGGTGGACGTCAACGGCTCCTACTACTTCACCGATGCGTTGGTGCTGAATGTCTCGGCCATCAACCTGACCAAGGAAGTGGGTGAGCGCTACTGGGGTTCAGAGGACCGGTTGTACAACCGCTTCTACACAGGCCGCCGTTTCTACATGGGGCTCAATTACAAGTTCTAGTAACGGCGGATGCATTGCGCCGGTGCCGCGCGCCGGCGCAATGCGGTTTTTTGCACTGGAGGGGAGGGAATAACGTGAGCCAAATAGTCAAACGTGTCCGCAGCCGGATTCCGGCCCGGCTGCTGTTGGCCGCCGTCTACGGCGCCCTGGCCGGCTGTGGCGGTTCCGGTGGCGGCGGCGATAGCGGAAACGGCGGTGGCGATACGGGCAGCGGCGACCCGGATCCGATCGCGGGCCCGCCTCCGGTAACCTTCGCGGATGCCACCGATGCCTCCGGCATCCACTATATCCACGGCTACCTGAACCCGGCGGGCGGCGATCCGGAAGCCTACAGCGGTGGTGTCGCGGCCGGCGACTACGACAACGACGGCGATGTGGACCTGTTTCTGGTGCGCGGCGATATAGGTCCGAACAAGCTGTACCGCAACGAGGGCAACAACCACTTCCTGGATGTGGCGCAGCAAGCCGGGGTGGCCTACACGAAAAACGGCAACGGCAATTACCGCCTCAGCGGGCCCACCTTCGCCGACATGGACGGCGACGGCGACCTGGATCTGTTTATCGGCGGCTTTTACGGCTCGCCCTCGTTTATTTTCGCCAACAACGGTGACGGCACCTTCAGCGATGTCACCGAGGGTTCCGGCATAGACCGGATGCAGGCAGAGAACACCGCCTCCGCGGCCTTCGGTGATTACGACCTGGACGGCGACCTGGATATGGCGCTGAGCCACTGGGGCGTCGGCTACGTCGACAGCGAAAACCACGGCTCCACCGAACACCTGTGGCGCAACGACAGCGACGCCTCGGGTATCCGCTTCACCGACGTGAGCGTGGAGGCCAATATCTCGGACACGGCCATATTCCCGCCCATCGACAACGCCGTGCTCGATGGCGTCTACGACTATTCGTTTTCGCCCACCTTTGCCGATAGCAACGGTGACCGCCATCCGGACCTGCTGATGGCCAACGATTTCGGCACCAGCCTGATCTATATCAACAACGCCGACGGCACCTTCCGCAACGCCACCGGCGACAGCGATCTCCGCGTCTACAGTGCCATGGGATCGGCGGTGGCCGACTACGACAACGACGGCGATCTCGACTGGTTTGTTACCGCTATCTACGACGAAGAGGCCCAGAACCCCGATCACGGCAACCGCCTCTACCGCAACGACGGCAGCGGCCGCTTCGCCGACGTGACCCAGGCCGCCGGCGTGATGGACGGCGGCTGGGGCTGGGGCGCCTGCGCGGCGGACTTCAACGGCGACGGCCACCTGGACCTCTACCACACCAACGGCTGGAACAACCTGACCACCGGTACAGTGTTCGACAAGGACCCCAGCCGGCTGTATATCGCCAACGGCGACGGCAGCTTCTCCGACAGGGCGGGCAGCAGCGGTGTCGTCGACTACGAGCAGGGGCGCGGCGTGGTCTGCGCGGATTTCGACAACGACGGCGATGTGGACCTGTTCGTCACCCACCGCAACCTGGACAACTCGGCGTCCTTCTACCGCAACGACTCGGCCGGCCAGAACACCCTGAGTATCCGCCTGCGCGGCAGCGCGCCGAACACAGAGGCCGCCGGTGCGCGCATCACTGTGACCATCGGCGAGGTGACCCAGATGCGCGAAATCACCATCGGCACCAACTTCACCTCCCAGAACCCGACGCGGCAGATCTTCGGCCTGGGCAGCGCCAGCCAGGCGGACAGTGTACGCATCACCTGGCCGGACGGCCGCGAAGAGGTGCACACGGCCGTGCCCGCGGGCGCGCTGGTGGAGTATCGCCAACAGTAGGCTGCTGACAAAGTCCTACAGCCAGAATCGAAGGCAAAGTGCTAGGACGAGTATTTCGAGCCGTCGGCGACAGGACGTCACCGCCGGAGCGTACAGGGATGTATTCACAGCGTTTCGAAATACTCGTCCTAGTGCTTTGCCGCCACTCCACCTGCTTATAGCGAGAGGAGGGGTTTATCAACAAGCTGAAATCAAGCACTGAAGTGCTTGATTTGCGACCCGGCCATCCATGGCCGGATAGACGACAAATGCTCGCGATAAAAACGATAAGAAGAGGAAAACCGCTATGAGAGATTTTTTCGCCGGTCTGATCGCCGCGGCCTGCCTGGTGCAGGCGGCACCGGCCCTGTCCGAGGACGAGACCCAGTTGTACAACCCGGCGCACTCGGCGGCGCGCAACTGGAACGAGGCGCTGCTGGCGGCGATCCGCGTGGACTACGCGCGGCCGACGGTGCACGCGCGCAACCTGTTTCACTCTTCGGCGCTAATGTACGACGCCTGGGCTGTCTACGCGGATGGGGCGGATACCTATTTCCTCGGCAACCGGGTGCACGGTTACGACTGCGCCCTGAGCGAGGCGCACAAGCAGGCGCTGCGGGACGGCGCCGGGGATATCCAAGCCGCCCGCGCCGAGGCCATCAGCTACGGCATGTACCGGCTGCTGCGCCACCGCTTCGCCGATTCCCCGGGCGCGGCCGTGTCGCGGCTGCGCTTCAACAACATGGCCGATGCCCTGGGCGTGGACCGGGGCTTCGACAGCCGCGACCTGTCGTCGGGCAGTGCGGCGGCCCTGGGCAACTACCTGGCCGATTGCGTGATCGAATACGGGCTACAGGACGGCGCCAACGAGACCAACGGCTACGCCAACAGCCACTACCAGCCGGTCAACCAACCCCTGAACCCCGCGCAGCCGGGCACGCCGGGCATGGCGGACCCGAATCGCTGGCAGCCCCTGGAGCTGGATATCTTTGTCGACCAGGCGGGCAACGAGACCAACACGCCGCCGTTCCTGGGCGCCGAGTGGGGCAGGGTGATGCCCTTCGCCCTCACTGAAGGGGACCGCAGCGTCTACGAACGGGACGGCCAGACCTATCACGTCTATCACGATCCGGGTGCACCGACCCTGCTGCAGGGGGATGGGGCCCTGCCCGACGAGTATCGCTGGGGCCACACCCTGGTCGCCCTCTGGTCGTCCCACCTGGACCCCGGCGATGGGGTGATGATCGATATTTCCCCGGCGTCGGTGGGCAATACCACGGCCCTGCCGCTGGACCTGCCCGGCCTGCGGGATTTCTACCGCACCCTCGACGGCGGTTCCACGGACAGGGGGCGGGACCTGAACCCGGCAACCGGCCTTCCCTACGAGGCGCAGATGGTGCCCCGCGGGGACTACACCCGGGTGCTGGCGGAGTTCTGGGCCGACGGCCCGGATTCGGAGACTCCGCCCGGCCACTGGTTCGGCATTCTCAACGAAGCCGTCAGCGACCACCCGGAGTTTCGGAAACAGTTCGAGGGGGTGGGGGCGTCCCTCGACGACCTCGAGTGGGATGTCAAAGCCTACTTCGCCCTGGGCGGGGCGGTGCACGACGCGGCCATCGCCGCCTGGGGCATCAAGGGCTGGTACGACTATGTGCGCCCTGTGTCCGCCATTCGCTATATGGCATCCCTGGGGCAGGGCTCCGATCCGGGGCTGCCGAATTACCACCACAACGGCCTGCCGCTCTACGACGGCCTGGTGGAAGTAGTGCAGGCGGGAGATCCCCTGGCGGGTGCGGACGGCGAGCACCTGGGGAAAATCAAGCTCTACGCCTGGCGCGGGCCCGGCTATATCGCGGACCCGGCCACCGATATGGCCGGCGTCGGCTGGATACTGGCGGAGAACTGGTGGCCCTACCAGCGCCCCACCTTCGTCACGCCACCCTTCGCCGGCTACATCTCCGGGCACTCCACCTTTTCCCGCGCCGCCGCCGAGACACTGACGCTGCTGACCGGCAGCGAATACTTCCCCGGCGGCATGGGGGAGTTCGTGGCCAGGAAAAACCAGTTCCTGGTGTTCGAGGAGGGGCCCAGCGTGGACGTGGTCCTGCAGTGGGCCACCTACAGGGACGCCTCCGACCAGACCAGTCTGTCGCGCATCTGGGGCGGCATTCACCCACCGGTGGACGATGTGCCCGGGCGCCGCGTCGGCGAGAAGGTCGGGCTGGCGGCCTACGCCCTGGCCAAATCCTATTTCGATGGCAGCGCTATTCCCGAGCCGGAGCTCGAGCCCCGGGAGGAGACTGCGTCCAGTTCCAAGAGGGGCTCGGGTGGCAGCATCACGCTGGTCGAACTGCTGTTCGGCCTCGCGATGCTGCTTGCCATCCGCGGTTTCAGCGCCGCCGGGTCGGGACCACTGACAAACCGGAGGGGAGAGTGATGGCGGACGACTGGTATTTTCTCGGTATAGATGCGGGCGGGAGCCGCTGCCGCGCGCGGCTGGAGTCCGCCGACGGCAGCCTGCTGGGGCGCGGCTTCGGCGGTCCCGCCAACCCCTGCTACGGGCTGGACCTGGCCATGCGCTCTATCGAAAAGGCCGCCGCCGCGGCGCTGGCCGACGCGGGTCTGGCTCCCGAATTGATGAGCCGGCTGCGCGTGGGTGCCGGTGTCGCCGGCCTGCACCTGCCGCGCTACCGGGACGCCATGCGCAGTGCGCCGCATCCCTTTGCGCAGCTGGTGTTGACGGACGATCTGCATATCGCCTGCCTCGGCGCCCACGGCGGCGGGGACGGCGCGGTGATCATTGTCGGCACCGGCTTCAGTGCGCTGGCGGTGGTCGGCGGTGCGGCACACACCATCGGCGCCCACGGCTTCATGATGGGGGAGGCCTGCAGCGGCGCGCATATCGGCTTCGCCGCCGTAAATGCCGCGCTGCTGGCCTACGACAGGCTGGGCGAGGAGACGCTGCTCGCGAAGCTGCTGGCGCGGGACCTGGGCGGCGAGGGCCTGATGCTTGCCAACGCCCTGGCCGGCGCCACCGCCGACCGCTATGCGGCCCTGGCCCCTGTGGTCTTCGAGGCGGCGCAGCATGGCGATGCGGTGGCCGCGCGGATACTGCGGCAGGCCGCCGCCTTTATCGACCGGGTGGCGGCGCGCCTGCTGGAGCGGGAACCACCGCGGCTGTCCCTGGTGGGCGGTATCGGCGAGCGGATTGTGCCCTGGCTGGCGCCGGATATCGCCGCGCGGCTGCTGCCGGCCGAGGCGCCGGCGGAAGTTGGCGCCATCCACCTGGCGCGGGAGGGCACAGCTCCGGCGCCAAAGTTCGCAATTGCCACAGGAACTCCATCGTGAACAGCAAGAGACAATTCCTGAAATACTCCCTGCTGGGCAGCCTGGTCGCGCAGGCCGCGGGACCGGTGCGGGCCATGGGCCGGCGCGGGGCCAGGGCCAACAGGCCCATCGTCATCTCCACCTGGAACCACGGCGGCCCCGCCAACGAGGCCGCCTGGGCGCTGCTGTCCCGCGGCGGCCGCGCACTGGATGCGGTGGAGGCCGGGGCGCGGGTGCCCGAGGCGGACCCGGAGGTGACCAGCGTCGGCTACGGCGGCTTCCCGGACCGGGAGGGCAAGGTGACCTTGGACGCCTGCATCATGGATGAGAAGCAGAACTGCGGTTCCGTGGCCTTCCTGCAGGATATCCGCCATCCGGTATCCGTCGCGCGCAAGGTCATGGAGGAGACGCCCCACGTGATGCTGGTGGGCGAGGGCGCGCGGCGCTTCGCCCTGGAGCAGGGCTTCCAGCCGGAAAATCTGCTGACGCCCAGGGCCGAGGCCGCCTGGCGGGACTGGCTGCAGGAGGCGCGCTACCAGCCGGTGATCAATATCGAGAACCACGACACCATCGGCATACTGGCCCTGGACAGCGCCGGCGACCTGTCCGGCGCCTGCACCACCAGCGGCGCCGCCTTCAAGATGCACGGGCGGGTGGGGGATTCGCCGATTATCGGCGCCGGTCTCTATGTCGACAACGAGGTGGGCGCGGCCACGGCCACCGGCATGGGGGAGCTGATGATCAAGACCGTCGGCTGCCACCAGGTGGTCGAACTGATGCGCCACGGCTATTCGCCGGAAGACGCCTGCCGCGAGGCGGTGGAGCGCATAGCGCGCAAGCTGCCCGACTACCGCCAGTTCCAGGTGGGCTTCCTGGCCCTGGACAAGGCCGGCAACTACGGCGCCCACTGCATTCACCCGGGGTTCAACTTCGCAGTCCGCGACCGGGGCGGTGCCCGCATGATCGACGCCGGGAGCAAGCTGTGACCATAGCGCTGGAAATTTGTCTCGACTGCGACGACATATCGTGCCTGCGCCGCTCGGTGGCCAATGCGCTGGCCGGTGGCGCCGAGCGCATAGAGCTTTGCCGTGCCATCGCGCTCGACGGCCTGACACCGACTGCGCAACAGATCCGCGCGGCGCGGGATATCTTCGGCCGCCGCGCCGGGGTGCTGGCGATGATACGCCCGCGCGCCGGCGATTTCTGCTACAGGCCGAGTGAAATCGAGCGGATGGCCGAACAGATTGCGATGGCGGCCGATGCCGGTGCCGGCGGTGTGGTCCTGGGCGCGCTGCGGGACCGGCGGCTGGATCTGGAGGCGCTGGATCGGCTGCTGCCGGTTGCCCGCCGGCACCGGCTCAGTGTGACCTTTCACCGGGCCTTCGATGAGCTGGCCGATAGAGAGTTGGCCATCGAACAGCTGGTCGAGCGCGGCGTGGAGCGGCTGCTGACCGCCGGCGCACCGCTGGCCGAGAGGGCCGACGCAGTGGACGCGGCGGAAAGCATCAACCGCACCCTGGCCGCCGCGCGGGGACGTATCGAGGTGGTCGTGGGCGGCAGTATCCGCAGTGCCAACATTCTTCCGCTGATGGAAAAACTGTTTCCCGCCCATACCCGCCTGTCGCTGCACAGCCACTCCGGCCTGCACGCCGGGGGCGTTGCCGATATAGGCCTGATCAGGGAGATGCTCAGAAACCTGCGCAGCTTCCGGATGAGCGCAACGTAAAACTTGATCGGGAATATGCAAACGCTATCCCGGTGGTTGGGTTAAAAGTAAAAGATCCACGAGGGTAAGATGAAGAAGGGATTTGCTTTAATCGGTTTATGTCTGTTGTTGGTTGCACCCCTGGTGTCCCATGCCGTTTCCGGCGTCTATGCGGGCGGACCCGTCTATCAGAAACGGGATTACGCCATCGACGAGCTGAAATCGTCCGGGTTCACCCACGTTATCGTTTGGACCATTCATATCGAGGCGGACGGCTCCCTGGGGTTCAATGCCGAGTTTCCACTAGTAAAGGATGGAGTCTATATCGGTGACCAGTTTTACCCCCATTTCAGAGAGGATATTGCCTCACTGAAAACCGGCGACACTTCCATCACCCGGGTCGAGTTCGGACTCAGCGGCTGGGGTTCGGCGACATACGACAATGTGCGGGACCTGCTGGCCTGCGAAGAGAGCCACTGCGGTACCGGCAGCGGCAGTATCCTGTACCGGAATTTTCGCGCGCTGAGAGCGGCATTTCCCGCGGTGGATGCGCTGAACAACGACGACGAGGGCACTTACGACGTCGACTCCGCAGTGCCATTCCACGTGATGTTGGCCGATATCGGCTTTAAGACGGCGATAGTTCCCTACAAGAATAGAGCCTTCTGGCAATCCTTCGTCGATCGGGTGAACTCGGCGCGCCGCGGCGCGGTGGACCTGAGCTACCTGCAGGTCTACGACGGCGGCGCCGCCAACAACCCCTGCAACTGGGATCTGGGCCTGCCACTGGTAGCCGGGCTCTGGTCGCGGGAGCTTTCGCCGGCGGAGGTGCAAAGCCGTATGCGGAATTGGGCAGAGTCGTGCGGCATAGAGGGCGGATTTATGTGGCTCTACGATGAATTCGACAACTCGCCCGGAGTCGCGTCTTACGCCGATGCAATCAATGCGGTATTCGGCGATATGAATCTCAGTTCACCTTGACTATGCGATGTTGCGTAGGGCACCTTTTTTAAGATTAGTCGGTATTGAGCTGCGGCTTCGCAAATTCCCGCACTAGGTGTCGCCAAGCCAGCATACCCAGGCACAACAGCGACCCCGCAGCGGCTCCCCAAAAGTGCGCATCGATGGCTACCGGGACACCGATTAATTCGGCCATAGATTCGTTCGCCCCCTTCATCTGTTCGCGGACCACCTTTATCCATATTACGGCGACCAAGAGGTAACCGGCCCGACCACCGGCCAATAGGTCTCTGTAGCCGCCCCAGATGGCCATGCCGTGCAACACACCAGACAGGCCAAGATACAACTGGGTCGCGGGTGAAAAAAAATAGAGTCCGAGACTGCAACCGAGAGCGATCAGCGTCACTGCAGCGAAAAAATTTCCGGTGGTGTAGTGGGAACCGTGCAGTAGCCACAGCAGCGTAAGGCCGGCGCTATTCAGCATTAGATGCTGCGTACCCGCGTGGGCCAGGTGACCGCTGAACAGGCGCCACAGCTGGCCCCGGTCAAGTAGCGCCCGGTCGTAAATCAGCAGTTGCTCCAGTCCCGGATCCCAGAACCAGTAGAGTGAGATGGCGGCCAACAGTAGCAGGGGGCCCACATGCCCGGGAGCTTTTAGCGCGGCTGTGATTCTGAACATGCGTATGGAGCGGAAATGGCTGTATTGATGCAGTATCACACAGGCGGCGTGCAGGAGTCATCGGCCATATCCCGCACTGGCCTTAGATCTTACAAAGAAAGCCGTTTTCTGAGGGGGCGTTGCCCGACGTTATCGGTTAGACATCGGTAACCGCTAAAGTGGGTGAGGTTCAACCGGCGATCCGCTTCCCCGGCGCGCTGCTTGTGCTGTGGCGACACAGTCCGGCTGTCGATTCAATGGAGCGCTCCCGCACAGTTGAGCACGGGCGGCGGCTTTGCTAGAGTCATTAGTAAATTCCCCGCGCGATTCACTCCTGCAATGAACCCCCTTCGACTCTGCTGTTTGCTGATTGCACTGCTGGTTTTCCAGACCGCGGTGGCTTTCTACGATAGTCACGAAGAACTGCAGGATGTCGCCACCCATGTGCCGCCGCACCACCTGGATGGCACCGAAGGCGTGGAAATTTCCCCCAACCCCGACACTGCCGGGCTTGCATCGCACCCGGACGGACCGGACTTCTGCCATCACTGCTGTCACTGTCACGGCGTCGGCGTGGTCGGCATACTCGGTCAACCCCCGCGCTTTTTCGATTCCGGCTCCCGCGTGTTGCGGGACGCGGACAACCCCGCCTTTTCCTCCGGTTATTTCTCCGCGCTTTTCCGCCCGCCCATCGCCTGAGTTACGCCCTAAATAGCGCGCCTTCAATTAGCCCGCAGCGCGCGCCTTTCACGATGTAACTCGGGAGTGTTTTATGTTGTCTTTTCTTGCGCGCGTATTTCGCGCGCACTTTCGGCGTGCCGCGCTGCTCGCGCTGGCGCCGTTGATATCTTGCATGCCGAAGGTCCTGGCCCAACCGCCCGGGTCGGCGGTACAGCTCACCCTCGTCGAAGCCATTGACCGCACCCTTTCCCGCAATCCGGAGCTGGGGATATTCCGCCTGCGGGATGCGGCGCTGGCCGGTCGGGCACAGACAGCGGCGCTGCGGCCGCCGCTGGCATTCGGTGCTGAACTGGAAAACTTTGCCGGCGAGGGCGGCGCCGACGAGGCAGAGCTGACTGTGTCACTGTCCTCGGTGATCGAGCTGGGCGGCAAGCGCGGAGCGCGGGTGGATGCTGTTTCCGCCCGGCGCGACCTGCTGTTGGCGGAGGAACAGGCCCTGGCCCTGGACCTGCTCGGCGAGGTGATTCGCCGCTATGTGGAAGTGCTGGCGGCCCAGGAGCGACTGGCGCTGGCGCGGGACTCGGTCGCCCTCGCCGGCGATACCCTGAACGCGGTGGCGCGCCGCGTAGCAGCGGCCGCTTCGCCCAGGGCCGAGGCGCTGCGCGCCCGCGCGGCGCTGGCGCAGGCGCGCCTCGCGGTCCAGTCCGAGGAGCGCCTGCTGGCCTACCACCGGCTGGCGCTGGCCGCCCTGTGGGGCGGCGAAGCTTCCTCCTTTCAACTGGATTCCGCCGAGCTCTACCGCTTTCCCCCCGCGGCGGGCTTTGACGAACTCTACGCCCGCGCACAGCAGAACCCCGCGATAGCCCGCTTCGCCTCCGAGGAGCGCCTGCGCGCGGCCGAGCTGCGCCTGGCCGAGACACAGTCGGCCCTGGATATCGGCTGGTCCCTAGGGGTGCGCCGCTCGCGCGAAATTGATGAGACCACCCTGGTGGCCGGCTTCGAGCTGCCGCTCTTTCCGGCGCGCCGCAACGCCGGCGCCATCGCCACCGCTACCGCGGAGCGGGAGCGGGTGGCCCAGGAGCGCGAGGCGGCACTGCTGCGCCTGAAGAGCCGCCTGTTCCGCGCGGTCAGCGGCCGCGAGCAGGCGTTGGCCGCGGTGCAGGCCCTGCGGGGCAGCGTGGTGCCGACCCTGCGCGAGGCTCTGGCGGAAGTGGAGCGGGCCTACCGCCGCGGCCGCTACTCCTACCTGGAATGGGCCTCGGCGAGAGAGGAACTGATCGGCGCCCGCCGCGCGCAGATAGAGGCCGCCAGCGCGGCGCTGCGCTTCGGCGCTGAAATCGAACAAATGACCGCTGCACCGCTGCTGCCGGCGGGCGAGGAACCGAGCAAATAAAATGACCGGATTACCGATGATTACGAGCATCAGATTACAAAACTTTTTCGCCGCGCTGGCTTTGCTGGCGCTGCTGTGCGGCGCCGTTCCGGCCTATGCCGACGGCGACCACGACGGGCATGAAGCGGGCAGAGTGCAGATCAGCGCCGAGATGGCCGCCAGGGTCGGGATAGAGACCGCCGTTGCCGGCCCTGGCGAGATACGCCGTTCGGTCACCCTCTACGGGGTGACGGCGCTGGCCCACGGCAGCCTCAGCCATGTGCGCGCGCGCTACCCGGGGCCGATCAAGTCGGTGGCCGTGGAAGTGGGAGACAGGGTGCGCCAGGGGCAGACGCTGGCGGAAGTGGAGTCCAACGACAGCCTGCAGGTCTACCGGATTGCGGCGCCCATCGATGGCTTGGTGATCGACAAGCAGGCGAGCCGCGGCGAGTACAGTGGCGAGCGCGAGCTGTTCACCATCGCCAACTACGACCAGCTGTGGGTGGAACTGCGGGTTTTCCCTGCGCAGCGGGCGCAGATAGCCCGCGGCCAGAAGGTGATCCTCCGCGCCGATGGAAAGGAGGTGGAGACACAGATTGCCAACCTGGTGCCGGGCATCGAGGGGCGGCCTTTCCTGCTGGCGCGGGCGCCCTTCGACAACCGCGAGCTCAACTTGCCGCCGGACCTGATACTCGAGGGCCGGGTGCTCGTCGAGCGGGTGCGGGTGCCGCTGTTGGTGGAACAGCGCGCGCTGCAGCCGCTCGGCGATGACACGGTGGTCTTTGTCGCGACCGGAGATGGCTATGAGGTGCGGCCGCTGACACTGGGCCGCTCCGACGGCCGCGCGGCCGAAGTGCTGGGCGGCCTGAAGCCCGGCGAGCGCTATGTCACCGCCAACAGCTACCTGATCAAGGCCCATCTCGAAAAATCGGGCGAAAAATCCGGGGCTGAACATGCCCACTGACGGAGGCCGGTCATGATTGAAGCCATACTGCGCCTCTCGATAGAGCGGCGCTACCTGATACTGTCCCTGATGCTGGTACTGGTCGGTGTGGGGCTCTGGAGCTACCGGCAACTGCCCATAGACGCGGTGCCGGATATCACCAATGTGCAGGTACAGATCAATACCGAAGCCCCCGGCTACTCGCCGCTGGAGGCGGAACAGCGCATCACCTACCCGGTGGAAGCGGCGCTGGCGGGCCTGCCCAACCTGGCCTATACGCGCTCCCTGTCCCGTTACGGCCTGTCCCAGGTGACGGTGGTTTTCGAGGAGGGCACCGATATCTATTTCGCCCGCAACCTGATCGACGCCCGCCTGGGCGCGATCAAGGGCGCACTGCCACCGGGGTTGGAGCCGGAGATGGGGCCCATCGCCACCGGCCTAGGCGAGATCTTCATGTACACGGTGGAGGCGCTGCCGGGCGCGACCCAGCCGGACGGCCGCCCCTATGACGCCACCGCCCTGCGGGAGATACAGGACTGGATCATCAAACCCCAGCTGGCGCTGGTGCCCGGGGTGATCGAAATCAACACCATCGGCGGCTACGACAAGCAGTATCACGTGACGCCGGACCCGCGCAAAATGCTCGCCTTCGGCCTGTCCATGGAGGAGGTGCTCTCAGCCCTGCGGCGCAACAACGACAACCGCGGCGCCGGCTTCGTTGAGGCCAACGGGCGCCGGCTGCTGGTGCGCTCGCCGGGCCAGCTCGCGGATATCGACGATATAGGCCAGGTGGTCGTCGCCAACCGCGACAGGGTGCCGGTGACGATCGCGGATATCGCCGAGGTGGCCATCGGCAGGGAGCTGCGCACCGGCGCCGCCACCCGCGACGGCCGCGAAACGGTACTCGGCACCGCGATGATGCTGGTGGGGGAGAACTCCCGCGCCGTGGCCCGGGACCTGGCCGCCGCCCTTGTGGATATAGAGCCGTCCCTGCCCGAGGGGGTGCGCCTGGAGGCGGTCTACGACCGCACCACCCTGGTAGACAAGGCGATCGCGACGGTGCAGAAAAACCTGGTGGAGGGCGCGCTGCTGGTGATCGCGGTGCTCTTCCTGCTGCTGGGCAACTTCCGCGCGGCGCTGATCACCGCGGCGGTGATTCCGCTGTCGATGCTGGCCACCATCACCGGCATGGTGCAGACCGGCGTGTCCGCCAATCTGATGAGCCTGGGCGCGCTGGACTTCGGCCTGATTGTCGACGGTGCCGTGATCATCGTCGAGAACGCCATCCGCCGCCTGGCGGAGACCCAGCGCCGCAATGGCGGCCCGCTGCCGCTCAATGAGCGGCTGGAGCTGGTATTCCGCGCCACCAACGAGGTGATACGCCCCAGCCTGTTCGGGGTGCTGATTATCACGGTGGTCTATATCCCGCTCTTCTCGCTGACCGGGGTGGAGGGCAGGATGTTCCACCCGATGGCGGCCACGGTGGTGATGGCGCTGCTGGCGGCGCTGGCGCTGTCGCTGACGGTGGTGCCGGCGGCGGTGGCGGTGTTCCTGACTGGCAAGGTCAGCGAAAGGGAAAACCGCCTGATAGTCGCGGCCAAGTCCCTGTACAGACCGCTGCTGCTGGCGGCGCTGAAGATGCGCTGGCTGGTATTGTCCGGCGCCGCCGCACTGGTGCTCTTCTGTGCCTGGCTCGCCACCACCCTCGGCTCGGAGTTTATTCCCCGGCTAAACGAGGGGGATATCGCCCTGCACGCGCTGCGCATTCCCGGCACCGGTCTGGACCAGTCGGTGGCCATGCAGGAGATTCTCGAGGGGCGCATTGTGGAGTTTCCGGAGGTGGACAAGGTGTTCGCCAAGATTGGTACACCGGAGGTGGCCACAGACCCGATGCCGCCGAACGTGGCCGACAACTTCGTGATCCTGAAGCCGCGCTCTGAATGGCCGGACCCGGACAAGCCCCGCGATGCACTGATCGGGGAGATCGAGGCGGCGCTGCGCCTGCTGCCCGGCAACAACTACGAGTTCACCCAGCCGATCGAAATGCGCTTCAACGAACTCATCTCGGGGGTGCGCGCGGACCTGGGCATCAAGGTGTTCGGCGACGACCTGGACCAACTGGTGGTATCGGCGACAGAGATTCTCACCCTGCTGCAGCGCATAGACGGCGCCGCGGACGCGCGCGTCGAGCAGGTGGAGGGGCTGCCGGTGTTGTCGGTGGTGCCGAAGCGCATCCAGCTGGCCCACTACGGCCTGGACCTGCAGGCGCTGCAGGACCTGGTGGCCACCGCCATCGGCGGCGAGTCCGCCGGCCTTATCTACGAGGGCGACCGCCGCTTCCAGCTGGTAGTGCGGCTGCCGGAAGAGATACGCCGCGACCTGGACCGCCTCGGCGAGTTGCCGGTGCCGCTGCCCGGCGGCGGTTTCGTGCCGCTGGCGGAGGTGGCCAGCCTGGAAATGGCCCCGGCCCCCAACCAGGTCAGCCGTGAGAACGGCAAGCGCCGGGTGGTGGTCACCGCCAATGTGCGCGACCGCGATCTGGGTTCCTTCGTCGACGAGGTAAAGGAACGGATCGCCGCGGAGGTTCAGCTGCCGCCCGGCTACTGGCTGGATTACGGCGGCACCTTCGAGCAGCTGGAATCCGCCAGCCGGCGCCTGTCCCTGGTGGTGCCGCTGACGCTGGTGATCATCCTGGGGCTGTTGGTGATGGCCTTCGGCTCGCTGAAGGATGCGCTGATTATCTTTACCGGCGTGCCCCTGGCGCTGACCGGCGGCGTGCTGGCACTCTGGCTGCGCGGCATGCCGCTGTCCATTTCCGCGGGGGTGGGTTTTATCGCGCTCTCGGGCGTCGCGGTGCTCAACGGCCTGGTGATGCTGTCGTTTATCCGCCAGTTGCACCGGGAGGGGGGCGAGCTGCTGGCGTCCATCGTCGACGGCGCCCTGATCCGCCTGCGCCCGGTACTGATGACCGCGTTGGTGGCGAGCCTCGGCTTCGTGCCCATGGCGCTCAACACCGGCACCGGCGCCGAGGTGCAGCGCCCGCTGGCGACGGTGGTGATCGGCGGGATCATCTCGTCGACGCTGCTGACGCTGTTCGTGCTGCCGCTGTTGTACCGGATAGTGCACGGCGGCGAGTACAGGGGCCGGGTGCGCGGCGTATGTCCGCGAACCCTCCACTACAAATCAAGCATTTAAGTGCTTGATTTGCGACCCGGCCGTTCATGGCCGGGCTGGACCCCGCCGGTCTTTGACTGCGATTCCGGCGAGCGTTCTGGTTTCAGCGCGGTTTCTTTGCGTAGAGCCTGATCACCGGCGGGGCAGCAGAATTGTTGCACAGAGACCGCCGTCCTCGAGGTTTTCCAGGACTAGCTCGCCGCCGTGCGCCTGCACGATATTGCCGGCGATGGAAAGGCCGAGGCCGATGCCGCCGGTGCGGCTGTTGCGGGATTTTTCCAGCCGGTAGAAGGGGCGCATTACCGCCGACAGTTCGCCCGCCGGGATTCCCGGCCCGCTGTCGCTCACGGAGATATGAATAGCGTCCGCCCGGCCCCTCACTGTTACCCGCGCCTCGCGGCCGTACTTGATCGCATTGTCGATCAGGTTTTGCAGTCCCCGGCGCAGGGCAGCCGGGCGCGAGTCGAGGGTAAAGTCGCCATCGGATGCATCGCAGTGCACCGGGTAGCCCTCCTCGCGGAGGTCGTCGCAGAGGCTCTCCACCATGGCGCGCAGGTCGGTCCTGCGCGGCACTTCACCCGGTTCCACGCCGCGGACGAAATCGATCACCGACTGGGTCATCAGTTTCATATCCGCCACCACGCGCAACATGCCTTCGCGCTCCTGGCGGTCCTGCAACAATTCGGCGCGTAGTTGCAGCCGCGTGACCGCGGTGCGCAGGTCGTGGGAGACGGCCGCGAGCATTTCCGTCTGGCCGTGTACCAGCCGTGCCAGGCGTTCCTGCATGCGATTGAAAGCGCGCGCGGCTGCGGCGACTTCGTCGGGACCGTTTTCCGGCAGCGCGGGCGCATCGATATTGGTACCGATACTGTCGGCGGCCCGGGCCAGCCTCCCGAGAGGGGCCACCGTTTTACGGATCAGGTAGCCCGCCAGCAGCAGGGCCACCAGGCTGGAAAACAGCAGGTAGACCACCACCGCATCCTGGATCAGGGATTCCCCCTCCGGCAGTATCGCGTGGAAGACGGCGCGCTCGTGGTCGGGAAAGCTGATCGAAACCAGGACGTCGAAACCGTGCTGCGGCTGGCGCCGCGCCAGCAGCGGCGAGGGTTTCAGGCGGCGCAGGCAGACGCGGGCGTCGAACCCGGGTACCTCGGTAAACGCGGCGCGGAGAGACTCGCTCAGCCGCCGGGAGAAATCGTTGTCGCGGCACCGTTCGTCGTCGAGATTGCCGGGCTCGGGGAACATGGTGAGGAACTGGGTCTCCGCCGCCGTGAGTATGCGCTGGCGGTCCCGCTCGGGGAAGCTTCGGGCCAGTTCCACCACGCCGACAATGCGGTCCGCGAGGTCGGTGGCTTCGGTCAGCAGGATGGTCTTGTCCCGGTTGATCTCGTAGATCGCCAGGCTGACGGTGTGCGACAGCAGGAAAGCGCAGAAGAGAACCAGTATCGTGCGCGAGCGGATGGTGCGCGGGAAGCGGACTTTCACTCTGCCTCGACCGGGTAGGTAAAGATGTAGCCGGTGCCCCAGGCTGTCTTGATGATCTCCGGCTTTTTCGCGTCGTCGCCGAGTTTGCGCCGCAGGCGGCTGACGTGGGAGTCGATACTGCGGTCGAACGGGAAGCTGTCGCGGCCCTTGGTCAGATCCAGCAGTCGATCGCGGGACAGCGGTACCTGCGGGTTCTGCACAAAGGCGAGCAGCAGTTCCGTCTCGCTGGTGGAGAGGGGGATAGCGGTGGAGTCTGCGTCGATCAGCTCCATCTGGGCCGGATAGAAGCGCCAGCCGGCGAAGCGGAAGTGGCCGCGCCGGCGGCCGGCGGCGGGTTGCCGCGCGCGGCGCAATACGGCCTTGATGCGCGCGAGCAGCTCGCGGCCGCTGAACGGCTTGACGATATAGTCATCCGCGCCCAGTTCCAGGCCGACGACCCGGTCTATCTCGTCGTCCTTGGCGGTGATCATGATCACCGGCGGCATCCCCGCGTCGCTGTGCAGCTGCCGGCAGAGATCGAAGCCATCCCTGCCGGGCAGCATCACGTCGAGCAGGACCAGATCCACCGGCTTTTGTCCCAGCAGCGCGAACATCTCCTCGCCTTCACCGGCCACTTCCACCGCATAACCCTCCTCGGTCAGAAGCCGTGAGATCAGGGCGCGGATATCGCAGTCGTCGTCGACGACCAGTACGCAGGCTTTGGGTCCCCCCATAGGAGTCACTTCTGTAGGTCGGCAAATGTTGCAAATCGTGCGGCCGGGACAGCGGCCACTGCGGCTGTCACAGCGGCGCGGCGTGTGAAGCAACGACTTTAGCAAAGGCGCTGTGCAGCGCCAAGTTGCGCGGTTTCCGAGGATGTTGGGGCAAGCGCCGGGCGTTGGGCTTGACAAACTTTTCCACACTTTTTCACCGTCCTGACAATGTTCGCCACAGTAAAAGTGCCAAAGTAATCCGGCTGCCGAGAATAACGTTGCACGAACAACAGGCAAACTATGGCGAGAACAAAGCGACCATTGGTCCGTCGACTAATAACCCGTATAGGCGCGCCGCTCGCGCTGGCACTCGGCCAGCCACTGGCCGCAATGGAACCGCTGGGCGCGGAGGCACTGGTATCGGCCTGCGGTGCCTACCAGAAGGGGCTGGATACGGCCGCCGCCGCCACCTGCCGGGCGTTTATCCAGGGCTATCTGTCGGCCAGCGACGAGATAGTGGCCGCGCAAGAGCGGCCGTCCGGGTTCGTCGCCCGCGCCATACGCACCCGCGCCAGCCGGCTGTCCGATGCCGCCGAACAGAGGCTCAACAGCCGCTACTGCCTGCCCGAGGGGGAGCGCCTGGATGATCTGATCGCCAAGGTGGCTGCCCAGCCGCGGGAACTGCCCGCCGGTACCGGTGCCGCCGATGTGCTGCGCCGGGTATTCGAAGCCCACTACCTGTGCGATTCGGTACTGAGGAGCTGATGGCGCAGCGTTACCGGCCTGCCGGTTGAACCTGCGCGAGTTTGCCATGCGTTACACCATTTCTCTGTTTGCGGTGCTGGCCTTTATCTGGCTCGCCAATTCCGGCCACTATTCGCCGCTCCTGTTGACCTTCGGGCTGCTGTCGGTGGTTTTGGTTGTCCTTGTGGCGCGCCGGATGGGGCTCGTCGACGGTGAATCCCAGCCCCTGCACCTGCTGCTCGCGCTGCCGGGCTACTACTGGTGGCTGTTTCGGAAAATTCTGCGAAGCAACCTGGAGGTGGCCGCCTGCGTCTGGCGCGGCAATACATCGCTCAGTCCCGCCAGCGCGCGGGTAGCGACTTCCCTGCGCGGCGATCTCGCCCGGGTGCTCTACGCCAACTCCATTACCCTGACACCGGGCACCGTGGCCGTGGATATCGATGGCGACACCATTCTGGTACACGCCCTGACGGCGGAATCGCTCGACGACCTGCGCCGCGGCGACATGGAAAAGCGGCTAAAGCGACTGGGAGCGCCGAAACAATAATGCTGATGGCAACCGCAATCGCGCTGCTGGTGGTTATGGCACTGGCGCTGGCGCGGGCCCTGCTGGGACCGACAATTTACGACCGCATTCTCGCGGTGAACGTGTTCGGCACCAAGACGGTGTTGTTGATCGCGGTCATCTGCTTCACCCTCGGCAAGCCGGAATTTCTCGATATTGCACTGGTATACGCGCTGATCAACTTTGTCAGCGTGATCGGCGTGCTGCGCTATTTCGAATTCCGCTCCCGCAACGGTGGCGAGGCGGGGGAGGGCACCATTGGTGATTGAGACCCTGTTGGTGATACTGAGCGGATTGGCGCTGGCATCGGGCTGCTTCTTTATGCTGTCCGGCGCGGTAGGGCTGCTGCGTTTCCCGGACTTTTACACCCGCATGCACGCGGCGGGTATGACCGATACCTTGGCCTCCTTCCTGATCATCGGCGGATTGATGCTGATCGCCGGCTGGAGCCTGGCGCTGTTCAAGCTGGGCCTGATACTGCTGTTCATCTTCTTCACCAGCCCCACGGCGTGCCACGCCCTGGCCAAGGCGGCGCAGCACGGCGACCTGCGGCTGGCGGAGCGGGGTGCGCATCGCCGCGAATCGGATCGGGAACCGGCGGCGGTCGAAACAGAAGTCGCGGCGGAAGCGGCCGCCGCGGATCGCGTCTGACAGGCAGCGGGAGAAGCCGATCGTGGAACTGATACTGGATATTGCGCTGCTCGCCCTGTTGCTGGTGACTGCCGCGGCCATTGCCTGGACCAGGGACCTGTTTGCGGCCGCCATGCTGGCCGGCATCTACGGCCTGTTGTCCGCGAGTTTCTTTGTGACCATGGGGGCGGTGGATGTGGCCTTTACCGAGGCCGCGGTCGGCGCGGGTATTTCTCCTCTGCTGATCCTGCTGACCCTGGCCCTGTGCGGCCGCCGCCAGAGATCCAACCCCACCCGCGCCGTGGCGGCGCTGCTGCTGGTGGTCTCCGTAGGCGCGCTGCTGGTGGCGGCGACACTGGATATGCCGGCCTTCGGCGCCGCGCATGCACCGGCGCACACCCATGTGGCGCCGCGCTATATCGGCGAGTCGCTGGCGGAGATAGGTATTCCCAACATTGTCACTTCGGTACTGGCCAGCTACCGCGCCTTCGACACCCTCGGCGAAGTGGTGGTGATCTTCAGCGCGGGTCTCGGTGTGCTGGCGCTGCTGTCGGGCCGCCGCGAGGAGATCCCGGCCCGGCAGCCGGCTGTGTCCGCCGCGGATGCGCAGTCCCAGCATCTGGTGCTGCGTGTAATCGCCAAGATACTGATTGCCCCCATCCTGATCTACGCCCTCTATGTTCAATTTCACGGCGAATACGGGCCGGGCGGCGGCTTTCAGGCCGGGGTGATCTTTGCCGTTGGCTTTATTCTCTACGGGCTGGTATTCGGGCTGGATGCGGTGCGCCGGGTGGCGTCGAACGGGCTGGTACAGCTGCTGGCCGCGCTGGGGGTGCTGGTCTATGGCAGTGTCGGCCTGTTGGGGTTGGCAACCGGGCGGAATTTTCTCGATTACAGCCGGCTGGCGGGGGATCCGGTCAGCGGGCAGCATATCGGCATCATCGCCATAGAGCTGGGCGTCGGCATCACCGTGGCCGCGGTGATGTTGCTGGTGTTTTACCTCTTTTCCGCACAGCTGCAGCCTTCGCGGCGGGGCGCCGCCGCGAAGGCGGAGGAGTCGATCGCAGGGAGGGCCGGTTAAGGTGTTGCTGGCATCACATTACAATTACTGGATCGTCATAGCGCTGATGATGATCGGCCTCTATATGGTTATCGCCCAGGGCAACCTGATCAAGAAAGTCATCGGCCTGAATATTTTCCAGACCTCCGTTTTTATCTTCTATATCAGCGTCGGCAAGGTCGAGGGCGGCGCGGCGCCGATTCTGGCGGAGGGGGAGAGTCTCTATTCGAACCCGCTGCCCCATGTGTTGATTCTGACCGCGATCGTCGTGGGCATCGCCACCACCGCACTGGCGCTGGCGCTGGTGATTCGCATAAAGCGGGCCTATGGCTCGGTGGAGGAGCGGGATATCCAGGAGCGCGAGTGGGCGGACTCCGCGGCCGGCGATCAGGGGGAGGGTGCGCAGTCGTGTTGAGCCACCTCCCGATACTGCAGGTAATTCTGCCGCTGATGGCGGCACCTTCCTGCCTGATCATTCGCCGCTCCAGCCCGGCCTGGCTGTTTACGCTTGCAGTCAGCGTCGCGGCCCTGGCGGTCAGTGTGCTGCTGTTGCAACAGGTCTATGCCGAAGGGCCGATCAGCTACCAGCTCGGCGGCTGGGATGCGCCCTGGGGCATCGAGTACCGCATCGATCTGCTGAATGCCTGGGTGCTGTTGATCGTCACCGCCCTCAGCAGTGCGGTGCTGGCAGCTGCGCACACCAGCGTTGCGAGGGAGCTGGATGAGAATCGACAGACCCTTTTCTACACCCTGTACCTGCTGTGTTTTGCCGGTCTGCTGGGCATAGTCGCCACCGGCGATGTATTCAATGTATTCGTGTTCCTGGAAATCTCCTCCCTCTCCACCTATGCGCTGATTGCGCTGGGGCGGGACAGGCGCGCGCTCTGGGCCGCTTTCCAGTATCTGATCATGGGCACCATAGGGGCCACCTTTATCCTGATCGGCATCGGCTTCCTCTACATGATGACCGGCACCTTGAATATGGCCGACCTGGCCATACGCCTGCCGGCGCTCTCCGGCTCGACCACGGTGCTCGCGGCCTTTGCGTTTATCGTCGTCGGCGTCTGCCTGAAGCTGGCGCTCTTCCCGCTGCACCTGTGGCTGCCGAACGCCTACAGCTATGCGCCCTCGATCGTGACCGCTTTCCTGGCCGCGACCGCCACCAAGGTGGCTCTCTACCTGCTGCTGCGCTTTGCGATCACCGTATTCGGCGTTGATTTCGCGCTGTCGAGCCTGCCGCTGGAGGCACTGTTTATCGGCCTCGGGCTGGCGGGTGTCTTCGTCGCCTCGGTGGTGGCTATCTACCAGGTGGATATCAAGCGCATGTTCGCCTATTCGAGCGTGGCGCAGATCGGCTATATGGTGGTCGGTATCGGTATAGGCACGGCCGCGGCGGTGCAGGCGACGCTGCTGCATCTGTTCAACCACGCGCTGATGAAAGGCGGCCTCTTCCTGGCCCTGGCGGCGCTGGTGTACCGGACCGGCGCCTGCCGCATCGAGCAGTTCCGCGGCCTGGGCCGCACCATGCCCTGGACCATGGCGGCGATCGTCGTCGGCGGTATCAGCCTGATCGGGATGCCGCTGACCGTCGGCTTCGTCAGCAAGTGGTATCTGATCGCGGCGGCCATCGAAAGCGGCCTCTGGTGGCTGGCGATACTGGTGGTGCTGGGGTCACTGCTGGCCGTGGCCTATGTGTGGCGACTGGTGGAAGCGGGCTATTTCCAGTCGGGAGACGCTCCGGCCGAGCGCATTGAGGCCCCCCTGGGTCTGTTGATCCCGACCTGGCTGCTGATCGGCGCCAATCTGTATTTCGGTATCGACACCCGCCTGCCGGTGGAGGTCACCGCTGCGGCCTCGCAGTTCCTGCTCGGAGGTGCGCAATGAGCCATTCCACCCTGCTGCAACTGGCGCTGCTGATTCCGCTGCTGGCGCTGGCCGGCATTCAGCTGACGGCGCGCTGGATCAATCTGCGCGAGTCCGTCTCCCTGTTGGCCGGAACCGCCCTGTTCGCGACAGTCGCGTCCCTGTACCGGCCATTGCTCGACGGCGCAGAGATAGCCGCCCACTGGCTGGAGATACTGCCGGGCCTCTCGCTCGCCTTCCGCGTCGAGCCGCTGGGGCTGCTGTTTGCGCTGGTGGCCAGCTTTCTGTGGATTGTGACCACCCTCTACGCGATCGGCTATATGCGCGGCCACGGTGAGCAAAACCAGACGCGCTTCTTCGGCCTGTTTGCGCTGTCGATCGCCGCGGTCATGGGCATCGCCTTCGCCGAAAACCTGTTCACCCTGTTTGTCTTCTACGAACTGCTGACCCTGTGCACCTATCCGCTGGTGACCCACGCCGGCACCGACAGGGCGCGGCAGGGGGGCAGGGTCTACCTGAGTGTGCTGCTGGGCACTTCAGTCGGCTTCTTCCTGCTGGCGATCATCGCCACCTGGCTGCTGGCCGGCACCCTGTCGTTCCGCCCGGGCGGTGTCTTCGCGCCGGAAACTTCCACGGTACTGCTGTCGGTATTGCTGGTGCTCTATGTGTTCGGCGTCGGCAAGGCGGCGATCATGCCGTTCCACCGTTGGCTGCCGGCGGCGATGGTGGCGCCGACGCCGGTGAGCGCGCTGCTACACGCGGTGGCGGTGGTCAAGGCCGGCGTCTTCGTGTTGCTGAAGGTCTGCCTGCTGATCTTCGGCCTGGACACACTGAAAAGTATTCCCGTCACACAGTGGCTGCTGTATCTGGCCGGCGCCTCGATACTGTTGGCTTCCATCGTCGCGCTGCGCCAGCAGAACCTGAAAAAGCGTCTCGCCTATTCCACCGTGAGCCAGCTCGGCTATATCACCCTGGGCGCACTGTTGGCGACCGGCGCCGGCATGACCGGCAGTGCCCTGCATATCGTGATGCACGCGTTTGGCAAGATCACGCTGTTTTTCTGTGCCGGCGCCATTCTGGTGGCCGCGCACAAGACCGAGGTGGGCGAGCTGCGCGGTCTGGGCCGACAGATGCCGATCACCATGACCGCCTTCCTGGTGGCGAGCCTGTGCATCATCGGCATTCCGCCCACCGGCGGCACCTGGAGCAAGTGGTACCTGATGCTGGGCACCCTGGAGGCTGAGCAGTGGCTGCTGATGGCGCTGCTGATGGCGAGTTCGCTGCTCAGCATCGCCTACCTGCTGCCGATTCCGTTGCGCGCTTTCCTCGGCGGTGAGACGCCGCTTGCGGAGGGCGGCGGGGCTGCCGCGGTCAAGGAGGCGCCCCTGCCATCGGTAGTGGCGCTGACCGTGACCGCGGCGGGTTGCGTCTACCTGCTGCTGTTTCCCGATACCTTCCATCAGCTGATCAAAGCCGGAATTTAGTGCGCTATGAGTGGGGAAAAACAATACTTCTTCGACAAGCCGGAAAATATCCGCCTGGTGTTGCGCGTTTTCTACGGTATCTGTGCCCTGCTGGTGGCGCTGGATTTCGTCGTGCACCGGCACACGGAGTTCCGCTGGGAGGGACTGCCGGCCTTCTATCCGCTCTACGGCTTTGTCGGTTGCGTGATTCTGGTATTCGTTGCCAAGTGGATGCGCACCTTTCTGATGCGCCCGGAAGACTACTACGACCGAATGGAACTGGACAGCAGCAGGGCGGAGGAGGGGCGCAGCGATGTTTGAGATAGCGCCCTTTATCCCGTTTTTTGTTGCCGCCGCGGCCGCGCTCTTCCTGCGCGGCTGGCCGCGCGGCCTGTTGATGGTGGCGGTGCCGCTGCTCGGGCTGGCAAACCTGTGGCTTCTGGGCGAGGGCAGTTTCGGTGCCTGGTCGGTGCTGGATTTCCAGCTGCTGCTGTTCCGCGCCGACAGGCTGAGCCTGCTGTTCGGCTACCTGTTCCATATCGCCGCGCTGATCGCCATCGTCTACTCGCTGCATGTGCGCGACTCGCTGCAACAGGTGGTGAGCCTGCTCTACGCCGGCAGTGCCCTGGGCGCCGTCTTAGCCGGCGATCTGCTGACCCTGTTCATCTTCTGGGAGCTGCTGGCGCTGACTTCCGTGATGTTGATCTGGGCGCGCCGCAGCGGCCGCGCCTATCTGGCGGGGCTGCGCTATTTCACTCTGCATATACTGTCGGGTCTGCTGCTGCTCGGCGGCATCATCTTTTACGGTCAGGCCAACGGCTCGCTGGAGTTCGGTTATATCGGCCTGGGGCAGGGCGGCTCCGGCGGGGTCGAGGGCTGGATGATCTTCCTCGCCTTCGGTATCAAGTGCGCCTTCCCCTTCTTCCACAACTGGCTGACCGACGCCTACCCGGAATCCACCCCCACAGGCACCGTTTTCCTGAGCGCCTTTACCACCAAGGTGGCGGTTTACGCGCTGGCGCGGGCCTACCCGGGTACGGAGCTCTTGGTTTATATCGGCGCGGCCATGGCGTGCTTCCCGATCTTCTACGCGGTGATCGAAAACGACCTGCGCCGGGTGCTGGCCTACAGCCTGATCAACCAGCTCGGCTTTATGGTGGTGGGTATCGGTATCGGCACCGCGCTGGCGATCAACGGCGCCGTGGCCCACGCCTTCAACGATGTCATTTTCAAAGGCCTGCTGTTTATGTCCATGGGCGCGGTGCTGCACGTGACCGGGCGCATCAACGGCTCCGAGCTGGGCGGGCTCTACAAGACGATGCCGAAGACCACGGTGCTGTGCATTATCGGCGCCGCGTCCATTTCCGCCTTCCCGCTGTTCAGCGGTTTTGTCAGCAAGTCCATGGTGATGAGTGCGGCGATCAAAAACGGCTACGACTGGGTTTGGTTGATACTGCTGTTCGCGTCCGCCGGGGTATTCCACCACGCGGGGATCAAGATTCCCTACTTCGCCTTCTTTGCCCACGACTCGGGCCTGCGCGCCAAGGAGCCGCCGGTCAATATGCTGGTGGCTATGTCCATTGCCGCGGCGCTGTGCCTGTTTGTGGGCATCTATCCGCGGGCCCTGTACAGCCTGCTGCCGTTTGAGGTCTCCTACACGCCCTACGACGTCACCCACGTGCTGACGCAGCTGCAACTGCTGTTCTTCTCCGCACTGGCGTTCGTGTGGCTGAACCTGCGCCGCTACTACCCGCCGGAACTGCCGTCGGTGAACCTGGATGTGGAGTGGTTCTATCGCCGCCTGCTGCCGAATACCGCGCGCAGTTTTATCGCCGGGGCCTTCCGCCTGGACCAGCGACTGCGCGGCGCCGCCCTGAAGGGGATCGGGAGTCTGATCGAGGGAATCACCGGCCACCACAGGCCCGAGGGCGTGATGGCGCGCAGCTGGTTGACAGGCAGTATGGTGGCGGGGGTTGTGTTGTTACTGGGAATCTACCTGCTGCTCGGTTTCACGGCGTGAAATGGCAGCGTCGGCGGAGCCTCAAAGGGCTGCCGCCGCGGCAGTCTGCCGGCGCAGCGTCGGCGAGAAGCGCACCATATCGATCAGCGCATCGATATAGCGCTCGCCCAGTTCCCCCAGGTCGCCGATATGCGGTTGCAGCAGCCAGTCCTCGAGCACGCCGATCAGGGCGCCGTGCAGCATCGGCACCGCTACGTCTATATCCAGATCCGTGGGCAGCTGGCCCCTGGCCACCGCCGCGCTGATAAGCAGGCGCATGCGCTCGGCGCCCTCGGCGTGGCCCTGCATCATGCGCTGGTGTATCTCGCCGCTTTCGGTGACCAACTCGCAGCGGTGGAAGATGATTTCCAGAATCAGCTGCCACTGGCGGTTGCAGGCCACTTCCTGAAACAGCCACAGCCAGCGGGTGCGCAGCACCCCCAGCGGGTCCTTTTTCATTTCCTCGCCGGCGGATTCGCACAGCTTCTCGCCGGGCAGTTGTACCCGCTCGGCCAGTGCATTGAGCAGATCCGCCTTGTTACGGAAATGGCCGTAGACGGCGCCGCGGGTGACGCCGGCCAGCTCGGCGATCTCAGTCAGCGAGGGGCGGGCGACCCCGTGTTTGTGAAATACGCTGATGGCTGCGTCCAGTATGCGCTCGCGCGTCTCCAGGGCGTCCTCTTTTCTGCGTCTGGCCATTGGCTTCCCACCGGATATAAAAGTCGTAAAGGTCAGTTGAGCCCAAAAAGCCTGCATTTGACCGAAGCCGGATTGCGTTCGGTCGATTTGCGGCGGTCTACTTCGACCATCGCAGAGGTGTGTCCTGTTCGCCGCGGGGCGCTATCGGGCTCAGGCGGCATATTAATTCATATTCATGCATGAATGAATACTTGATATGCATTTATGGATGCCCATAAAATGCGAGCCTCCCTGAGTCGGACTCACCTGTCTGTTCGAACAGTTTATTCAGCTTCACCGCCCCGCCCGGATGGCGGACGCTCTAGATAGAGGTAGTCATGCACAAGAAAGCCTTCGTCAGCCTGCTGTTGGCATCTGCACTGCTCACCGCCTGCGGCGAGGAGGCCGCGGCGCCGCCGATGATGGCGCCGCAGGTGACGGTGGTCACGCTCAAGGCCGAGCCGGTGACCCTGACCCGGGAACTGCCCGGCCGCACCGCGCCTTTCAAGGTGGCGGAGGTACGCCCGCAGGTGAACGGCATCGTCAAGGAGCAGCTGTTCCGCGAGGGCGGCCTGGTGCAGGCCCACCAGCCCCTGTACCAGCTGGACGACGCCACTTATCGCGCGGACTACGACAGCGCCAAGGCCGGCCTGCAGAGCGCCCGCGCGGTTCTGAACGAGATGCGCCTGAAGGCGAAACGCACGGCGGAACTGGCGCAGACGGGCGCCGTCAGCAAGCAGGAGAACGACAGCGCCCAGGCCGCCCTGCAGCGGGCCGAGGCGGATGTGGCCGCGGCCAAGGCGGCACTGCAGCGCGCCGAGATCCAACTGGACTATGCCCGTATCAGCGCGCCCATCGGCGGCCGTGTCGGCAAGTCCTCGGTGACCCAGGGCGCCCTGGTCACCGCCAACCAGGCCCAGGCCCTGGCCACGGTGCAGCAACTGGACCCCATCTATGTCGACCTGACGCAATCCGCCGCGGAGCTGCTCAGCCTGCGCAAGGCGCTGGATGCCGGCACCGTCGAGAACCGGGATCTGCCGGTGACCATCCTGCTGGAGGACGGCAGCGAGTATGAATATAAGGGCGAACTGGCATTCGCCGAGGCGAGCGTGGACCCGTCCACCGGCAGCGTGCTGCTGCGGGTGAAGGTGCCCAATCCGGACCATATGCTGCTGCCGGGCATGTACGTGCGCGCGGTGGTGGGCAGCGGCGTGCGCGAGCGGGCGATCCTGGTGCCCCAGCGGGCGGTGGCCCGGGACCCGAAGGGCAACACCTCGGCCATGGTGGTCACCGAGGAGGGCCTGGTGGCCCAGCGCTCGGTGCAGGTGAGCCGCACCATCGGCGACCAGTGGCTGGTGGAGGGCGGCCTGGAGGCCGGAGACAGGGTCATCGTCGAGGGGCTGCAGAAGATACGCCCGGGCGTGCCGGTACAGGCCGCCGAGGCGGAAGTGCCCGAGGCCCCGGCCGCCGGTGAGACCGTTGCCGGCGAGGGTGCCCGCGAAAGCGAGAGCGAACGAGTACAAGCGCCGACCGCTCAGGCGTCGTAAGGGGGCCCGGCAATGGCAAGTTTCTTTATCAATCGCCCGATTTTCGCCTGGGTACTGGCGATCATCACCATGCTCGGCGGCGCCCTGGCTATCACCCAGCTGGCGGTGGAGCGCTACCCGGACATAGCGCCGCCGGCGGTTTCCATCGAGGCGGTCTACCCCGGCGCCTCCGCCAAGGTGGTGGAGGACTCGGTGACCCAGATCATCGAGCAGAACATGAAGGGCCTGGACGGACTCCTGTATATGTCCGCCACCAGCCAGTCGAACGGCAGGGCGTCCATCACCCTGACCTTCGAGAACGGCACCGACCCGGACACCGCCCAGGTGCAGGTGCAGAACAAGCTGCAGCTGGCGATGCCGCTGCTGCCGGAGGAGGTGCAGCGCCAGGGGGTGAACGTCAGCAAGTCCCGCAGCGGCTTCCTGATGGTGCTCGGCTTCGTGTCCGAGGACGGCAGTATGTCCAAGGACGATATCGCCGACTATATCTCCTCGAGCCTGGTGGACCCGATCAGCCGCGTACCCGGCGTCGGCAGCCTGCAGGTATTCGGTTCCAAGTACGCGATGCGTATCTGGCTGGACCCGCACAAGCTGGAGACCTACGGCCTGACCCCGGCGGACGTGACCGCCGCGGTGCGGGCGCAGAATCAGCAGGTGGCAATTGGGGCGCTGGGCGGCGCGCCGGCGGTGCCGGGGCAGCAGCTGAACGCATCCATCACCGCCCAGGGCCGCCTGCAGACGCCGGAGCAGTTCCGCAATATCGTCGTGCGCGCCAATGACGACGGCTCGGTACTGCGCCTCGGCGATATAGCGCGGGTGGAAATCGGTGCGGAAAACTACGAGTTCATCACCCGCTACAACCGCCAGCCGGCCACCGGCGTCGCGGTGACCCTGGCCACCGGCGCCAATGCGCTGGAGACCGCCGAGGGCGTCAGGGCCAAGCTGAAGGAACTGGAGGCGTTCTTCCCCACCGGGCTGAAGGCGGTGGTGCCCTACGACACCACGCCCTTCGTCAAGGTGTCCATCGAGGGGGTGATACAGACCCTGATCGAGGCGGTGATCCTCGTGTTCCTGGTGATGTATCTGTTCCTGCAGAACTTCCGCGCCACGCTGATCCCGACCATCGCGGTGCCGGTGGTGCTGCTCGGTACCTTCGGCGTGCTGGCCGCGCTGGGCTTCTCCATCAACATGCTGACCATGTTCGCGATGGTGCTGGCCATCGGCCTGCTGGTGGACGACGCCATCGTCGTGGTGGAGAACGTCGAGCGGGTCATGAGCGAGGAGGGCCTGTCGCCGCGGGAGGCGACGAAGAAATCCATGGGGCAGATCTCCGGCGCCCTGGTGGGTATCGGCGTGGTGCTGTCGGCGGTGTTCGTGCCCATGGCCTTTATGAGCGGCGCCACCGGCGTTATCTACCGCCAGTTCTCCGCCACCATCGTCTCCGCCATGGCGCTGTCGGTGCTGGTGGCCCTGGTGCTGACCCCGGCGCTGTGCGCGACCATGCTGAAGCCCCTGAAAAAGGGCGAGCATCACGGCCAGACGGGCTTCTTCGGCTGGTTCAACCGCAACTTCGAGCGCGGCACCGACAAATATCAGCGCGGCGTGCGCGGTATACTCGCGCGCAGCGGCCGCTTTATGGCCATCTTCGCCGGCTTATCGCTGGTGATGGTGTTTCTGTTCCTGCGCCTGCCCAGTTCCTTCCTGCCGCAAGAGGACCAGGGGGTGCTCTTCTCTATGGTGCAGACGCCGGTGGGCGCCACCCAGGAGCGCACCATGGAGTCCATCTACAAGGTGGAGGATCACTTCCTGAACAATGAGCCGGACAATGTCGAGTCCGTCTTCTCGGTGCAGGGCTTCAGCTTTGCCGGCTCCGGCCAGAATAACGGTATCGCGTTTATCAAACTGAAGGACTGGGCCGAGCGCGAGGAAGAGGGGCAGGGGGCCGGCGCCGTGGCCATGCGCGGTATGGGCGCGCTGATGCAGATCAAGGACGCCATCGCCTACGCCTTCTCGCCGCCGGCGCTGCCGGAGCTGGGCACGTCCAACGGCTTCAACTTCTACCTGAAGGACAACGCCAACCTGGGCCACGAGGCGCTCACCAATGCGCGCAACCAGTTCCTGGGTATGGCCGCGCAGAGCCCGCTGCTGGCCAACGTGCGCCCCAACGGTCAGGAGGACACGCCCCAGTTCCGCGTGCATATCGACACCGCCAAGGCGGCGGCCCTGGGACTGTCCATCGCCGATATCAACTCGACCCTGAGCGCCGCCTGGGGCGGGGCCTATATCGATGACTTTATCGACCGCGGCCGCGTCAAGCGCGTCTATATGCAGGCGGATGCGCCCTACCGCATGGCGCCGGAGGATTTCCAGCTGTGGTCCGTGCGCAACAGCAAGGGCGAGATGGTGCCTGTGTCCGCCTTTGCCAGCTTCGGCTGGGAGTACGGCTCGCCGCGCCTGGAGCGCTACAACGGCGTGCCGGCGATGCAGATCAACGGCGAGGCCGCGCCCGGCGTCAGCTCCGGCGAGGCCATGGCCGAGGTGGAAAAACTGGTGGCGCAGCTGCCCGCCGGTATCGGCATGGAGTGGAGCGGCCTGTCCTATCAGGAGCGCGCCGCCGGTGCGCAGACGCCGCTGCTCTACACACTGTCGCTGCTGATCGTGTTCCTGTGCCTGGCGGCCCTCTACGAGAGCTGGACGGTGCCCACCGCGGTATTGCTGATGGCGCCGCTGGGGATTCTCGGCGCGGTGCTGGCGAACACTTTCCGCGGCATGGAGCGGGATATCTACTTCCAGGTGGCCATGCTCACGACTGTCGGCCTGACCAGCAAGAACGCGATCCTGATCGTGGAGTTCGCCAAGCAGAACCTGGAGAGCGGCATGGAGCTGGTGCAGGCCACGATGCGCGCGGTGCGCGACCGGCTGCGCCCGATCCTGATGACGTCACTGGCCTTCGGCCTCGGCGTGCTGCCGCTGGCGATAGCGTCCGGCGCCGGTTCCGGTGCTCAGCGCGCGATCGGCACCGGGGTGCTGGGCGGCATGATCGTCGGCACGCTGCTGGGGATCTTCTTTATCCCGCTGTTCTTCGTCGTGGTGCAGCGGCTGTTCGGGCGCAGGCCGCAGGTGGCTGAGGCGGTGACGGAACAGCCGCGGCGCGAGGTTGAAACCGCCGAGGCGCTGTAGTTGACTTCACGCCCCCCGTAGGAGCCTGCAAGCAGGCTCCTACATTCTCTGTTCGGATCCCGTAGAATCCCTGCCGATTTGTGTATCACAAACAGGCAGGGAAATGCGTTCCGCACTCTATCTATTGCTCCTCTGCAGCGGGCTCGCCGCCGCCGAGACATCGCGGCTGGAAACCCTGGTCGTCACCGCCAGCCGTCACGCAATGCCACTGCGGGATCAGGCCGCGAGCGTGTCTCTGCTCGACCGCGATTCCCTCGACCTGATCGATCACGCCCATATACAGCAGAGCCTGGCCCGGGTGCCCGGTGTCAACTTCGCCCGCGGTAACGGCCTGGAATACCTGCCATCCCTGCGCTCGCCGGTGCTGTCCGGCGCCGGCGCCTGCGGCAGCCTGCTGACCGCGGAGGACGGCATACCGCTGCGCGCGGCCGGCTTCTGCAATATCAACGAATTGTTCGAATCCCACAGCGAGCTGGCAGGCCGCATCGAGGTGATCCGCGGCCCGGCCGGTACGCTCTACGGCTCCAACGCGATGCACGGGGTAATCAATGTGATAGGGCCGCAGCCGGGGCAGGGCGCGGGTACCTCCGCCGGCATCGAGGTCGGCCCGCACGGCTTCGCCCGCGCGCGGCTTTCCGCAGACACCGGGCTGAAAGATGGCAGCGGACTGCGCGCCGACCTGTCGCTGGCGCAGGATGGGGGTTTCCGGGAAAATTCCGGCTACGGACAGCAGAAGCTCAGCCTGCGCCACGGCACCCGTGTCGACGCGGCGGGCGTCGCTACCCACCTGGCCGCGACCAATCTGAACCAGGAAACCGCGGGCTATATCGCCGGCGAAGACGCCTACCGCGATCGCGAGCTGAGTCGCACAAACCCGAATCCGGAGGCCTACCGCGATGCGCGCGCGCTGCGCCTGTCGTCGCGGATCGATATAGACACGGCGCGGGGCGAATTCAGCCTGACCCCCTATCTGCGCAAGACGGAAATGGCGTTTTTGCAGCACTACCTGCCCGGCCGGGCGGTGGAGGAAAACGGCCAGCGCGGCGCGGGCCTACGCGGCAGCTACAGCGGTGCGCTCGGCGACAGGCTGCGACTGGTCGTGGGCATGGATGCGGAATTCACCCGCGGCTATCTGCGGGAAATCCAGCGGGAGCCGACGCAGGGTTCGGCCTTCCTGCGGGCCACCATCCCCACCGGCAGGCATTACGATTACCGCGTGGATGCGCGGATGGCGGCACCCTTTGCGCTGCTCAGTTGGCGCGCGAGCGAAAGGCTGACGCTGCAGGGCGGGCTGCGCTACGAGGCGCTGGCATACGATTACGACAACCGCATGCTCGCCGGGCGCAGCGCGGAGGATGGCAGTGCCTGTGGCTTCGGCGGCTGCCGCTTCAGCCGCCCGGCGGACCGCCGCGACAGTTTCCGCAACTGGTCGCCGCGCCTCGGCGCCAGCTACCAACTGGATAGCGGCCCCCAGCTGTACGCGAATGTCGCGCGGGGTTTCCGCGTGCCCCAGGCGACGGAGCTCTACCGGTTGCAGCGGGCGCAGACGGTGGCGGAGCTGGACGCGGAGGAGATAGACAGCGTCGAGCTGGGTGTCCGCGGGGGCGACGATATCTTCGGCTATGAACTGGTCGCCTACGGAATGCGCAAGGACAATGTGATCTTCCGCGATGCGGATTTCTTTAACCAGTCCGGCGGCAAAACCGCACACCGGGGCCTGGAGCTGGCGCTCGACAGGGCGCTGGCGGCCGAGTGGCGCCTGCAGCTCTCGGCCAGTTACGCGGAACACCGCTACAGCGACAGGCGCCTGCTCGACGGCGTTGCCCTGTACGGCAAGCTGGTCGACTCGGCCCCGCGCGCATTCGGCAGCGGCCGCCTGCTGTGGCAGCCGCAGGCGAATCTGGTCGCGGAGCTGGAGTGGCTGCACCAGGGGCGCTATTACACGGATCCGCAAAACAGGCACTCCTACCCGGGGCACGACCTGCTGAACCTGCGCGCGCGCTGGCGGCTCGACGACTGGACACTGTCGGCGCGGCTGTTGAATCTGAGCGACGAGGCCTACGCGGAGCGCGCCGACTACAGCAGCTTCGCCGGTGAGCGGTATTTTCCCGGCGAGGGGCGTGCGCTGTATTTCGGCCTGTCGGCCGAATGGTAGGGAATTCCGAGCGGAAGAAAGCGGGCGGTCAGGAGTAGAGCACCGACAGCATGCTGATGGCGCCACGCTCTATGCCGTCGACCGGAAACTCGATCCTGTCATTCGGCCCGCTGGCGCCGAGCGCGTACAGCAGCGGCAGGAAATGCTCTTCGCTCGGTACCGAGAGGCGCGCCGCCTCGCCGGACTGCAGGTAATCGAGCAGGAATGCGTGATCGCGCCGGATCAGTGCATCGCGCACCCGGTCGTTGAAGGAACTGGCCCAGGCAAAAGGCCCCGCATCATCGCCGCGGTGCATCAGCGCCAGGTTGTGTACCACGTTGCCGCTGGCCAGAATCAGCACGCCCTGATTGCGCAGCGGGCGCAGGCGCTGCCCGAGGCGGTAGTGGTATTCTGCCGGCCGGGTGGCGTCGATACTGAGTTGCAGTGTCGGTATCCCGGCTTGCGGGTACATGTGCATCAATATGGACCAGACGCCGTGGTCCAGCCCCCACTCCCCATCCAGCCCGACCGGCAGCGGTTCCAGCAACGCGGCGATCCGCCGGGCCAGTTGCGGCGCTCCCGGAGCCGGGTATTCGCATTGGTAAAGTGCCGGTGGAAAGCCGTGAAAATCGTGCAGGGTTCGCGGCTTTTCCGTCGCGGCCACAAGGGTGCTGCGGGTATACCAGTGAGCGGATACCGCGAGAATGGCGCTCGGCCTCGGCAGCCTTGCGCCCAGCTGTCGCCAGGTATCCGAGAAGCGGTTGCGCTCTATCGCGTTCATCGGACTGCCGTGTCCGACAAACAGAGGGTCGGCAGGGATTCTGGAAATTTTCGCCAAAATTGGATTAACTCATTGTTTCTGAAGGCTTTTTTCTGGCGACCCCCTTGAAAGCTATCCTCATTGTTGAATTAGAAGCCAGCTGCTGGGCTGGCCGACTTCGATCTGATCGAAACTAACGTTTCAGGCTTCTGGCACACGTGACCTTCACATAGTTCGATTTGTAGTTACTCTCGTACAGGCAGAGCTTATCTCCGCCTCCGATTTAAACTGTTTATATTCACCAGCTAACTTCAGCGCGGCCTCTTTTTCAGCACCGTCCAATAAGGAGTCTATTCTTTTATTCACCTCTAGAGACTTGTCATAGGCATAGGTATTCACTGGCAAACTATTTAGCCAAATCAAGGACCATGCATATGCTTTGACGAGATCTTTAAATTGATATTTGTCTTCTAAGTAATGCTTGGTTAGGTATTCTGAAGCTTCTTTCTCGTTATCATTAAAATAGGCCAGCAAGTAGTGATTTAGTGCATTTTTATATACCCCTTTCGAATCAAAGATACGAGCTATTTCGATATGCGCTCCGGTATATCCGTCCTTTTCGGCCTCACAGTACCATTCTATTGCTTTTTCGTCATTATCAAATCGTTCATGGTAGAGATACGCCAAATTGGTCATTGCAATTTGGTGGCCAAGTTCGGAGGCTAACCTATACCAGAAAAAGGCCTCATCTTCATCCGCTTGACTAAAGGTATAAAATTGAGCCACCTTAAAAGCTGAATCCCCATCGCCTTTTAAGGATTTATTCTTTAATTTCAAGAGTTCTTTGTCGGTTAGAAAATAGGCGCTGGCAGAGCTTTCAATCTCATTTGCAGATGAGTAGACGCAGGCTAGAGCTGAGAGAATCAGACATAGAACTCTATTTCGACAAATTTTACACCCTAACAGCATTTTGATCGAAATCATTTCAATTATAATCCTTCAGAGATTTGTTCACATGGAAGTACGACCATCATTGTTCGGACTGCCTTTCATATTTAACCCAACTACCAGGCTTGGAATAGTCAGGCTCATTGGTGCCATTGGACTTGTCATATATTCCAGCAAACCCGTTTTCGGAAAACCAGCCAAAACTATCTGGAGCATAAACTGAACTATTCGGCAACAGGTCGGCAACTTTCTGTGCGAAAGGTTCTCCGCCAGAAGCGCCTTCCGTATTTCCTGCATTACAAGCATAGATATAGACGGGCATCCCTGGAGAATACTTCGGATGGCTCATAATATCCTTTGCTAACGCTTCAGGACTAAGTCTCGCTCCAGATTTCTTGGCTAAAGAATTTGGGGTTCCGTGTCCTGCGACTGTGAACGCATCAGGCTTATTCGTTTTTGCAGCACCTTTTCCCTGTACAGTAAATACCTTTAGATAAGAAATATCGACCAAGCCAAGCGGATCAATCCAATTGGCAGGATTTCCACCCACATACCCATAAATATTGATTCCACCTGCCTCAGCAATTGGATCGCGGGTTAACCATTTCTGGGTGGCCGGCACATAATACCGATACCCAAAGTAAGCCAGCCCGGTGCTTTCATCCCAACGCTTTGTAGAAAACCGAAACGGCTGATCAAGAGTGCCTGTCTGGTTGTTGATGCTGCCG
>NZ_JBSWWT010000011.1:0-167130 GCF_056160225.1 Microbulbifer sp. ABF4_143
GTCCGCCGCTCTACTCGCTCCCGAAGGAGCTTTCGCGCTCGACTTGCATGTGTTAGGCCTGCCGCCAGCGTTCAATCTGAGCCATGATCAAACTCTTCAGTTTAAAGAGTCGCCTGAACTTCAAGGCAGCTAAACATCAGCTACCTATCAGGCTTAAGTCTTGCTCGGAATTAAAACGTAATTCATTGACATGAGTTACTTGCTTCCGATAAATCGTTTTCTGGCCGAAGCCAGATGTGTCGATCCATCGCTCCGCAAGCACCCACACATATTGCTTGATCGAATTTTTAAACAACTCAGTTAGGCGCCTGGCCTTAACTGTGGGACGCGTATTCTACACATCCAATCTGCTGAAGCAAGCGCTTTTTGCAGACTTTTTTGAGGCTTCCGAAGCGGGCTCTAAAGACCTCCCGGAACCTCCGGATCACCGCTTCCGGCGACCCTCGAAGTGGCGCGCATTATAGCGACCCCTCCGACCTTGGCAAGCTCTTTTTGAGAGCTTTTTCACTTCAGAAAGTGCCATCAAAAAGCCTTTCTGAAGCAGCGAATCCGCTGCCGGCTTCGCTGAAGGTGGCGCGCATTATAGCGACCAACTTTCTCCCCGCAAGCACTTTCTCAATATTTTTTGAGGGCCACTTTCGGGGCAGTTTGCGGAGCCAAAATTCCGGCTCCGACACTCCGCGGCATGGATGCGCGAAGCCAAAAAAAACACCCTCTCAAGAGAGGGTGTTTTTTAGATGGCGGTGAGAGAGGGATTCGAACCCTCGATGAGTGTTAACCCATACGCCCTTAGCAGGGGCGCGCCTTCAGCCACTCGGCCATCTCACCTTGTAATCTTCCACTCCCCACTGCGACATCCGCCTTCCGGGAGCGCCTCCTCGCAGAGGTCTTGTATCAGCTGTCGACCACTGCGGGGTGACCGCTGAAAGTGGACGGCATCATACCAACGGCGAGGCAAAAATCAATGGGGAATCAATAACTTTTTGACGACCGGCTTCTTACAGAGCACTTATTGTACAGATGCTGTACACCAGCTGCCGCATCCCCGGCGGAGGGCCAAATTCCCCCGCGCCTCAACACCTGAAAACAAAAAAGGCCGGGGATACCGGCCTTTTCTCCGCGGCAACGACGACTACTCGTTGCCGCCCTCCTCGGAGGACTGCTTCTCGCGCTGGATACGCTGGTAGATTTCCTCCCGGTGCACCGCCACCTCTTTCGGAGCGTTGACACCGATGCGCACCTGGTTACCCTTCACCCCGAGCACGGTAACCGTTACATTGTCACCAACCATCAGCGTTTCGCCAATCCGGCGGGTTAGAATCAACATTACCTACTTCTCCTTGATCATCCTGTGATAGAGCGCAGCGGGATACTCCCTGGAGCTGCACTTATGGTCATAATAACCGGACGGCGGCGCAAAAGGTCGAAAACTGCCCATCACACTATTGAGTATTGACCAGCCGATCAAAATCTCAACAGGTTGGACTCCACGCCAAGTGACCAAATTGCTATGGAAAGCCCACCGCCGCCTTAACTCTGGTTATAGTTTTTCGTCCGCAGCCCTGGGCTCCGACAGTTCGAACTCGCTGTGCAACGCCCGCACCGCCAGCTCCAGATAGCGCTCGTCGATGATCACGGAGATCTTGATCTCCGAGGTGGTGATCATCTGAATATTGATATTGTCTTCACCCAGGGCACTGAACATGCGGCTCGCCACATTGGCATGGGAGCGCATGCCGACACCGACGATGGACACCTTGGCGATCTTGTCATCGGTAACCACCTCCCTGGCCCCCAACTCGTCCGCTACCCGCTGCAGCACGTCCCGGGCCTTGGCCAGGTCGTTGCGGTGCACGGTGAAGGTGAAGTCGGTGGTGCCATCGACGGAACTGATGTTCTGCACGATCACATCCACCTCGATATTCTCGGCGCCGATGGGAGCGAGAATACGGCAGGCGACGCCGGGAGTGTCCGGCACACCGCGAATGGTCAGTTTCGCCTCGTCGCGGTTAAAAGCGATACCGGAAACGATTGGCTGTTCCATCTCGTTGTCTTCCTCATCCAGACTAATCAGTGTGCCTTCACCCTCTTCGAAGGTGGAGAGCACGCGCAGCGGCACCTTGTACTTGCCGGCAAATTCCACCGCGCGGATCTGCAGCACCTTGGAACCGAGACTGGCCATTTCCAGCATCTCTTCAAAGGTAATGCGGTCCAGGCGGCGCGCACTGTCCACTACCCGCGGGTCGGTGGTATAGACGCCGTCCACATCGGTATAGATCTGGCACTCGGTGGCGTTCAGCGCCGCCGCCAGTGCCACACCGGTGGTGTCCGAGCCGCCGCGGCCGAGAGTGGTGATATTGCCCTCTTCATCCACCCCCTGGAAACCTGCCACGACCACCACCCTGCCCGCATCCAGATCGCGACGCATACGCTCCACGTCGATGCGCTGAATACGCGCCTTGGTGTGGGCGTTGTCGGTGAGGATCTTCACCTGGCCCCCGGTATAGGAGCAGGCGTCATAGCCGCGCTTCTTCAGCGCCATGCTGAGCAGGGCGATAGTCACCTGCTCGCCGGTGGAGACCAGCACGTCCAGTTCGCGGGGATCCGGCTTTTCCTGGATCTGGTAGGCGAGGTCGATCAGGCGGTTGGTCTCGCCACTCATGGCGGAAAGCACCACCACCATCTCGTGCCCCTGGGCACGGAACGCCGCCACCTTGTCGGCCACAGCCTCGATGCGCTCGATGGAACCCACCGAGGTGCCGCCGTATTTCTGCACGAACAAACTCATGAGATGTAGTGTTTCCTTACTACTGCCAAGCCCGGACGTTGCGCTCGCTGTACCAATTTGCGCGAGCCGCGCACTAAATCACCAAACTTTGGCGAAATCAACTTCGAAACCAACCATTGGCGCCAAAATGACCGAAATTAACCAGCCTGGAGGGGCGCCGGCGCGGGGCGCGGAGATCCCGGCCCTCAAATCGCCGCTCACTCGCCCCGCAAGCAGCCCTCGACCCAGTTCGGCACCTCCTTCAGCAGCGTCGGCAACGCCGCCACATCGGTACCACCGCCCTGAGCCATATCCGCGCGACCGCCGCCTTTGCCGCCGAGCTTGCCGGCGGCGAAGCGCATCAGGTCCCCGGCGGACAGGCGGCCGGTCAGGTCCTTGGTCACCGCGGCCACCAGTGCCACCTTGCCTTCCGCCGGCGCGGCCAGCAGCACGACGCCACTGCCGAGCTTGTTTTTCATCTGGTCGGCCAGGTCGCGCAGGGACTTGGGATCCGCGCCGTCGACGGACGCCGCCAGCAGCTTGTGCCCCGCCACTTCCACCGCCTGGCTGGAGAGGTCACCGCCGGCGCCGCTGGCCAGCTTGGTCTTCAGCTGCGCGACCTCCTTCTCCAGCTTGCGGTTGTTGGCCAGCAGTTGCTCAACCTTGTCCGCCAGCGCGTCCGGACGCACCTTCAGCAGCGCGGCGACATGGTCCAGGCGCTGCTGTGCCTGGTCGAACAGCGCCAGCGCGTGGGCGCCGGTCACCGCCTCGATGCGGCGCTGGCCGGAGGCGATACCGCTCTCGCCGACGATGCGCAGCAGGCCGATATCACCGGTGCGCGCGACATGGGTACCGCCGCACAGCTCCACCGAGAAGGCGCTGCCGTCATCTATTTCTCCCATCGACAGCACGCGCACGGTGTCGCCGTACTTCTCGCCGAACAGGGCCATGGCGCCCTTGCGCTTGGCGGTTTCTATATCTGTCTCCTCGACGCGCACCGGGGTATTGGCGCGGATCTGCGCGTTCACCAGGGACTCCACCGCGTGCAGCTGCTTGGCGGTGACCGCCTCCGGGTGGGAGAAGTCGAAACGCAGGCGCTCGGAGTCCACCAGCGAGCCCTTTTGCGTCACATGCTCGCCGAGCACCCGGCGCAGCGCCGCATGCAGCAGGTGGGTGGCGGAGTGGTTCAGGGCCGTCGCCTGGCGCACGTCTGCGGACACCTCCGCGTCGACCCTGTCGCCCACGGCGATGGCGCCGCCCAGCACCTTGCCGGTGTGCAGGTGGTGCGCCCCCTGCTTGGTGCAATCGCGTACTTCAAACCGATTGGAGCCGGCGCTCAGATAGCCGCAGTCGCCCACCTGGCCGCCGGACTCGGCGTAGAAGGGGGTGCTATCCAGAACGACAGCGCCCTCTTCGCCCTCTTCCAGCCGCTGCACCTGCTCGCCGTTCCGGACTATCGCGACCACTGTGCCCTCGGCGGCGGTGGTCTCGTAGCCGACAAACTCGGTGGCCCCCGGGAGGTCCAGGGCACCGCTGTAATCCTGCTTGAACTTGCCGGCGGCACGCGCGCGCTCGCGCTGCGCTTGCATGGCCTTTTCGTAACCGGCCATATCCAGGCTCAGGCCCCGCTCGCGGGCGATATCCTGGGTCAGGTCGGTGGGGAAGCCGTAGGTGTCGTGCAGGGTGAAGACCAACTCACCGGGAATCTCTGTGCCCTCGAGGGAGGCCAGGGCATCCTCGAGCAGCGCCATGCCCTTGTCCAGGGTCTTGGCGAACTGCTCCTCCTCCTTGCGCAGGGCGTTTTCGATAATCTGCTGTTTCTCGCGCAGTTCCGGATAGGCATCGCCCATCTGCTCCGCCAGCGCCTCCACCAGCTTGTAGAAGAAGATCTCCTTGTGGCCCAGCTTGTGGCCGTGGCGCACGGCGCGGCGGATGATACGGCGCAGTACAAAGCCGCGCCCCTCGTTGGAGGGCATGACGCCGTCGGCGATCAGGAAAGAACAGGAGCGGATATGGTCGGCGATCACGCGCAGAGACTTCTCTTCCAGGTCGTCGCAGCCGACGACCCGGCCGGCCGCCTTCAGCAGCGCCTGGAACAGGTCGATCTCATAGTTGGAGTGCACCCCCTGCATCACCGCGGCGATACGCTCCAGGCCCATGCCGGTATCCACCGAGGGCTTGGGCAGCGGGTGCAGCTCGCCGTCGGCGGTGCGCTCGTACTGCATAAACACCAGGTTCCAGATCTCGATATAGCGGTCCAGATCGTCGTTGTCGGATCCGGGCGGGCCGCCGGGCACGTCTGCGCCGTGGTCGTAGAAGATCTCGGAGCTGGGGCCGCAGGGGCCGGTATCGCCCATCTGCCAGAAGTTGTCCTCGTCCAGGCGCGAGAAGCGCTCGGCGCTGACACCCACTTCCTTCAGCCAGATATCCGCCGCCTCGTCGTCGCTGATATGCACGGTCACCCAGAGGCGCTCCTCCGGCAGTTCCAGCACCTTGGTCAGGAATTCCCAGGCAAAGCGGATGGCCTCGCGCTTGAAGTAGTCGCCGAAGCTGAAGTTGCCCAGCATCTCAAAGAAGGTGTGGTGGCGCGCAGTGTAGCCGACGTTTTCCAGGTCGTTGTGCTTGCCGCCGGCGCGCACGCAGCGCTGGGAGCTGACCGCGCGGTTGTAGGGCCGCTGCTCCTGGCCGAGGAAGGTGTCCTTGAACTGCACCATGCCGGCATTGGTGAACAACAGGGTCGGGTCGTTGCCCGGCACCAGGGAACTGGAGGGCACTATGGTATGGCCCTGCTCGGCAAAGTAATTCAGAAAGGCGTCGCGAATCTGTGCGCTCTTCATCCGGCGTAATTCCACTTCGTTAATCAAATTAAATCGGTTATGCAAGCAGTAAGCCTCCGCTTGCCATCACGGCGAGGCCGGGGCTTGTTCGATCCGGCTCCTGTTGCGCCAGTCCCACCGCAGCACATGGCCGCGGCGCCTCCGCCCGGCCGCGTACCAAACTGCGCCTTGTCAGCCCGCGCCCAGGCTCTGCTCCGGCATCGTCTTCTGTGCCAGCAGGTGGATATGCAGGTGGAAGACCGTCTGTCCAGCGCTGCGGCCGTTGTTGACCACCAGGCGGAAGCCCTCGAGCCCCAGCTTCCTGCCCAGCTCAGCGGCCACCCACATCAGGTGGCCGAGCAGCGGCTTGTCGCCGGCTTCCGCGTCGGACAGGTTGACCAGCGGTTTGCGCGGGATGATCAGCAGGTGGGTCGGGGCCTGTGGCGCACGGTCTTCGATCACGATGCACTGCTCGTCTTCGTAGACGCGCTCGGCAGGAATCTCGCCGGCGATGATCCGGCTGAAAACGCTGGGCTCAGGCGACGACTGGGACATGATCGCTACTTTTCCAGCTTTTCCTCGGCGGTCAGCGGCCGCGCCTCGGATTCCAGCATCACCGGGATGCCATCGCGCACCGGATAGGCCAGGCCACTCGCCTTGCACACCAGTTCCTGGGTCTCCTCGCGGTACTCGAGCGGCGCCTTGCTCACCGGGCAAACCAACAGGCTCAGCAACTTCTTGTCCATCTTCCACCCCACAAAACCCCGCGGCCCAGTGCCCGGGGTCAAAAATGACCGCGTATAGTACAACGGTTGATGGGGTTTTTCACCGTATGCGCAGCAGCTTCTGCGGCGCCCCCGCGGACCGCTCAGGCGGAAGTGGCGGCTTCCTCCGCCGGCAACCTGGCGCGCAGGTGCTCGAGCAGCAGTTCGCGCGCGCGGGGGCCCTCCTCCACCTCGTTGAACACCTCGTGATAGGCCCCGGGGAAAGCGTGCAGCCGCTTCACGTCGCTGCCCAGACGCTCAAACCAGGCGCGCCCTGTGGCCGCGTCCACCAGGCGGTCGCCTTCGGGCAACAGCATCAGACAGGGCTCGGCGATCTGCCCCAGACGCGGGTAGAGGTAATCCCGCTCGCGCAGAAACGCCTCGAACCAGCGCAGCGACACCCGCCCGTGCACCAGTTCGTCGCCCCTGTAGGCCTCGACCACGGCCCGATCGCGGCAGATCAGGCCGGCATCCAGCCGGTTGGGCAGCGTCAGGCGCGGGGCCAGCTTTGCCAGACGCCGCAGCAGCCACAGCTCCAGGCCCCGGGGCTCTGTGTAGCCGCGGAAGCCCGGTGCGGACAGGATCAGGCTGTCGATTCCCCCGTAGCGGACGGCGCAGCCACAGGCGACCACGGCGCCCATACTGTGCCCCAGCAGGTGCAGGCCGGTCCCCGGGTTGTCGCGTTTCACCAGACGGATAAAGTGGTGCAGGTCTTCGCTGTAGTGGGCGAAGTCGTCGATATGCCCGCGCTTGCCCTCGGACTGGCCGTGGCCGAAGTGGTCCGGCACATAGACGCTGAAGCCCGCGCGGTTCAGGTCGCGCGCCAGCGATCGGTAGCGGCCGCTGTGTTCGCCGAGGCCGTGGGCGATAACCACGACGCCGAGCGCCTTCTCAACCCACCAGCGCCGGTAGTGCAGGCGGTTTCCGCGAGTGACAAACTCCATTGCTCTCCCCCTCTTGTTATTCGGTGTTCGGCGATCGGGTTATTCCCGCTCCATGGACTCCCGGTATTCGCCCAGCATCGCCAGGTGATTGAGGCGCGCCCGCTTCAACAGCGCCTGCTGCGCGGCCGGACCGTTTTCGGCATCGCCCCGCCAGGCCTTGAGCGCCGGCTCCTGCAGCGCACGGCCGTAGGAAAAGCTCAGCTGCCAGGGCGCATGCCACAGCTGGTTGAGCGCATTCAGGTTGGCGGTGGCCTCCTCCGGCCCCTGCCCTCCGGACAGGAAATTGATACTGGGCACCGCCGCCGGCACCGCGCGGCGCAGGCTGCGCATTGTGTATTCGGCTACTTGTTGCGGCGGGGCCTTGGCGCTGTCTTTTCCCGGGGTCACCATACTCGGCTTCAGAATCATCCACTCGAGCCGGACGCCGTGCCGGTGCAGGGCGTGGAACACCGAGTGCCACACCTGTTCATTCACCTCGGCGCTGCGCTCTATATCGTGGTCGCCATCCATCAGCACCTCCGGCTCGACGATCGGCACCACCCCCAGGGACTGACAGACCGCCGCGTAGCGCGCCAGCATCTCCGCGTTTGCCGACAGGCCGAGCCGGGTCGGGTTGTGCGGGCTGACCGGATAGACCTCCCGCCACTTGGCGAAGCGCGCCCCCTGCGCCTTGTAGCCCGCCAGCCGCTCGGCGAGCCCGTCGAGACCGTAGGTGATCATATCGCCGGGACTGCCCGCCAGCGGCCCCTTGCCCTTGTCCACCTTGATGCCGGGCACTATGCCCTGCGCCGACGCCAGTTCGGGCAGCGGCCTGCCCGCATCATCGGCCTGCGCGAGCGTCTCCTCGAACAGGATCACACCGCTGACGTATTCGCCCAGTCCCTCGGTGGACAAGAGCGCGGCGCGGTAGAAACGCCGGCTCTCCTCCGTCGACTCGACTCCGATCGACTCAAACCGCTTGGCGATGGTGCCGCTGCTCTCGTCGGCGGCCAGTATGCCGCGGCGGCCGTCCACCATATCGGTTATCGTGTTCTGCAACTCTTCGTTGACGGACATCGGATCCACCTCCACTTATTGCACGCGGCGACGATTTTTGCGCCGGATTAATAAGAGAATAGGACGACTGGCTCAAAATGCCCGGCAGGCAGCAACCGCCCGGCGCCAGCCGGCGAGCAGCTGCTCGCGCCGCGCTGCGGCCATTTGCGGCAGGAAGTCGCGCTCTATTTCCAGCAGGCTCTCCGGCAGATCACCGGCCCGCCAGATGCCGGCACCGATACCCGCCAGCAGCGCCGCCCCCACCGCCGTCGACTCAATCTGCCGCGGGCGCTCCACCCGCAGGGCGGAGATATCCGCCTGGAACTGCATCAGGAAATTGTTGGCGCTGGCGCCGCCGTCGACGCGCATATGACTGATCGGCAGCGCCAGCGCGTCGCCCATCAGGCGCGCCAGTTCGTCACTCTGGTAGGCAATTGATTCCAGGGTGGCGCGCACCAGTTCGGCGCGGCCGGTGCCGCGGCTGAGGCCGCAGATGGTGCCGCGGGCCGAGGAATCCCAGTGCGGGGCGCCGAGTCCGCTGAACGCGGGCACCAGGTAGACGCCGCGGGTGTCGGGCACGCCCTGGGCGATCATCTCGGTTTCCGCCGCCTGCTGGATCAGCCCCATCTCGTCGCGCAGCCACTGCACCGCGGAACCGGCGGTGAATACGGCTCCCTCCACCGCGTAGGCGGGTTGCCCGCCGGCATCGCAGGCGATGGTGGCGAGCAGCCCCTGTGGCGGCTGCGGCCGCTCGCTGCCTGCATAGGCGAGCATAAAGCAGCCGGTGCCGTAGGTGTTCTTGATGTCGCCGGGGCGTGTACAGCCCTGGCCGAAGAGTGCGGCCTGCTGGTCTCCGGCCACGCCGCAAATAGGGATCCGCGCGCCGAGGAAGGATTCCGGGTCTGTGTCGGAAAAATGGCCGGCGGACGGCCTTATCTCCGGCAGCAGGCCCGCCCCGCGGGACTCGGGGCAGCCGAACAGCGCCAGCAGTTCCGGATCCCAGTCCTTGTTGTCGAGGTTGTACAGCAGGGTGCGGCTGGCATTCGTGTGGTCGGTCAGATGGGCGCGACCGCCGCTCATCTTCCATATTAGCCAGCTGTCCACGGTGCCGAAACAGAGCGCGCCGGCGCGGGCGCGCCGCAACAGTTCCGGCTGGTTGCGGAACAGCCACTGCAACTTGCTCGCGGAAAAGTAGGCGTCGGGCAGCAGGCCGGTTCTGTCGCGCAGCCACTCGGTCCTGCCTGCGTCAACCAGCTCCGAGCAGATATCCGCCGAGCGGCGACACTGCCAGACGATGGCGGGGCACACTGGCTCGCCGCTCTCCCTGTCCCACAGGATGGTCGTTTCCCGCTGGTTGGTAATGCCCACCGCGGCCAGCTGCGACGCCTCGATACCCGCGCGCTCCAGCGCCGCGGCACAGACGCGCAGGCTGACCTGCCAGATCTCGTCGGCTTTCTGCTCAACCCAGCCGGGTTTGGGGTAGTAATTCGGGAGTTCGGAGTAGCTGCGGCCGATCAGGGTGCCGCTGGTATCGAAGACGAAGGCAGTGGTGCCGGTGGTGCCCTGGTCGATGGACAAGATCATCTGGAGTGCTCGTTCTTATTCTCTGCTTCCAAAAGGCCGCCACTGGCGGACCGGAGCCATGCCAGCGGGGCTGCTACGGGTCAGAGTATAAGCCGGGCTCCTCCGCGTCCAGCGCCCAGTGGATGGCATCGGCGGGGAAACCGCGGTAGGCGAGATAGCGGCTGCGCCGCGCGCGCTCCTTGAGTTGCTGTTCGCGCGGCAGCGCCGCATCGATCGGCCTGCGGAACTTGCGCTGCAACTGCTGCGCGGCGAGCGCGAACCAGTCCGCCTGCAGCTGCGCCAGGGCGTCCTCCGCCAGGCGGTTGTCGATTCCGCGCTGCTGCAGCTCGCGGCGGATGCGCAGCGGCCCCTGGCCGCGCTGCAGCCGGGAGCGGGCAAAGACTTCGGCAAAACGCCGGTCGGACTGATAGTTGAGAGACTGCAGGCGCTCGAAGAGCGCATCGAAATCGGCGCCGGGGAACCTGTCCGCGAGCTTCTGCTTCAATTCGAAGCGCGAATGCTCGCGGCGGGCGAGCAGCTCAAGCGCCGCGCCGAAAAGCGCCTGAGCCGCTTCTGTGCTGGAGGGGGCGTCCGCGGAAGACACTTACTCTTCCGGGGCCTCTGCGACCTCTTCGGGCTGGGCCACCACGTCGCCCAGCATCTGCGCGCGCAACTGGCCCTCGATCTCATTGCGGATATCCGGGTTTTCCTTCAGGAATTTCACCGCGTTGGCCTTGCCCTGGCCGATCTTGTCGCCCTTGTAGCTGTACCAGGCGCCGGCCTTGTCCACCAGGCCCAGCTTGACGCCGTAGTCGACGATCTCGCCGAGCAGGTTGATACCCTCGCCGTACATGATCTGGAACTCGGTCTGTTTGAACGGCGGCGCCACCTTGTTCTTGACCACCTTGACGCGGGTCTCGTTGCCCACCACCTCGTCGCCCTCTTTGACAGAGCCGATGCGGCGGATATCCAGGCGCACGGAGGAGTAGAACTTGAGGGCGTTGCCGCCGGTGGTGGTCTCCGGGGAGCCGAACATCACGCCGATCTTCATGCGGATCTGGTTGATGAAGATACACAGGGTATTGGTGTTCTTGATATTGCCGGTCAGCTTGCGCAGGGCCTGGGACATCAGACGCGCCTGCAGACCCACGTGGGAGTCACCCATCTCACCCTCGATCTCGGCGCGCGGGGTCAGGGCCGCCACAGAGTCGACCACCAGCACATCCACGGCGCCGGAGCGCACCAGCATATCGGCCACTTCCAGGGCCTGTTCGCCGGTGTCCGGTTGGGACACGATCAGCTCGTCCACATTGACGCCCAGTTTTTCGGCATAGATGGGATCCAGCGCGTGTTCGGCGTCGACGAAGGCACAGGTGCCGCCCTTGCGCTGGGCCTCGGCGATCACCTGCAGGGTCAGGGTGGTCTTACCGGAGGATTCCGGACCGTAGATCTCGACGATACGGCCGCGGGGCAGGCCGCCGATGCCCAGGGCCACATCCAGACCCAGGGAGCCGGTGGAGATCGCCGGAATGCGCTCGCGCCCCTTGTCCCCCATGCGCATCACAGTACCCTTGCCGAACTGGCGCTCGATCTGAGACAGCGCCGCCTGCAGTGCCTTGTCTTTGTTGGAATCCATGACCCTTCCCGTGTACGTGAATGTTGTTGATTGGGGGCAAGCTTAGCGAAGGATTACTGTATAAGCAACCAGTAATCGGCTACAGCGGATGCGCCCGCACCAGCTCGAGCATCCCCTTCAGCGCCGCGGCCACCGTCTGCCGCTGGATCGCCGCGCGGTCGCCCTCGAAGTGAAAACACCGGGCGTCGATATCCACCGGCTCCTGTCCGACCGAATGCGCCCAGGCGATCCACACGGTGCCCACCGGCTTCTCCTCGCTGCCGCCCTCGGGGCCGGCGATCCCACTGACCGCGACCGCGATATTGGCATCCATCATCGCCAGCACGCCGCTGGCCATCTGCCGCGCCACCTGCTCACTGACTGCGCCGAAGGTGTCCAGGTCCTCCCCCGATACCGCCAGCATGTCGCGCTTGATGCGGTTGGCATAGCTGACCAGCGAACCGTCGAACCAGTTGGAGGCGCCCGGCACCGAAGTGATGGCCGCGGCGATGCCGCCGCCGGTGCAGGACTCCGCCGCAGTGGCGCGCCAGCCGCGCTTTTCCAACTCCTCGCCGAGCGACTGCGCCAGCGCGGAGATCTCCAGTTCATCCCCCATTACCTGCCTCCATTTGAGCAAACGGCAAGGATAGCGCCTTCAATGGAGGCCGGGAAAGCGCCCCGCCGGAAGCCCGGAACCAGAGCCCCTTCGCCGCGAAATGTCGCCGGCATCCTCTGCCGGGTCGCATCGCGCGCACACATTCGATCTCCCGGAAAGCCCGATTTGACAGCCTCCAGAGCCAAAACTACGTTGACTATTCATCGCCAAAAGCACGATCCCAAGGATGGGCTCCCGATGAGTCACTTTCTCGACCGCCTGACGTTCTTCCGTCAACACGCAGAACCCTTCGCCGCCGGGCACGGCATCGCCACCGATGAGTCGCGCGACTGGGAGGACGCTTATCGCAGGCGTTGGGCCGCGGATAAAATCGTGCGCTCGACCCACGGCGTCAACTGCACCGGGTCCTGCTCCTGGAAAATTTATGTCAAAGGCGGCATCGTCACCTGGGAAACCCAGCAAACCGACTACCCGCGCACACGCGCCGACCTCCCCAATCACGAGCCGCGCGGTTGTCCCCGCGGCGCCAGTTACAGTTGGTACCTCTATTCTGGCGCACGGGTGAAATACCCGCTGGTGCGCGCACAGCTGATCGAAGCCTGGCGCGCCGCCCGGGCCAGCAAAACGCCGGTCGCGGCCTGGCGTTCCATCGTCGAGGAGCCCCCCACCCGCCAGAGCTGGGTATCGCGCCGGGGCCGCGGCGGTTTCGTGCGGGTTGACTGGGATGAAGTCACCGAGCTGATTGCCGCCGCCAACGCCTATACCATTGAAAAATACGGGCCGGACAGGGTGGCCGGCTTCTCGCCGATTCCGGCGATGTCGATGATTTCCTACGCCGCCGGCAGTCGCTACCTGTCGCTGATCGGCGGCGTGCTGCTGAGTTTTTATGATTGGTATTGCGATCTTCCCCCATCCTCACCCCAAACCTGGGGCGAGCAGACCGATGTTCCCGAAAGTGCCGACTGGTACAACGCCGGCTACCTGCTTGTCTGGGGCTCCAACGTCCCCCAGACGCGCTCTCCGGACGCCCACTTCTATACTGAGGTGCGCTACAAGGGCACCAAGAGCGTAGTCATCTCCCCCGACTACAACGAAGCCTCTAAGTTTGCCGACCTGTGGCTGCACCCCAAACAGGGCACGGATGCCGCTTTGGCCCTGGCCCTTGGCCATGTGGTTCTGTCCGAATTTTATGTGAAGCGGCAGGTGCCCTATTTCATCGACTATGCCAGGCGCTATACCGATCTGCCCTTTCTGGTAAAGCTGGTCGAACGCGATGGCCGCCTGGTGCCAGACCGTCTGCTGAGAGCCGCCGACTTTACCGACGCACTGGGCGAAACCAACAATCCGGACTGGAAGCCGGTCGCCTACGACGAAATCAGCGGCGAAATTGTCAGCCCCACCGGCAGCGCCGGATTCCGCTGGGGTCAACCGGGCAAGTGGAACCTGGAGGAAAAGGATGGCCGGGGCCGGGAAACCCGGCTGCGACTCAGCCTTGCGGATATCGCCGAGCGCAGGGAGGCCGTCGCCTTCCCCTATTTTGGCGCCGACGCGCCCGAGACATTCGTCGCAACCGGGCACGATACAATCCTCGAGCGGACGGTACCGGTTGCAACCATCGACCTGAAGGAAGGGCCCTGTCGCGTTGCGTCGACATTTGACCTCTTTCTCGCCAACTACGGCGTCGATCGGGGCTTTGGCGGCAGCGACGTAGCGCGGAGCTACGACGATGACATACCTTTCACCCCCGCCTGGGCCGAGTCCGTTTGCGGTGTAGAACGCGACAAAATCATTCATGTCGCGCGCGAGTTCGCCACCAATGCGGAGATCACTGAAGGTCGCTCCATGGTGATTCTGGGCGCCGGTCTGAATCACTGGTACCACATGGACATGAGCTATCGCGGCATCATCGCGCTGCTGATCATGTGCGGCTGTGTCGGCAAGTCCGGCGGAGGCTGGGCGCACTATGTCGGCCAGGAAAAGCTGCGCCCACAAACCGGGTGGTTACCGCTGGCCTTCGGGCTCGACTGGAGCCGCCCGCCCCGCCATATGAACGGCACCTCCTTCTTCTATGCCCACACGGATCAATGGCGTTACGAATCGTTGAAGATCTCCGACATCCTGTCACCGCTCGCACCGGAGGGTGACTGGAACCACGCGATGATCGACTACAACGTGCGCGCCGAGCGCATGGGCTGGCTCCCCTCGGCGCCACAGCTGCAGACCAACCCACTGCACCTGGCCAAACGGCTCAAGGAAGCCGGCTCCTCTCCCCGGGAGGCCATCCCGGAACTGTTGAAGTCCGGAGAGCTCGCCTTTGCCTGCGAGGATCCGGACAACCCGCAGAACTGGCCGCGCAATATGTTCTTTTGGCGCTCCAATGTGTTGGGGGCCAGCGGCAAGGGGCACGAGTACTTTCTCAAGCACTTCGTCGGCTCCCTACACGGCGTGGTGGGCACCGAAAACGGCTCCGGCAATGAGCGCCCCACGGAAGTGACTTGGCACGACGAGGCACCCACCGGCAAGCTGGACCTGATGGTCAATATCGACTTCAGAATGTCGACCACCAGCCTTTACTGCGACATAGTCCTGCCGACGGCGACCTGGTATGAAAAGCACGACCTGAACACTTCGGACATGCACCCGTTCATTCACCCGCTGACCGCGGCGGTAGACCCGGTCTGGGAGTGTCGCAGCGACTGGGATATTTTCAAAAGCATTGCCAAGAAGTTTTCCGAAGTCTGCCCGGAAAACCTCGGAGTCGAACAGGATCTGGTACTGACCCCGATCCTCCACGACACCCCTGAGGAAATCGCACAGCCCTATCACCCCAGGGATTGGAAGCGCGGCGAATGCGAACCCGTTCCGGGACGCACCATGCCCAATGTGACCCTGGTTGAGCGGAACTATCCCGCCACTTACGAGCGTTTCATCTCCCTGGGCCCGCAACTGGAGGCGAATGGTAACGGCGGCAAGGGCCTGAACTGGAATACCGACAGCGAAATCGCCAACCTGGCCAAGCTCAACGGAACTATCGCCGCCGGCGACTGCGCCGGCCGCCCGAAAATCGAAACCGAAATAGACGCCTGTGAAACCATCCTGATGCTGGCGCCGGAGACAAATGGAGAAGTCGCCGTCAAAGCCTGGCAGGCCCTGGGAAAATTCACCGGCCGCGACCATGCACACCTGGCCGAAGGCAAGGAAGAGGAGAAGATCCGCTTTCGCGATGTTATCTCCCAGCCGCGAAAAATCATCTCTTCCCCCACCTGGTCCGGTATCGAGAGCGAACATGTTTCCTATACCTCCAACTGGACCAATGTCCACGAACTGATTCCCTGGCGCACACTGACCGGGCGGCAGCACTTATACCAGGACCACGCCTGGATGCTCGCTTTCGGGGAAGGGTTCGTCACTTGGCGCCCGCCCATAGACACCCGCTCGGTCAAACAGGTGCTGGGGAAAATACCCAATGGCAACCCGGAAATTCAGCTGAACATCCTGACGCCGCACCAGAAGTGGGGCATCCACTCCACCTACACCGAAAACCTGATCATGTTGAGCCTAAACCGCGGCGGCCCGGTGGTTTGGATCAGCGAGATCGACGCCGAGAAGGCGGGCATCGAGGACAACGACTGGATTGAAGCCTTCAATATCAACGGTGCCCTGACAGCGCGCGCCGTTGTCTCGCAGCGCATCATGCCCGGCTCGGCCATCATGTACCACGCCCAGGAAAAGATTGTAAACACCGTCGGCTCAGAGATTACCGGTCAGCGCGGCGGAATTCACAACTCCGTGACCCGGGTAAACATGAAACCCACGCATATGATCGGCGGCTACTGCCAGCTGGCATACGGCTTTAATTACTACGGCACCGTCGGCGCAAACCGGGATCAGTTTGTGATTATCCGCAAAATGAGCGAGATAAACTGGTTCGACAAGGAAGTGAAAACCCTCGAGACGTAAAAGCCGGGCATCTGCCGCGCGCATGCCCTTCAGAGCCCAGCAGTGGAAAAAGACATGGAATTCAATCTCGACTCACTGAGGCACAGGACGGTGCGATGAAAATCCGAGCGCAGATCGGGATGGTGTTGAACCTCGACAAGTGTATTGGCTGCCACACCTGCTCGATCACCTGCAAAAACGTATGGACCAACCGCGAGGGGGTCGAGTACGCGTGGTTCAACAACGTCGAATCGAAGCCTGGCATCGGCTATCCCAAGGACTGGGAAAACCAGGATCGCTGGAATGGCGGCTGGATTCGTAAAAAGAACGGCAAGCTGCAGCCCCGGGCCGGGTCAAAATGGCGGCTTCTGGCCAATATTTTCGCAAATCCTGACCTCCCGGAGATAGATGACTTCTACGAACCCTACACTTTTGAATACGACTGGCTGCAAAAGGCGCCGGAACTACAGGCACAGCCCTCCGCAAAACCCCGATCTCTGGTTACCGGAGAGGCTTTGACAAAGATCGAGTGGAGCGGAAACTGGGAGGATGATCTGGGCGGAGAGTTCAGCAAACGCTCCAGGGACTACAACTTTTCGGGCGTAGAAAAAGAAATCTACAGCCAGTTCGAACAGACTTTCCTGATGTACCTCCCGCGGCTGTGCGAACACTGCCTCAACCCCTCTTGTGTCGCCTCCTGCCCTTCCGGCGCTATTTACAAGCGGGAAGAGGACGGCATAGTCCTCATCGATCAGGATAAATGTCGCGGTTGGCGCATGTGCGTATCCGGCTGCCCGTACAAGAAGATCTACTACAACTGGTCTAGCGGAAAATCCGAAAAATGCATTTTCTGCTACCCCCGTATCGAAGCCGGTATGCCAACCGTCTGCTCGGAAACCTGCGTCGGCCGAATCCGCTATCTCGGCGTACTGTTGTACGATGCGGACCGGATCGAGGACGCCGCCGCGGTCGAGAATGAAAAAGATCTCTACCCAGCGCAGCGGGGCATTTTCCTCGACCCGCACGATCCCGAGGTACAGCGGCAGGCGCGTCGGGATGGCGTACCCCAGGCCTGGATAGATGCGGCGGCAAGGTCTCCGGTGTACAAGATGGTGATGGATTGGGAGGTCGCTTTCCCGCTCCACCCGGAATATCGCACCCTGCCCATGGTGTGGTACATACCGCCGCTGTCTCCAATCCAGTCCGCAGCGGAAGCCGGCAGGCTCGCCGTCAATCACGGCATGCCCGATGTGCAATCTCTGCGTATCCCGCTGCGCTACCTCGCCAATCTGCTGACCGCCGGCGATGAGGCACCGATTGCCAGGGCGCTGGAGCGAATGCTGGCGATGCGCGCCTACATGCGCGCCAAGACCGTAGATGGCGTGACGGACGAGAAGATCCCACAGAGCGTAGGCCTCAGCGGCGCCACCATTGAGACCATGTACCGCTATATGGCCCTCGCCGCCTACGAGGACCGCTATGTCATTCCCACCAACCACCGGGAATCTGACGAAAACGCCTACCAGCTGCGGGGCTCGACGGGTTTCGGGTTCACCGAGCCGCGCAATGGCAGGAGCAAGCACAGGGATGTATTCGGCGGACCAAAACGCATGCCCCGGAAACCCTACACGGATGTCCCCTGATGAGAAGAACGCTACGCGCTCTGGCGCTTCTGATGGATTACCCCAGAGAGACACTGCAGGCGCATATTTCCGAGGTGCGGGAGGCACTAGAAGCCGATGCGCTACTGCCCTCTGACGCCCTGGCCCGCCTCGAGCCGCTGCTGCAGAAATTTGAACGGCGCCCGCTGCTGGAATTGCAGCTCGATTACTCGGCACTGTTTGACAGTTCCCGCACTTTCTCGCTGCACTTTTTCGAACATATTCACGGAGAAAATCGCGAACGCGGCCAGGCCATGATCGATCTTGGCGAGGAGTACACAGAGCGCGGCTTTTTCATCGTGCGCGACGAGCTGCCCGATTTCATCCCGATGTTTCTGGAGTTTGCCTCCTGCCTGCCGGAGAACGAGGCCACTGACTGGCTTTCGCAACCGGCGCATGTATTCGCCGCACTGATGACGCGGCTCGACGAACGGGAATCGGAGTATGCGGGCCTCTTCCACGCACTGCTCTGCCTGGCCGGGAAAAAACCCGACCCCGAGTCGGTTCGGGAGCTTCTGGCACGGGGGCGGGAAGCCAGAACGGACTCCATCGATGACAACTGGGAAGAACCGCCGGTGACCTTTATGGCGGCCAGTCAGGACCGGCCGGCACAGGACGTCATTTCAAGGCTGAAGGCCGCCGGCAAATTGATCATTACATCGAGAGACACCTGAGAGATATCCCCATGGACGGCGTCATCAACTATTTACTGTTCGGCTGGTATCCATATGTAGCCCTCACCGTGCTGATACTCGGCAGCATCATACGTTTCGACAAAGGACAGTACAGCTGGCGATCCCAGTCGTCTCAATTCCTGCGCCGCAGGCAAATGATGGTCGGATCCAACCTGTTTCACCTCGGGGTCTTGATCCTGCTGTTCGGCCACTTTGTCGGCCTGCTCACGCCCATCGGTTTTTTCGACTATTTTGGCATCAGCCACGGCTTCAAACAGATAATGGCGCTGGTGGTGGGCGGTATCGCCGGTGTGCTCGCGTTTATCGGCTGCAGTATGCTGCTGCATCGCCGGCTGTTCGACGCGAGAGTGCGGCGGAGCTCATCGGTCGGCGATATTCTGGTACTGGTTTTACTCTGGCTGCAGCTGTTTCTCGGACTGGCGACCACCGTCTGGACCATCGACCACCTGGATGGCAGCGCGATGGTGTTGTTCATGGGCTGGGCGCAGGGGGTAATCACCTTTAACCCTCAGGCCGCCGACCTGATCATCGACGCGCAGCTCGTGTACAAGCTGCATATTGTGCTCGGATTGACGCTGTTCCTGGTCACGCCGTTTTCACGCCTGGTGCATATCTGGAGTGCGCCCATCTGGTACCTGTTGCGGCCGGGTTATCAGGTCGTCCGTTCAAGGCGGCTGGGTCGAAAAGCAAGCACCCCCGTGCCGGCGCCCGTCAGGCCGGACACCGGCGGCTCCACGCCTACGACAACGAAGTGAGCGCGGGCAATGAGCAAAGACAGCGCCATACGCTATGTAGACATAACGCCGGCTTCGACATCGGAACCACATCCGCCGCCCGCTCTACCGTCCATGTGTGAGACCGGTGGCTGCGGGACACCCGCAAGGCAGGCGCCGACTCCTATGCCCTCTTTCGGCAGGGTGCGTGTCAACGACGTGGAAATTACCGCGGAGCAGATCGCGCGCGAGATGCAGAATCATCCCGCCGATAACGGCGAAACCGCATGGCGAAACGCGGCCCGGGCCCTGGCGATTAGAGAGCTGCTGCTGCAGGAAGCGGCCAGGCAGCAGATCGAGGCTGAACCGGAATATGACGCGGCCGGCCGCATCGAGACCGACGACGACGCCAGAGTGCGTACCCTGCTGGAGCGACAGCTGCCGCCGGCGAGCATCAGTGAGGAGGAGTGCCGCCGATACTATGATTGCCACATCCACCGCTTCCGAACACCGGACCTGTTCGAGGCCGCTCACATTCTGATCGAACCCGGTGAGGATGGCGAGAACGGCTGGCGGGATGCGGAGCAGACGGCCCGCGCCCTCGCCGCCGAGGTGGGCGACGATGCGCGGCGTTTTAGCGAAGCGGCGAAGGCTTTGTCCCGCTGCCCCACCGCCCCGCAGGGCGGCGCCCTGGGCCAGGTGCGGCGCGGCGAACTCGAGCCGGCCCTGCACGACGCCCTGGAAGCCCTGCCCGAGGGGCGCACGACCCGGCAGCCGATTCGCAGCCGCTTCGGCTGGCACCTGATCCGCTTGCAGCGCAGGATCTGCGGACAGACGCTGCCGTTCGAGCTGGCCAGGGACAAAATCTTCGACATGCTGGAAGCGAGGGCCTGGGTGACTGCCGCATCGCATTACATCCTCGCACTGGCGCGCCGCGCCAGTATCGAGGGCGTACAACTCGATCCCGAGGCCATGGAAAGTGAGCGACTCCCCCATGAGTGAGAAAAAACCGCCCGAGGAAACGCAGCTGAACCCAGAACTGCACGCCACCCGCGACGAGTCCTATGGCCCGGATCAACAGGGGCAGGACCCGATGCAAACGGTGTCGGTGACGCCGCAAAAACGGCGACTCTGGCCGCTTGTCTGGGCGATAGTGACCGTGGCCTGCCTATTGATCACCTTATACCTTCTGATTCCCTGAGCCGGGTGCTTCGATAGGGAGGGTTCACCATGGATTCACTAGCGGCCGTATCGAGATCGGATCAGGTCCGCGCGCTGAGCCTCAGCACCATCGCGTTTACCGCCTGCTTTGCGGTCTGGACGATATTCTCGATCATCGGCATTGCAATCCAGAAAGAACTGGATCTGAGTGATTCTCAGTTCGGCGTGCTGGTGGCCACGCCGATCCTGACCGGCTCCGTCAGCCGCCTGATTCTCGGCATATGGACTGAGCGCTATGGCGGCCGCATCGTATTCTCGCTACAGATGCTGCTCACGGCCGTCGCCACGTGGCTGCTGACACTCGCCTCCACCTACCCGATGTATCTCGTCGCCGCACTGGGTATCGGCCTTGCCGGGGGCTCCTTCATCATCGGCGTGACCTATGTATCGCGATGGTATGAAGCGGAACGCCAGGGCACCGCCCTGGGTATTTTCGGCGCCGGCAATGTGGGGGCGGCGGTGACGAAGTTTGTAGCGCCCTTCATTCTCGTGGCTTACGGCTGGCACGCCGTGGCGCATGTCTGGGCAGCCGGTCTGGCACTGATGGCCATTGTATTTTATCTGTTTGCGAAGGACGACCCAAAGCTGATTGCCGCGCGGTCATCGGATAGCAAACCGCCCAGCTTCGCGCAGCAGTTCAAGCCCCTGGATAATATTCGGGTGTGGCGTTTTTCACTCTACTACTTCTTCGTATTCGGTGGTTTCGTCGCGCTAGCGCTTTGGATGCCGCACTATCTGGTCGAAGTATACGAAGTGGATGTGCGCACAGCCGGCATGTGCGCCGCTGCCTTTTCACTGTCGGCCTCGCTCTTCCGCGCTTACGGGGGGCACCTCTCGGACCGCATTGGTGCGCGGTCCGTCATGTACTGGACCTTCGGTTTGTCGCTGGTATTGCTGTTCATGCTTTCCTACCCGCCGACGCAATACATTATCGAAACCAAGCGCGGGCCGCTGACACTGACCACCGAAATGGGGCTTTGGCCTTTCGTTGTGACCTTGTTCGCGCTCGGTTTTTTTATGAGTCTCGGGAAGGCGGCGGTCTACAAGCACATTCCGATGTACTACCCCGGGCACGTCGGCTCCGTGGGAGGGCTCGTCGGCATGATCGGCGGTCTGGGTGGCTTTATCCTGCCGATCATCTTCGGCGTCGCGCTCGATCTCACGGGTATTTATACCAGCTGTTTCGCCATCCTGTTTATCATCGTGGTGTTGTCGCTGGTTTGGATGCATTTTGCCATCCGCGCGGAAGAGCGCCGCGCTGTGGAGGGGGAAATGGCACCGCCGGCGGAAGCGATGCGCCCGGAAATGGAGCGCGCCGGCGACGAACGGGTACTGGTGGACTGGCGCCCCGAAGATCCTGAATTCTGGGAAACCCGGGGCCGCGCCATTGCCCGCCGCAACCTGTGGATCTCGATCCCGGCGCTGCTGCTCGCGTTTGCGGTGTGGATGGTCTGGTCGGTAGTGGTCGCCCGCCTGCCGGCCATCGGATTCGACTTCAACTCCGCCCAGCTGTTCTGGCTCGCGGCCCTGCCCGGTCTGTCCGGGGCCACGCTGCGGATTTTTTACAGCTTTATGGTACCCATCTTCGGTGGACGCCTGTGGACGACACTGTCGACCGCCTCGCTCCTGATTCCGGCGCTCGGCATGGGCTACGCGGTACAAGATCCAGAGACTCCATTTCTGATTTTCCTGATTCTCGCCCTCCTGTGCGGCTTCGGTGGCGGCAACTTTGCCTCTTCGATGGCGAACATCGCGTTCTTTTTCCCGAAAAAGGAAAAAGGGCACGCGCTGGCATTGAATGCGGGGCTGGGAAATCTCGGCGTGTCGCTCATGCAATTCCTGGTGCCGCTGGTGATTACCGTTGGCGTCTTCGGCATAGTGGGCGGCGCCCCACAGAAAGCCGACGACGGCACTCTGCTGTGGATGCAAAATGCGGGGTTTATCTGGGTACCCCTGATTATTGCCTCTACGGCGGCAGCCTGGTTCGGCATGAACGATATAGCCGACGCCCGCGCCAGCTTCAGCGATCAGGCCATCATATTCAAACGCAAGCACAACTGGCTGATGTGCATTCTCTATACCGGCACATTTGGCAGCTTCATCGGCTATTCCGCAGGCTTTCCATTGCTGACGCGGCTACAGTTCCCGGACGTGGATGCGCTGAAGCTGGTATTCCTGGGCCCCCTTGTCGGCGCCTTAAGCCGCGCCGGCAGCGGCTGGGCCGCCGATAAATATGGCGGAGCACGGGTCACTTTCTGGACCTTTGCATTGATGATTGTCGCCGTTGCCGGCGTCATCTATTTCCTTATGAACAACCAGATGCCCGGAGCCTTCTGGGGCTTCTTTATGTGCTTTATGGCCCTGTTCCTTCTCACCGGTGTGGGCAATGCGTCCACCTTCCAGATGATTCCGGTCATCATGGGCAGGGAGATCCCCCGCCTGATGCCGAATCTGTCCGCCGCGGAACGGCAGAAACAGACCGACCGGGAGAGCGCCGCCATCATTGCCTTCACCAGCGCCATCGCCGCGTACGGCGCATTCTTTATTCCCAAGGCGTACGGCTCTTCGATCGAGCTGACTGGAACCCCCCTGGCCGCCCTGTGGTGCTTTTTCGCCTTTTACGTTATCTGCCTGCTCATTACCTGGCACTTCTATTCCGCCCGCCACGGCTTGCTTTACGACGCCGAGCGGCGCACCGGCAAGAATCCGCACCGTTAGAGTAGAGTATTGACCGAGGCTGTCAGTCGCGCGGCTATGGCGCCCGGGGAAATCCGTGACCCGGACCCGGGGGCCACCCACGGCGGGCCCTTGCTGCCCCTATAGGCCGGGTCGACCCCATGGTCAGATAGTGATTTTCCAGGCGCTTTGGTATTCTGCCGCGCTGATGCCTACCACAAGCAACAGCAATCCAGCCTAGAAGTAGAATGAATTCCAACACCAGCCCGGCCGCCGCACAAAAGTCCGAACACACCCCCATGATGCAGCAGTACCTGCGCATCAAGGCCCAGCACCCCCAGGAACTGGTCTTCTACCGCATGGGGGACTTCTACGAACTCTTCTACGACGACGCCAAGAAGGCCGCCGAGCTGCTGGATGTGACCCTGACCGCCCGCGGCAAATCCGGCGGCCAGCCGATCCCGATGGCCGGTATTCCGTACCACGCCGCCGAGGGCTACCTGGCGCGGCTGATCAAACTGGGCGTGTCCGTGGCCATCTGCGAGCAGATAGGCGATCCGGCGGCGAGCAAGGGCCCGGTAGAGCGCAAGGTGGTGCGTATCGTCACCCCCGGTACCGTCACCGACGAGGCGCTGCTGAACGAGCGCCGCGACAATTTGCTCGCGGCCACCGCACAGCTGGGCGACGCCTTCGGCCTGGCACTGCTGGATCTGGCCACCGGCCGCTTCGTGGTGCAGGAGGTGGACAGCCTGGAGGCGCTGGCGGAGCAGGTGCAGCGCCACAGCCCGGCGGAGCTGCTGGCGCCGGAGGACCTGGCCCTGCCGGTGGACATCGAGCGCCGCCCCGGCCTGCGCCGCCGCGCACCGTGGGAATTCGAGCTGGAAACCGCCCTGCGCCTGCTGAATCAGCAGTTCGGCACATTGAACCTGGAGGCCTTTGGCTGCAGCCATATGCACGCCGCCATCATCGCCGCCGGCTGCCTGCTGCAGTACGCCCGCGACACCCAGCGCACCGAGCTGCCCCATATCCGCAGTCTGCAGACAGAGAGCAGCGACGAGACCGTGGCCCTGGACGGCGCCTCCCGCCGCAATCTGGAAATCGACCAGAACCTGACCGGCGGCGACGAAAACACCCTGCTGTCGGTGTTCGACAGCTGCAAGACCGCCATGGGCAGCCGCCTGCTGCGCCGCTGGCTGAACAACCCGCTGCGCCAGCTGACCACACTGAACAACCGCCAGGACGCCGTGGCCGCGCTGATCGACGGCTACCGCTTCGAGCCGCTGCGCGACGCGCTGAAGCCGGTGGGCGATATGGAGCGCATCCTCGGTCGCCTGGCCCTGCGCTCCGCGCGCCCGCGGGACCTGGCGCGCCTCGGCCAGTCCCTGGCGCAGTTCCCGGAAATACAGCGGCAGCTGGCGGAGACCGACGCGGTGCTGCTGCAGGAGCTGGCGCGGGAGATAGGCCAGTGGCCGGAAACCGTCGAGCTGCTGGAGCGGGCCCTGGTGGAGAACCCGCCGGTGGTGATCCGCGACGGCGGCGTAATCGCCGAGGGTTACGACAGCGAGCTGGACGAGCTGCGCGCGATTAGCGAGAACGCCGGTGACTACCTGGTGCAGCTGGAACAGCGGGAGAAGGAGCGCACCGGCATCCCAACCCTCAAGGTGGGCTACAACCGCGTACACGGCTACTTTATCGAGATCAGCCGCGGCCAGAGCGACAAGGCGCCGGCGGACTATATCCGCCGCCAGACCCTGAAGAATGCCGAGCGCTTCATTACCCCCGAACTGAAGGAGTTCGAGGACAAAGCGCTGTCCGCCAAGAGCCGCGCTCTGGCGCGGGAGAAGGCCCTGTACGAGGAGCTGATCGACCAGCTGAACCAGTCCCTGGCGGAACTGCAGACCGCCGCCGCCGGCGTGTCGCAGCTGGACGTGCTCGCCTGCCTGGCGGAGCGCGCCGACAACCTGCGCCTGTGCCGCCCCGAGCTGGGCACAGAGCCGGGCCTGCATATCAGTGCCGGCCGCCATCCGGTGGTGGAACAGGTGCTGGACGAGCCCTTCGTCGCCAACGATATAGAGCTGCGGGACGACCGCCGCATGCTGGTGATCACCGGCCCCAACATGGGCGGTAAATCCACCTATATGCGCCAGACGGCGCTGATCGCGCTGCTGGCCCATGTGGGCAGCTATGTGCCGGCGGACCAGGCCAGAATAGGCCTGCTGGACCGCATCTTCACCCGCATCGGCAGCGCCGACGACCTGGCCGGCGGCCGCTCCACCTTTATGGTGGAGATGACCGAGACGGCCAATATCCTGCGCAATGCGACGGAGCACAGCCTGGTGCTGATGGACGAGATCGGCCGCGGCACCAGCACCTACGACGGCCTGTCCCTGGCCTGGGCCTGCGCCCACTACCTGGCGGACAAGGTGCGCGCCTTCACACTGTTCGCGACCCACTATTTCGAGCTGACCGACCTGCCGAGCCAGTGCCCGCAGGCGGCCAATATCCACCTGGACGCCACAGAGCACGGCGACGGCATCGTCTTCCTGCACCGCATCCAGGAGGGCCCGGCGTCGAAGAGCTACGGCCTGCAGGTGGCCAAGCTGGCCGGCATTCCCGGGGAGGTGCTGGTAGAGGCGAAACAGCGCCTGGCGGCGCTGGAATCCGGTACGGAAGCGCCGAACCGTAGGGGCGAAGCTTGTGTTCGCCCGCGCGGGCCGGAGGTCCACCCGGAACCGCAGCCGGCCCCCGCCTCCCCCCAGCAGGTGGACCTGTTCGGCGCCCCCAGCCACCCGGCGGTGGAGGCACTGGAGGAACTGGACCCGGACGACCTGACGCCGCGGCAGGCGCTGGAGAAGCTGTACGCGCTGCGGGCGCTGCTATGAGCACGCTGTGGCACATGGCGCAGCCCGATCGCGGCCACGGGCCGCTCCTACAGTAGGCAGTAGGGGCGAACCCTGTGTTCGCCCGAGCGGAGCTGGAGCCCTCAGTACCTAGAACCAACGGCTCCGCGCTCCCGGGTTATAAGCACCCAACCAATTCGACTGAAAAGCCACTACAATTCGCGCCAGTAATTGCTAAAATCCGCTGCTTCACCGATTCTGCGGCGCCAACTCAGTAGGACTATCGAGGGACAAGCATGACATTCGTAATTGGGGAAAACTGCATCAAGTGCAAATACACCGACTGTGTGGAAGTCTGCCCGGTGGACTGCTTCTATGAAGGCCCCAACTTCCTCGTGATCCATCCGGACGAATGTATCGACTGCGCCCTGTGCGAACCCGAGTGCCCCGCCAATGCGATCTTCTCCGAGGACGAGGTGCCCGAGGACCAGCAGGAGTTTATCGAACTGAACGCGGAGCTGGCGGAGATCTGGCCCAACATCACCGAAAAGAAGGACCCGCTGCCGGATGCCGCCGAGTGGGACGGCAAGAAAGGCAAGCTGGATCTGCTCGAGCGCTGATCGGCGAGCCCACAAGAGCCACCGCAGAAAACCGTCGTCGACGGCTTTTCTTCTGCCCGCTCCATACAAGCCAAGACGCAAAAACGGCGGTCACAGACCGCCGTTTTTGCGTTTGACCCTCGTCCGTGAAAATGCGGCGGTCACTGCTGCGGCGACACCACGATATCCGCCTTCGTCGACTCCACCATTTCCAGCAGCTCCCCGGTCTCCTGCGGCGGCACCTTGTGCCTGGCGAGTATCTGCTTGAAAAGGGTGATAAACCGCTGCCACTCCCGCTCGGTGATATTCAGATGCGCGTGCGCCTCTTTCATTCCGCGCCCGTGATACTTGCAGGGGCCACCGGCGGACTCGCAGACCAGGGCGGTCACCTGATATTTCAGGTAGGGGGCCGGAACCCGCTTGCGCGCCGCATCGACCGCGGGATTCCCGTTCAGGACCGAGTCGCTTACCAGGGCGTCGACCAGCTCGTCCACCACCACCGAGATGGGCGCCAGCCCACCGAGACGCTGATAGAGAGAGGCCTCCTTATCCCCCGCGCCACTCTGCGCCACGGCGCCATTCGCCCAGACAAAAACCGCCGCCACCAGTGCCACGACGGCCCGCGATCGATTGCGCGCTGTGTTCATACCCTATTCCTCTGCTGTCGGTGAACGCCGCTACCTATCTATCCCGGTGCGGCTCCAGGCCGAGAAAATCCGCAACCCGGTTGAACCCCACTACCAGCTCCATCACCCCCAGGGCCTCGATGATTTCATCGTCGCGGGCGCCCAGTTTCTGCGCCTCGGCAATCAGCCCCTCGCCGTGGTCGTTTGGCGCACTATTGGCCTTGCGGGCCAGGTCGAACAGCACGTGCTCCTTCTCCGAGTAGTGCACATGCTTTGGATCCGTACGGATGCGCATCACCTCCGCCGGGTCCACGCCCAGGTCCTTCAGGGTAACGCTGTGGTGGTAGATACCGTAGTTGCAGTTGCTGTCTGACGAGATCACCAGCCCGATGCCCTCTTTCAACTGTGGCGACAAGACGCCGTGGACCATCACCACCTTGTACCTGTGCCAGTTGGCTTCCAGCAGATCCGGCTGGTGGGCGAAGGCGCGAAACAGGCTGGGTACCGCGCCCAGCTCACCCTCAATCTCGGCGAATAACGCCTCCACCCGATCTTCCGCGGGGTTCTCCACCAGAGGAATACGGCTCATAGTTCACCTGCCCAATCTGTTCCAAGCCTGCACTGTTGCGCTGATATCCGCTTTCCGCAACACCACGGTACTGTATATAATCCCAGCATGCGAAAGATCATCCACTGCGATTGCGACTGCTTCTACGCCTCGGTCGAAATGCGCGACGATCCGAACCTGCGCGGCCGCCCCCTGGCAGTGGGCGGCGCCAGCGACAGGCGCGGCGTCATCTCCACCTGCAACTACGAGGCGCGCAGCTTCGGCGTGCGCTCCGCCATGCCGACCGCCCAGGCAAAAAAACTCTGCCCTGATCTGATTGTAGTACCCGGTAACATGAAAAAATATCGAGAGGTCAGCGCTCAGATCCGGGATATTTTTCTGGAGTACAGCGAAACTATAGAACCTCTATCCCTGGACGAGGCCTTCCTGGATGTCAGCGACAGCGGCCGCTGCCAGGGCAGTGCCACCCTGATGGCGGAGGAAATCCGCCGCCGGGTGCGCGGGGAACTGGGTATCACCATTTCCGCCGGCGTGGCGCCGAACAAGTTCCTGGCCAAGATCGCCAGCGACTGGCGCAAGCCGGATGGTCTCACGGTGATTGCGCCGGACGCGGTGGACCAGTTCGTTCTGCGCCTGCCGGTGGCCAAGATCCACGGTGTGGGGCGGGTCACCGCGGAGAAGATGCACCGCCAGGGCATCCGCACCTGCGCGGATCTGCGCCGCTTTTCCCTGATCGAACTGAGCCAGGCCTACGGCAAGTTCGGCCGCCGCCTGTACGAGCTGTGTCGCGGTATCGACGAGCGCCCGGTGAACGGCGACGGCTCGCGCAAGAGTGTCAGCGTGGAGCGCACTTTCAGCGAGGATCTGTGTACGCTGGAGGAATGGCTGGAACAGCTCACGGCGCTCTATATGAAGCTGCTCGAACGGCTGCAGAACCTGGACCAGCGCTACCAGATCAGCGGCGCCGCAGTGAAGGTGAAGTACGGTGACTTCTCCCTCACCACCCAGGAACGCACAAGCCACGCGGGCCGTATTTCCGAGTTCCGCCAGCTGCTGCAACAGTGCTGGGACAGGCGCCCGGCCCCGATACGCCTGCTCGGTGTGGGGGTCAAACTCAGGGACTTGCGCGCCGAGCTGGGCCCGGAGCAGCTCCCGCTGCCGCTGCCGGAGTGGAAGCGCCTGTCGGCATAGGTCGATACCGGGCAACACTTACCAGTCAGTAAATATGGCGTCGCCCCACACTCCGCCATCGATGCGCCATCCGGCCGCCAACTATACTTCTCGAACCGACACTTAAGCACAGGCCGATGAAAAGAGTGCTTCCCAGTGCCCTCGTTGGCTGGTTTCTGAGTTACTCCGAGAGACTAAAGCACCCACAGCTATTCAAGTGGATTTGCGCCATCTTTCTGGTCAACCTGTTTATCCCGGACCTGCTGCCATTTGTCGACGAGATTCTTCTGGGGCTGGCCACACTCTACCTGGGCAGTAGAAAAAAGCCTCACAACGGCCGCCCGGATCCCGAAGTGACGGAAAAATTTGCCGGCAGAGGGAGTGGCGAGCGGATAAAGGAAAATCCGCGCGCCGGCGGTCGCGGTCCCTGAGCGCCAGGCAGATTCGCCCCTGACAGAAGCGGATCGGAGCGGGGCCCGCAACCGCTACCGCTTGAGCTGGATTCACCAGAGCATGGAGGCTCGGTAACGTGTCACGGAGAGACTTTCAGTACCTGAGCGACGAGGCGCTGCTCGACCACTATCACGCCACCCGGAACCTGCGCGCCTTCCGCCACCTCTACGCCCGCCACAAGGACGGCCTCTACCGCTACTGTGTACAAATGAATCCCGCCGCTGCCGACAGCCTGCTGGAGGCACTGTGGCACAGTCTGCTCGAACGCCCGCCGGAGCTCCGCGGGCGCCTGTTGCGCAGCTGGCTGTATATCCGCATCAACCATTTGCTGCGCAACCGCCCCGCAGCGGATCCCGACGTCGCCCGCCAGGCCGTGCCGCGGGACAACAGACTGCTCGCCGCCATCCAGCAGTTGCCGAAAACCGAACGCAACATTCTGCTGCTGCACACCGAGTGCCAACTGCCACTGGCCACCGTCGCGGATATCGAAAAAATTTCTCTGAAGCGCTGCAAGGCGCTGTATCAAAACGGCAAGGAGCGGCTGCAGGAAATGCTGCACGGATCGCACAGACAGCCCTGGCCTGTCGAAGAAGTCAAAGAGGTCACAGTATGAGTGTTTGGGAACGCCAATACCGGGACGCGGTAGCGGGGATCACATCTCCGGGTTCCCTCGACGAAAAAATCCTGCAGCGGGCCCGGCAGTTCAAGCCGGTCAACGGGAACAGGCGCTGGGTTTCCAAAACGGCGAGCGGCTGCGCGGCGATTGCGATCGCCATTCTGCTGGTGCACCCGGCCCAATACCTCGGCGCCCTGACCCCCAACCTGAGCCCGTCCAGTGCTCCCCAGCGGGGTCCGCTGGCCAACTGGCAGCACAAACCGGTACCGGCACAGACGGTGGATCCATGGTTTTCCCTGCGCAGCCAGGTGGACGCGGGCAGCTATATAGAGCTCTGCAGCCATTGGCGCCGCCAGCAGCGCAACGCCGTCTCGGAGCCGCTGCCGCGCGACCTCGCCGACGAGGCCCGCGCCCACTGCCGCCTGCTGCCCTGAGCTGCGGCGCCGCTAGCAGGCTGCTAAAAAAACCATCCATGGTTTTTTCAGCCCGGGTTTGCGGCGCATGTCCGCAAACCCTCCACGACAAATCAAGCACTTAAGTGCTTGATTTGCGACCCGGCCATCCATGGCCGGGCTAGCAGGCTGCTGAAAAATACTTTTTCGGCAGCCTGCTAGCCAATCACCAGGATCACCTTCCCGCGCCTGCGCCGCTCTGTGATGGCGGCGAAGGCGCGGACATACTCCTCAAAGGGATAGACCTCGGTGGCCAGCGGGTTCAGCTTGCCGTCCTCGACCATCTGCAACAGCTCGGCGAAGTTTTCCAGATTGGCCCGCGGGTCCCGCTGCGCCCAGCTGCCCCAGAAGATCCCCATAATATCCCCGGCCTTCAGCAGCGGCAGGTTGAGCGGCAGCTTGGGAATATCGCCAGAGGCGAAACCGATCACCAGGTAGCGCCCGCTCCAGGCGATAGAGCGGTAGGCCTCCTCGGTATAGGCGCCGCCCACCGGATCGAAAATCACGTCGGCCCCGCGGCCACCGGTCAGCGCCTTGATCCGCTCTTTCAGGTTTTCGCGGGAGTAGTTGATCAGCTCGTCGGCGCCCATATCCCGGCAGAATTGCAGTTTATCCTCCGACGAGGCACAGGCGATCACGCGCGCACCCAGCGCCTTTCCCAGCTGAATCGCGGTCACGCCGACGCCGCCGGCCGCACCCAGCACCACCAGCGTCTCGCCCGCTTGTATCGCCGCGCGCTGTTTGAGCGCGTAATAAGAGGTGGAATAGGTGATGCAGAAACCGGCCGCCTGCTCGAAGCTCAGCTTGTCTGGCATAGGTACCAGCAGGTGCTCCTTGACCTGCACCTGTTCGGCAAAGGCCGCCAGGCCGGGCATGGCGATGACCCGGTCGCCGACCTTGAAACGCTGCACCCGGCTTCCGACCGCGCTGATCACCCCGGCGCACTCGCCGCCGGGCACGAACGGCAGCGGCGGCTTGATCTGGTATTTGCCGGCGATCACGAGCACATCGGGAAAATTCAGGCCGGCCGCGCGTACATCGATCCGGACTTCGTCATCCTTCAGCTCCGGCAGTTTTCGCTCGGCAATGACCAGCAGTTCCGCCGAGCCATACTCCTCACACACCAATGCGCGCATAGCGGCCTCCGGGCTCTTATCCCCTTCCTTTATAGTGAGTTCGGCACCGCGGTTACAGCATTTTAGACGGGGCGATAGCCCCTGGCGCCTCCGCCGGAAATACCGTCAGACGAACTGCATAACCAGCCACTCGGCGATCAGCGCCGGTTTCTGCTCCCCCTCGATTTCCATCGTAACTTCCAGCTTCAGTTGATACTGGCCCGGCCCCTTCTCCAGAATATCCATCACCTTCGCGCGCACGCGCACCCTGCTGTTCACCTTGACCGGATTGATAAAGCGCACTCGGTCGAGGCCGTAATTCAGCGCCATCTGCACGCCCTCGATACCCACCTGCAGCTGCTCGGCAAAATGCGACAGCAGTGACAGGGTCAGGAAACCGTGCGCAACAGTCGTGCCGAAGGGGGTCAGCTTCGCGGCCTCCGGGTCCACATGGATAAACTGGCGATCCAGGGTGCACTCGGCGAAGGCGTCGATGCGATTCTGATCTATCCGCAACCAATCGCTGGGTTCTGTCTCGGAGCCGATAAAGTCCTGAATCCGGTCCCGGGGAATGATTGTTGGCATCGTCTACTCCAGATTGTCTTATCAAAAGGCCGACAACCCGCCATCCACGGCCAGCGCCTGGCCGGTGACATAGGTCATTTTGGGGGAGATCAGCATCAGCATCGCGGCGACGACCTCTCCGACATTCCCCAGGCGCTTCATCGGTGTGCCCGAGGCCAGGAAATCGTGAAAATCCCGCTTGCTGACGCCGGGAGTCTCGATCCCGGCCACCATCGGCGTCAAGGTAAAGAAGGGACAGATGGCGTTGACGCGGATATTGTACCTGGCATTTTCCACCGCCGCGGTTTTGGTCAACCCCACCACCGCGTGCTTGGCGGCGGCGTAAGAGGCGATTTTGGGCGCGCCGCCCAGGCCCGCCATGGACGAGACATTCAGAATCACACCGGCCCCGCGCCGCTTCATCGGCGGCAGCTGGTATTTCATCCCGAACAGCACGCCTTTCAGGTTGACGCGGTACTGGCGGTCCATCTCCGCCTCGCTGGTCTCTTCGATCGCCATCATCGGTGGCGCTATGCCGGCGTTATTCACCGCGATATCCAGCCGCCCCCAGCGGGATTCGGCGAGGCCCGCCAGCGCCGCGCAGTCGCGCTCCACGGAGACGTCACAGCGCTGCGCCTGCACCTCCACTCCGCCGCCGCCCAGTTCATCCGCCAGCTCCATCAGCGCCGGCGCATTGATATCGCCCAGCACCAGGCTGGCACCCCGGGCCCCGAGCGCACGGGCGAGCGCGGCACCGAGACCACTGGCGGCACCGGTAATCAGCGCGACCTGGCCGGAGAAATCGAGTATCGGATCGCAGTGCACTCAGATGCCCCCACAGGAAGTCATGCCACCGTCGGCCACGATGCATTCCCCCGTGGTATAGCTCGCCGCGTCGGAAACCAGATACAGAACGGTACCGGCCATCTCCTCCGGCTCCGCGTGGCGGTGCATCGGAATATGGTCGATAGCGGTCTGGTAAATCTCCTCGTGGCTGAACAACGCACCGGCAAACTTGGTCTTGGTCAGCCCCGGCAACAGCGCGTTGACGCGGATATTGAACGGCGCGCACTCCTTGGCGAAAGCCCTGGTCATATTCACTACCGCCGCCTTGGTGATCGAGTAAATGCCCTGGCCGACCCCGGGCTGCAGCGCATTGATCGAGGCGGTGTTGACGATGCAGCCACCGCCCTGCTCGCGCATCAGCTTGCCCGCCTCCACTGACATAAAGAAATAACCGCGAATATTCACATCCACGGTTTTCTGAAAGGCCCCCAGATCCGTATCCAGTATATGGCCGAAATAGGGGTTGGTGGCGGCGTTGTTGACCAGGATATCCAGCCGCCCGTGCCTGTTGCGGATCTCGGCGAACAGCCGCTCTATGTCCTCCATACTGCCGATATGGCACGGCAGTGCCTCGGCGGACCCACCGGCGTCGACGATGGCATCCGCCACTGCCTGACAGCCGTCAGCCTTGCGGCTGGAAACCAGCACATGGGCGCCCTGTTCCGCCAGCAGTTTGGCTATCGCCTCACCGATGCCGCGGCTGGCGCCGGTTACCAGGGCAATTTTTCCGCTCAGATCAAAAAGATTGGTCGCCATTTCTTTCTCCGATATTCTTGACGAAGGTCAGTTTCCTTTTTCGATAACATCCAGCGCCAGGCGCGCCACGGGATCCACCAGCGCGCCCAGCTTGGCCGCACTCCTGTTGGACGCATTGCCATCCCGCGCGCGCTTGGCCACGCCCTGGATAATCGCCGCCAGGCGGAAGAAGCTGAACGCCAGGTAGAAGGTCCAGTTGTCGATTTTTTCGATCCCCATGCGCTCGCAGTAACGCGCCACATACTCCGCTTCCGACGGAATACCCAGCGCGTCGATATCCAGCCCCATCAGCCCGGATATCTTGTCGCCCTGGGCCGGCAAGCGCAGCTGCATACACTGGTAGGCCAGATCGGCGAAGGGGTGTCCGAGGGTGGAGAGCTCCCAATCCAGCAGGGCCACCGCGCGCGGCCCGCCGGGATGGAAAATAATGTTGTCGAGGCGGTAGTCGCCGTGCACCAGCGCGACGCGTCCATCGTCCGGCGGCAGCGCCGCACCCAGCCAGTCGAGCAGCCGCTCCATAGCGTCGATCTTGTCGATTTCCGATGCGCGGTACTGGCTGCTCCAGCGCTCAAACTGGCGCTGGAAATAATTGCCCGGGCGGCCGTAGTCGGACAGGCCCACGGCGTCTATATCGACACTGTGCAGTGCGGCCAGCACGCGGTTCATCTCGTCGTAAATCGCCGAGCGCTCGGCCTTGTCCACTTCCGGCAGCGCGGCGTCCCAGAAGATGCGCCCCTGGCAGAACTCCATGACAAAAAAGAGTGAGCCGATCAGCGCCCGGTCCTCGCACAGGTGCAAGACGCGGGGCACCGGCACCCCGGTACCGGCCAGAGCGCGCATCACACGAAACTCGCGATCCACCGCGTGGGCGGATTTCAGCAGTTTGCCCGGCGGTTGGCGGCGCAGTACATAGGTGCCGGATGCGGCCTGTAATTTGAACGTGGGGTTGGACTGGCCACCGGGAAACTTACTGACCGCAAGCGGCCCCCTGAAGCCATCGACATGCGCGGCCAGATATTTTTCCAGTTTCTCCACCGGTAACCGCTCCACCGCATCGCGTGCGCCGGACACCATTTCTTCCGTCATTCACTGCCCCCGTTACTCTTCCGCGCCGTAGCGCGCCGCCAGGTTGCGCCCCAGCTGCATCATGTGTACCTGGTCGGGTCCGTCCGCCAGGCGGATGCTGCGCGCGTAGGCGTAGTGGTGTGCGAGATCGTAGTCCTGGCTCAGACCGGCGGCGCCGTGGATCTGTATCGCGCGGTCGATCACGCTACAGGCCATCTGCGGCGCGACTATCTTGATCATCGCGATCAGGTCCCTGGCCGCCTTGTTGCCGTAGCTGTCCATCTGCTGCGCCGCCTTCAGAGTCAGCAGACGCGCCTGTTCGATTTCGCAGGCGGACCTGGCGATATCCTCGCGCACCGAGCCCTGCTTGCTCATCGGGCGGCCGAATACGATACGTTGCTCGGCACGCTTGGCCATAGACTCCAGCGCGCGCTGCGCCTGGCCTATCAGGCGCATGCAGTGGTGGATGCGGCCCGGCCCCAGGCGCCCCTGGGCGATTTCGAAACCGCGGCCCTCCCCCAGAATCAAATTGCCCGCCGGCACGCGCACATTGTCGAAGATCACCTCCGCGTGGCCCTCGGGAGCGTCGTCGTAACCGAACACCGTCATCGGGCGCAGGATTTTGACACCCGGCGTGTCGCTCGGCACCAGGATCTGCGACTGCTGGCGGTGTCGATTCGGGTTTTCCGGATCCGTCTTGCCCATCACGATCAGGAGCTTGCAGCGCTTGTTCATCAGACCGCTGATATAGAATTTGTGGCCGTTGATGACATAGTCGCCGCCGTCGCGCACTATCGAGGTTTCGATATTGGTCGCATCCGAAGACGCGACCTTCGGCTCGGTCATCGCGAAGGCGGAGCGGATCTCGCCGGCCAGCAGCGGCTTCAGCCACTGCGCCTGCTGCTGCGGATTGCCGTACTGGGCCAGCACCTCCATATTGCCGGTGTCCGGCGCGCTGCAGTTGAAGACCTCCGAAGACCAGATCACCCGGCCCATCTCCTCCGCCAGCGGCGCGTACTCGAGATTCGTCAGCCCGGCGCCGAAGCGCGGATCCGGCATAAACAGATTCCACAGTTCCGCCTCGCGGGCCTTCGCCTTCAGCTCCGCCAGTATCGGCGGCTCGCCCCAGCGATCTTCCAGCAACTGTTCATAAAAAGTCCGCTCGGCCGGGTAGATGTGCTCGTCCATGAAGCGTCTCAGGCGCTCGAGCAGCCCTTTCACCTTGTCCGAATATTCAAAATCCATCGCGGAGTGCCCTGTTTAGCTGTAGGTTATAAATTCCTGCCGGTCTGCCGTTTCCAGGTGCGGCACATGGTTGAAGCTGTGCAGGCTGATGCTGCCGGCGCCGGTAAAGAAACGGCTCACCGCGGTGTTTTTTATCTGCATATTGAGTCTGGTCACCGCCTCCGCGTGGCCGCCCAGCACCTGGCGCACCATCATCGCGATGGCGCCGCCGGAACTGACCACCAGGGTTCTGCTGCCCTTCGGGCTGTCGCCGATCAGTCCCAGCGCCGCTTCGATGCGCTGTTCGAAGTCGCGCCAGCTCTCCGCCGGGCGGATATCGCCCCCGGCCCAGGCCAACATGGCCCGCTGCAAAAAGCGGTAGTAATCGGAGCGGCCGGCGCCCGGCGGCGGCACAGACTGCGGATCCCGCTCGCCGTAGCACTGCAGCACACTGTGGAAATCGAACTCGTTCAGCTCCGGGACTATCTGTACCCGGGCGGAGTCCAGTTCCATGCCCTCGCAGATACCCTGAGCCGTCTCCCGGTGGCGCAGCAGGCTGCCGCACAGAATGCGGTCGAAGCCCATCCCCGCGCCCCGCCAGTGCTCCCCGAGCCAGCGCGCCTGGCGCCAGCCCAGCTCGGACAACTTGTCGTAGTCGGCGGCACCGAACGAGGCCTGGCCGTGGCGCACCGTGTAGAACTCAGCCAATGGAATCCCCTCTTATCTGGATCCCTACCCTAGCCCCGGCCGTTGAATCATCAAAGTTTATTATGCGAATATCCAACCATTCACAGCATTGATGGTGGCAACCGTGCAGCTACAGCAGATGGATATGAATCTGTTCCTGGTGTTGGAGGCGATCTATAACGAGCGCAACCTGACCCGCGCCGCCGAACAACTGCATATCACCCAGCCCGCGGTCAGCAACGCCCTGGCGCGCCTGCGCCGCACGCTGGATGACCCGCTGTTCACCCGCACACCGACGGGCATGAACCCGACACCGCTGACCGAGCGCATCATGCCGCGGGTGCAGCAGGCACTGACGCTGCTCGGCCGCAGCCTGAACGAGCAGCGCCAGTTCGATCCCGCCAGCGCGCGCAAGACGCTGCGGCTGTCGATGAACGATATGGCCGAGACGCTGCTGCTGCCGCGGCTGCTGGAGCGGTTGCAGCAGCGGGCGCCGGGTATCTGTGTCGAATCCTACTATGTGCCGAGAGACCAGCTGGTCAAGGAACTGGCCGCAAACACCCTGGACTTCGGCCTCGATATCCCCCTCGCCAGCGCCACCCAACTGCAACAGCGGCGCCTGATCAACGACCGCTACCTGTGTATGCTGCGCGCCGACCACCCGCTCGCGGAGCAGACCAGTCTGACCCTGGAGCAGTACCTGCAGCTCGAGCATATTCACGTCTCCAGCCGCCGCAGCGGACCGGGGCTGGTGGATATCGCGCTGAACAAACTGGGCCGCCGGAGGAGTATCAAATTGCGCGTACAACACTACCGGGTGGCGCCCCTTGTCGTGCTGCGCACCGATCTGGCCCTGACGGTGCCGGCCAGCCTCGCCAACCAGTACGCGGCACGACTGTTCGAGCTGCCGTTCCAGATCCCGCAGATGGACTGGCACCTGCTTTGGCACAAGAACCAGCACGACGACCCGGCCAACCGGTGGTTGCGGGAGCAGTTGATGGAACTGTTCGTTTGATTTGGGACTCGGGACCTCTGTCAAGAAGGGTATTGCGAAGGCCCTGCTGCCCGGGACCATCCAGGCATTCACGGCGCCTTCGGCCCCTACATTCACCTCAGTGCCTCCCGAACAGGCCAAAGAATTCGACCGATTCGGTCACTGCCGCCCCACCCCTCCCTTGCTATTCTCGACCCCAACATTATGCAACTCTTTGCATATACCTCAGTGGTCACAAGAAGCACGAGTAGAGAGAACCGCCATGTCACAAGCCTACCCCCACCTGCTGGCCCCGCTGGACCTGGGCTTTACCACACTGAAGAACCGCGTGCTGATGGGCTCGATGCACACCAATCTGGAGGAACACCAGGGCGGCTTCACGCGGCTCGCGGCCTTCTATGCCGAGCGCGCCCGCGGCGGCGTGGGCCTGATTGTGACCGGCGGCATAGCGCCCAACGAGGAGGGCGGCGTGTTTATGGGCTCCGCCAAGATGACCACCGCGGAAGAGGCGCAGCAGCACCGGGAAGTCACCGACGCAGTGCACGCCGAAGGCGGCAAGATCTGCATGCAGATACTGCACGCCGGCCGCTACGCCTATAACCAGAACCTGGTCGCTCCCTCGGCGATACAGGCGCCGATCAACCCCTTCACGCCGCGCGAACTGACCGGCGAGGAAATCGAAGGCCAGATCGACGACTATGTGCGCTGCGCCACCCTGGCCCGCGAGGCCGGCTACGACGGCGTCGAGATCATGGGCTCGGAAGGCTATTTCATCAACCAGTTCATCGTCTCGCGCACCAACAAGCGCAGCGACGAGTGGGGCGGCAGCTTCGAAAACCGCATCCGCCTGCCGATCGAAATCGTGCGCCGCGTGCGCGAAGCGGTGGGCAAGGACTTTATCATCATCTACCGCCTGTCCATGCTCGACCTGGTCGAGGACGGCAGCAGCTTCGATGAGGTCATCGCACTGGGCAAGGCGATTGAAGAGGCCGGCGCAACCATAATCAACACCGGCATCGGCTGGCACGAAGCGCGCGTCCCCACCATCGCCACCAGCGTGCCCCGCGCCGCCTTTACCGAAATCACCGCCAGGGTGAAACAACACCTCAAGGTGCCGCTGGTGACCAGCAACCGCATCAACATGCCCCAGGTGGCGGAGGAGGTGCTGGCCAGCGGCCACGCCGACATGGTCTCCATGGCGCGCCCCTTCCTCGCCGATGCGGAGTTCGTCAACAAGGCCGCGCAGAACCGCGCGGACGAAATCAACACCTGTATCGGCTGCAACCAGGCCTGCCTGGACCACACCTTCGAACTGAAGCTGACCTCCTGCCTGGTCAACCCGCGCGCCTGCCACGAGACGGAACTGCAATACCTGCCGACGGAAAACCCGAAAAAGATCGCCGTGGTCGGCGCCGGTCCGGCCGGTCTCGCCGCCGCCACCGTCGCCGCGGAACGCGGTCACCAGGTCACCCTGTTCGAGGCCGAAGACAAAATCGGCGGCCAGTTCAATATCGCCAAGCGGATTCCCGGCAAGGCCGAGTTCGAGGAAACCCTGCGCTACTTCAAGCGCCGCCTGGAAATCACCGGCGTCGAGGTCAAACTCAACACCCGCGCCTCCGCCGAAGACCTGCAGGCATTTGACGAAGTGATTATCGCCACCGGTATCGAGCCGCGCACGCCGCCGATTCCCGGCATAGAGCACGAAAAAGTACTGAGCTACCTGGATGTGCTGAAGCACAGAAAACCGGTGGGCAAAAAGGTCGCGATTATCGGCGCCGGCGGTATCGGCTTCGATGTGGCGGAATACCTGACCCACGAGGGCGACAACAGCCGGGAACTGATCGCCAGCAGCAAGGAGGAGTTCTTCGATGAGTGGGGTGTGGATATCCGGCTCGAAAACCGCGCCGGCCTGAAACAGCCCGCGGCGGTAAGCGCGCCGCGCCAGGTGACCCTGCTGCAGCGCAAGACCAGCAAAGTGGGCGCCGGCCTCGGCAAGACCACCGGCTGGATTCACCGCACCAGCCTCAAGCATCGCAATGTGCAGATGGTCGCCGGCGCCAGCTATGAGAAGATCGACGACCGCGGCCTGCATATCCGCATCGGCGACGAACAGCAACTGCTGGAAGTGGACAATATCGTCATCTGCGCCGGCCAGGAACCGGCGCGGGCCCTGTACGACGCGCTGCGCGAGCGCGCAGTCAAGGTCCACCTGATCGGCGGCGCGGACGAGGCCGCCGAACTGGACGCCAAGCGGGCCATCGACCAGGGCTCGCGCCTGGCCGCGGAACTCTAATCCACGGCGGCAACCGGCAAGCGCCGCGCAACAAGTCGAGCGCTTGCCGGATTTATCCCCGCCTCGTCCGGCGTATCCCACTGCGGCCGGCTGAGCCGCGCGGTCAGGCGGTAGAGCGCAAACACCAGTCCGCACAGCGCGAACATCGACCAGTAGAGTGCCGGCCCGCCCCAGTACTCGATAAATACCCCTCCGATCAGCGGCGCCACAGACCAGCCCAGCGAGTAAAAGGACGAAGCGCCGAAGTAGCTGCCGCGCAGATGGTCCGGCGCCAGCCTGTCTATCTGTACGCTCATGGTCGGAAACAGAATGGCCTCCGCCAGGCTCACGACGAAGGTTGCCCCCATCCAGCCGGCAAACCAGTGCACCGGGTTGAGTGCAAACCACGCCTGCCCCGCGGCCAGAACCCCCAGGCCAATCACAATGCGCCCGTTCACATCGATCTCGCGCATCAGCTGCAGAAGCGGAAACTGCAACAACACGATAGTGGATGCGTTGACCAGGATCATGCTCGAGATCAGCTCCACCAGCCTCGGCGCCCCGGCCCTGGTCAGGTACTGCACCAGGCTCGAGTCCATATGCGCATAGATAAACAGCGTCAGCACATTGGCGATGATCACCACCAGGAAGACCCGATCGCTGCGCAATACCGCCAGCGTGCCGCGCAGCGTCACGCTGCTGTCCCGGTGCCTGTGCGCAAGCCGGCCACTCTCCGTGTGCGCGAAGCCCCACAGAAACGCCAGGCTCAACAGCAAATAACTGAGGGCGGTCAGGCCGAAGGTGGACTGCTGCGCACTCAATCCCGCCCAGACACCGACGATCGGCCCCAGCGCCGCCCCCACGTTGATCAGGAAGTAGCGGAACTGCAGGGCCAACTCGCGGCTCTGCACATCGCGGACCAGATCGCCGATCAGCGCGCTGGCCGGCGGCTCCCACACGGCGCGGCCGATGGCGCTGAGCGTCATCGCCAGAATAAACACCGGCAACGACTGCGCCAGCGCCAGAATGGCGAAGGCGAAGAAATTGATCCCGGTACCCGCGAACAGCATATTGCGGCGACCGTAACGGTCCGACAGTGCGCCCACATAGAAACCCAGCAGCGCCGCGCCGGCCGCCGAGGCGGTCAGGATCAGGCCTATCTCCGCCGCCCCCAGGTGGAATCTCTCGTAGAGCAGGATCGCCAGAAAAGGCCACACCATGAAATAGGTGCCGCGGCCGAAAAAGCTGCCGATCAGGATAATCCAGATTAAAGGCGGAAAACTGCTTAACCGCTGCCACCACTGCCGGTCCATTGCTCATAACTCCTGGTCGATGATATGTCCCAAACTGCCGGAAAATTTCGGCAAAAAAAAACCCGGAAGGGCTGCCTTCCGGGTTTTTGGGGAGGAAGGCTGAACACCTTCCATCGCCTGTCGCGTTGTTGGGTGTACTAGGTCATCGCGCTGGCTAGCGGGCGCTTGGTAGAGGCACTCGCGCGCACTACGCACAGGACGCGGGCATCCACACAGCACAGGCGTGCGACGAGCTGTCGCTGGCAGTGCAGGGCTGCGCGCATGCGCGGTGCAATTGAGAGATTCGGAGATTTCATCGGGAACTTCGCCAGACGCCACGGTTACGTTGAATACGATCGTTCCCCATGGTATCCGAGTGAATGCCGTTTGCAAGCGGAAGTTTCAACAAAACACGGGCCGCCCGCCGCAATTTCCGGGCGCGCCTCGAGTCGCGCAAACGGCGCCGCCGCCGGGCAGAAACCTTCCCCGGGTCTATACTCCAATACGGCAATAGCGACGAATAGATTGGGAGCGAAACTCCCCAGGGATGAAAGCAGTTCGACGCCTCTCCTGGCGTCACCCTCGACTCTGCGCCGCGGATACTCCCCCGAACAATCTGGTCACCCCCTGAGTGCCACCCGGTCACTTTGGCGATGGCGGTACTGTGATTGGCGGCGCGACGGCTATAACCGCTTTCGCGTCCCGGCATAAGACAAAGCCCCGATCAGCGTCGACGGCGTTACCCGAGCCGGCCCCACTCAAGCGCCACAACCTTGAAAGAACGGATAGCCATGTCACTTTCCAAATTGTTGATGCAGGCCCGCCCGGCCGTAGATCGGGCGCTGCGCGATCTGACACCGCCCTTCACCCTGTTCTTCTCCATCTCCGACGGCAAGCAGCGCGCCAAGGTGCAACACGCAACCGCGGGGGACATCACCAGCGCCTGGCAGTCCGCCGCCAAGTTGATCCAGAAAACCGCCGCGTCGGCAAAGATGGATGTCTGTTGGCTGCGAATAGACTGGGTGACGGCGGCCGAGGAGATAACCTGGCAGGACCTGAAACAGATATTGAGCGGCACCAAACGCGCCTATTTCCGCTACGGCCTGGCACTGGACCCGGACCTCAAGGTCGCCTTCCTGGAGCAGGAGCTCAACGGCAACGCCATGCTCTACGGCGGCAATAAAATCGACCACGCAGTCGTCAACGAGAAGAATTTCCGCTCCTATGTGCACCGGCGCTACGGCGCACAGCAGGAAGTCGATTTTTCCGATGGAAACACCGTGCTGGTCCTGTCCACCGAGGGTGTCTTCTGCGACGGAAAGACGCGGCCGGTGAAACTCTACGGTCCCGGCCGCAACGCGGGCCGCCGCGTGATCGAAGTACTGGACGAAAAAACCGTAACCCACCTGATAGAGACCAGCAGCCAATACCTGTGCAGCCAGGTCAAATCCAGCGGCCGCTTCTACTATGGCTGGCACGCCTGCTTCGACAGATCCATCGACACCTACAACACGCTGCGCCACGCCAGCAGCACCTACGCGATGCTGGAGGCCTGGGAGGTGACCGGAGACCGGAAACTGAAATCCGCCATCGACCGCTCACTGGCGCTGCTGACAGACAAGCTGATCAGGCGCATTTCCCTGCCCTCCGGCGAACGGCTCGCCTTTCTGGTGGAGAGCAACTCCGAGATAAAACTCGGCGGCAATGCGGTTTGCCTGCTGGCGCTGGTCAAGTTCAGCGAGCTCACGCAATCGAACCAGTACGCGGCGCTGATGGAACAACTGGCGCTGGGCATCCGGCATATGCAGGATCCGCGCAGTGGCCGATTCGCACACGTGCTGCACTACCCGGATCTCAGCGTCAAGGAAGAGTTTCGCATCGTCTATTACGACGGCGAGGCTGCCTTCGGCCTGATGCGGCTCTACGGGCTGAGCAAAGATCCCCGCTGGCTGGCCATGGTAGAAAAAGCCTTCTCCTACTTTATCGCCGCCAACCACTGGCAGGCCCACGATCACTGGCTCAGCTACTGCGTCAATGAGCTGACCATCTACCGGCCTGAAGAGAAGTACTACCAGTTCGGCATCAGGAATGTCGCCGATCACCTGGACTTTGTCGAGAACCGCATCACCACCTTCCCCACGCTGCTGGAGCTGATGATGGCGGCGGAAAAAATGGTGGCCCGACTGCGCCACGGGGAGAAATACCCTCACCTGCTGGCGCAGCTGGACCTGGAGCAGTTCTACCGGGCCCTGCACAAGCGCGCAAACTACCTGCTGAACGGCTACTTCTGGCCGGAATTCGCGATGTATTTCCGCAACCCGCAGAAAATCCTCGGCAGCTTCTTTATTCGCCACCACGCCTTCCGCGTACGCATCGACGATGTGGAGCACTACCTCTCCGGCTTCGTCGCCTATCGCAAGTACCTGCTAAGCGCCGACCGCTCCGCCGAGCCGGCGAAGCAGGTCGATCGCTCACTGCTCTCCCCACTTCCTCCCAGCGATGCGCCGGTACTCGCCTGGGGCGGCGACGTCAACCTGGCCCGTCGCCAGCACTACCGCGCGGCACAGCTGGGCGAGGAAAAGGTTCTGGGACAGATCCCCGCCCTGAACGACGCCGACCTCAGCGTAGTGAACCTGGAGTGCGTGGTGGCTACCGAGGGAGAACAGGGTACGGAAAAAGGCGAGGCGTCGCCCTACTACTACCGGGCCAGACCGGAGATGCTGCGCCTGCTCGCCGCGGCAAACATCGATGTGGTCACCACGGCCAACAACCACAGCGGCGACTATGGCCCGCAGGCGCTGCTGGAACAGCAGCGGTGGCTCGATGCGTGCGGCATAGGCCATACCGGTTCCGGCGCCAATTTCGCGGAGGCCCTGACCCCGGTGATCAGGCCCGCCGGCCCACTGAATGTAGCCATTTTTTCCCTGGACGCCACCCAGAAGCAGTTCGGCGCCGACAGCGGGCAACCGGGGTGCGCCCACCTGCCCCTGTCGAACCCGACTGTGTGGCGGACCCATCTGGAACCGAGGATCAGCGCCGCGCGGCAGAAAGCCCAGGTCGTCCTCGTCGCCGTGCACTGGGGCCCCAATCTGCAGCGCCAGCCCGGCGCGGAGGAGATCGCCGTGGGCCATGCGATTATCGACGCCGGCGCCGATGGGGTACTCGGCACCAGTGCCCACGTACTACAGGGTATCGAGATATACCGGCAGCGGCCGATCATTCACGACGCCGGGGACCTGCTGTTCGATTCGGTACGCCGCACCCTCGCAGAGAGCGGCGTTTTCCGGCTGGAGCTGAGCGCCAGGGGCGTGGAGCGGGTGACCTTTGTCCCCGTAGGTGTCGGCTTCGGTTTCAGCGTACAGCTCGGCGGATCCGAGGCCCTGATTTCGTGCCGCCGCTACGCGGAACTCTGCGCCGCACTCGGCACCGAGCTGCAGCTGCTGCAAGACGGGCGCGGCACCATTACACTGGATCCGCCGCCACGCCCGTTCTACCGCTGTCCCGCCGCCCCCAAAACCGTCTACGATCTCGCCCCACTGGCACCGCAGAAGCGCCCCGTGAAAGCGGCCTGGCAGGTGGACCAGGTGCCGGAAGACGCCCGCATCACGCAGGTGCGCATCGGCCCCCTGACCCTGTTGGGGCTGCGATTCTATCCGCGCGAGATCAAGTCGCGGCAACTGCTGTGGGTCGAATCCTTCTGGCGTGCGGACAACCCGGTCGAGGAAGATTACAGAATCGACTTCCGCGCCATTCCCACCGAGGAAACCAGCATGCCCTACTGGGGCAAGTCCATGGACCACGATCCCTGCGACTGGCAGATGCCCACCAGCCGCTGGCAGCCCGGGGTGATATACCGGGACTTTTACGGGCTGCGGCCGCCCGCATCCAAGACATTTACCAAGTGCACCCTGCAGTTATATCTGGGGCTCGTCTCCAACCAGCACCGCGTGGAGCCCATTCCCGTCGCGGGTATGCAGGCCAAGCTGGACGTACCCGGCACTTCGAATGACGCCGGCAAAAGGAAAGTGCCTGCCTACCAGACGGAGTTCCCCGCAGTGGTCCACGAGCACCATCCCGGACAGACCTGGAACGCCGAGCAGATCACCACCGTGACCGGAGGTACCTGGCTGGTACGGCCGCCCGAGGGCTGGTACGTGCGCAGCGTGGTTTCGGGAAAAGGCTTTATCGAGCAGTCCCTGGGGCCGGTAATGTTCGTCGCCCACACCAATCTGGACCGCGCCCACCACGAGCAGAGTACAAGCCCCTGGCCCCGCGGCTGGGACCTGCACGACAGGCTGCCGGGCCTCGCCGATACTATCGCCGGCGCCATAGTCGCAAGGCCCGTCGCCGGGCTGCCGCCGGATCTGCCGGTCCTGCAGGTCGACGATCCCATCCGGGCGATTATCGAGCTGGGGCTGGCCGCACGCAGCCGCTTCGACGGCGATGTGATCGCGATTACCGGCACCGCCGGCAAATCCACCACGCTGAAAATGCTCGGGCAGATGCTCGGCGGCCGGGAAAGGGCACTGACCAGCCTCGGCAATTACAACTCCCGCGTCGGCGCCCCGTCCATGCTCGCGAGTCTGAGCCGGGATCACGAGGCAGCCGTTATCGAAGTCGCACAGAGCGCCCTGTGGATGAAACGCGGCCCGATCACGCGCAGGATCAAACCAACCATTGCGCTGATTACCGAGATCGGCGTATCTCAAACCACCAAGCGCGTGAAAACGGTGCAGGATACGGCGAAGTGGAAGTCGCGTATCTTCGACGGCCTGACCGGACCGGCGGTGGCCATCATCGGCGAACATCTTCAGTGTTTCGACTATCTGCTCAACCGGGCGAATAAACATGCCAAACGGGTCATCGTCTTCGGCACCAGCGACGAAGCGGAAGTGCGGATAGTCGATATCCGCGGCGACGAGGACGGCAGCTGGGTCAGCCTGCGCACACCGCAACAGCAGCTGGAGTTCCGCGTCCCGGCCCCCAGTATCGGAATGGTGTACAACGCAGTGGCAGCCATCTGCGCCGTCTACGCCATGGGACGCGACCTAGCCACCGCTGCCGAGACACTGAACCAGCTGGAATTGGACGACGGGCATCTGCGCCGCAGAAAACTCGACCTGGGCGAGCGTTCGCTGAGCGTTATCGACGACAGCTGGAATGCGACTATCAGCTCCATGCTGAACGCCTTTTCTGTTTTCGCGCAGACGAAGGTCGAAAGCGGTGGACGCAAGGTTGCCGTGCTCGGACGCATAGTTCAGCTCGGCGAGCAGTCCCGGGCACTCCACGAGAGCCTGGCCGAGCCGCTCCTGTCCAGCGGAGTGGATTGGGTGGTGACCCATGGCGATGAGATGCAGTATCTGCGCGCCGTGCTGCCGGAAAGACTGCTGGGCCCGCACTTTTCCACGGCCCCCGAGCTGGTCAGCTACCTGGTGGAATTCGCCGGCCAGTCCGACCTGATACTCATCAAGGGATCCAGACGGGATTCAGACTTCGGATTGGTATCCAGCCTGCTGTTCGGGGAGGCGCGGAAAAGCAGCAGCTATGCCTAACCGGCCGCAGAAAAACTTTTATCATTGGCCGGATATCCCGGCCATGCATCGGCTGGTCGCAAATCAAGCACCTATGATTTGTTGTCGAGGCTTGACGGACCTGCGCCGCAAGCCCACCCTTTCGTGCCTAGGGAACCTCTGAATAATTCCGCGATACCTCTGGCTTGCGGAGCGGTTCACAATCAAGGCGCGGCTTCGCAGGAATGTCTAGACCTTTCAAGAAGTCGCAACGCAGAGCGTGGATCGCTCTGCAAGCCCCGCAGGGCGGGCCCTGAAGGCCGCATCTGCGGCGTTGCAGCTCTTGCAAAGGGCTGGCCATTCGCGGCGAGCTGCGCCTAACATCTGCAGCCTTCAGGCCCCGCAGAGACATTACGGACTTAATCAGAGGCTCCCTAGTAAATCATTGCCAACCATTCACCGAGAGCATCCACCGGATGCCACTTTCGCTGCAAACAGAAATCTGCCAGATGGCGGCGAAGCAGGTAAATCTCGGTGCAACCGGCAATCACTCCCTGCACATCGTATCCAGAGACGATGGAGGCCATCTCCGGCCACAGGCCGTCTGGCCGCTCCCCCGCTTTCAAGCGGTAGATCAGCTCATGCACCGCATCCTGATCCGGACTATTGGGAAAGCACACTTGATCCGGGCGGTCGGAAAAGGCGCGGTCGAACAGTTTCTCGCGACGACTGCCGTTGGTGCACAGCACAAGGTAGCGTCGATTGGCTTCGGTCGCAGTACGGACGATATCAAATAGATCGATCAAGACAGTCCGGTATGTATCCGGCAGCAACGGGAAAACCGAGTGAATCGTAAAACAGGCGACGAGAATCTTCTGGCAGCCGAGCCCGATCAGTAAATCAAGGTTCTGCTTGAGGGGAAAAACCAGGGTATCCTTGGTGCCGTTCTGAATTGCCGTTGTGCGGTCTGGCAGGCGCGGCTCATGTATTGCCACAACACCTGGGCGCGCCTGTTCTGGCATTAAGCAAGAGCTGCCGTTATAGATGTCCGAAACAAACTGGGCAGACGCGAGGGGACCGGCGCCACCGAGTACTCCAAATTTCGTTAAGCTGTGAGACACGATAAAATAACCCCCGAGCCTTGGGAGTGCGGCGGTGAACTCGACTCATAGAGCGCGTTACCGGCGTAGTTGCACCCGTGTTCCTTGTACATCACATGTCCACTCGACCTTCTATCGTCAGGTCTTTCGCGGGCGCTCTCCCTGCCTCATTACCCAGTTACATTTTCGGCATATCCCTGGTTTACCGGCACTGTTCCACTTTTTTGCCCGCTCCAATCCGGGAAAGAAAAGCAGCCCGCCTCAGTATAGACAGCGGGGAAAGTTGTGCACGAAAAATACAATACAGTTCTATATACTTATTAACCCGGCAATCAAATATTTCGGTCCAGCCGCTTCCGCGGCGCCTTCGGCCCTGAAATATTTGATTGTCGCCCTTGAAATGCTGGCCCAATTGCGCGGAATTGCTGGTATTTCAAGGGCTCGCGCCGGCCTACGGCCGGCGGCGCCACATCCCTGTGCCGCATTAACCCGCGCAAATTTCATTTGCCGGGTTAATAACTCAGCACCATCCCAATAACTCCCGATTGGCAGAAATTCATCCTCTGACAAGCTATAGACAATCCGTTCAGGCCTGAACTTCCAAGGAATTTTTAACGTCGCTGAGTGCACGCATCGTACCCAGGCGTCTCCGGGCCGACTTGGTTTCCAGCTTGACGTTGAAGGCAATACAGATTCTCAGAGAGCTGTCCTCCACCGGATTGACGTAATGGTGCAGCCAGTTCGGGAATAACACCATCCTGCCGTCTCTGGGCGTCACCTTGACTCTGCCGCCGAAATTACTACTCGGCAGTTCCGTTGAAATACATAGCATCCTCGGGTCCAGAAACTCGATGTTGCCACTGCTCTTGCTCTTTTCCTTTACCAGCTGCGAGTTGACATAATAGACGCCAGACCAGGTACAGGACTCGTGGTTATGGATCTTGCGGTAACTGTCTGCACGGGACACATTAGCCCAGGCGTGCGCGAGCATTTCTCCGGGATCCGGATCGTATTTTCCTTTGGTGGCGCTCAGGGTCATCTCCTTGACCGATTCCACTATCCGCTGCTTCAGTTCCCGAATCTCTTCATAGGGCCACTCCAGCAGATCCTTCCTGGAATCCCAGCTGCCGATATTCGATCGCTGCACGACCGGCATTTCTGCCTCTTTCTCGAGCAGGATTTCACTCAGCCTCTTGTTGAAACCAGTGGCGTCCGGCCAGTCCCGGACTAGTATCGGAGTACTGAAAGCAGTCTTAATAATGTGCATAAGAGATACCTAGCGATAAGTCCATTTACCGACACTAGTGGCGAATCGAAAAGGATGACATTCCGGAAACATCGCAATCTTTGACCGAAACTTCCGATACGGATGCGGTCTGAGGACCGGTTTTGCACAATTTCAACAACGATTCCACGGCCTTTGGCGCGCCTTCCATCAAGATTTCAACCTTGCCATCCGGAGTATTCCGCACCCATCCGTTGACACCCTGTAAAACGGCATTCCTCTGTACCCATTTGCGAAACCCGACACCCTGAACCCTACCCTCCACCGTTACAAAGACACATCGATTTTCCATGGTGATATTCTCCAGCTCAGGGAACAGGGAACGAACCAGGGCTCCGGCCAGATCCCTCCCCGGGCCGCTGTCCGGAAAGTGGTGCCAGGAAAGTGAAGGGTTACACAAAATACGATTCACCGACCAGGACTGCCGTTGCGGATCCAGCCCTATATCCTCAGCAATAATATCGATACCTGCCAGGAACGGACTGAAAATCGCATTGACCGAATTTATCGCTATATCAATGAATTCCGGATGTATCTCTTCGGTAATATCCCGTAGCCCCTGATTGAATCGACACCTCTCGTCTTTCAACCTCCTATATTTACCACCGTACAGTCCCGCCACAGTGGCGCTATCGACAACGGTAATACGGTACTGAAAAGACTCCTTCGACACCTCAGAATTCAGAAGACACGGTATACCATTCTGCAGAAGAACATCCGACATCCACTTCCTGTTCCGGCAAATTCGCCTAGAAATTACATTTGTTCTATCAGGAACTCCCTGTCTAAAAATTACGATTTCACCGCCGAATGATAACGTAAAAACGTCTTTAGAAATGTCATCAACCTCAATACCGTGAAAAATCGCCGCCTCCTTGATCAACTCAATCTGGCCCTTGTCTTTTTCCGATGAATTCAGACTGCCAGACTTATAGGCGCAGGCGTTTCCTGCAGGAAGCAGACAAGCTAGCCTCCGCATTACTCCGCGCTGACCATTCTGCATATGTGCTCTTTGGCCAAACACATAATCAAGCAAGGTTTCGTGCACGTTAATCGGCCTTCCATAGCCCGGGAATACAGCACCGACAATGGTGGGGTTTGAGTTAACCTCTATCACGCAGATATCTTCCCCCCCCTCCAAATCATCAACCATCAAGTCAACCCCAACCTGTGGCAGCCCGGGAAAGGCTTGCGCCGCCTGCTCTGCCACTCTAAGCACTTCGGGATTCACATGGTCAAAAATTTGCACCACATCCCCACCTGCGGACGTATTAGATACACTCCTGAGCCATACCCGCTCATTGACCGCAGGAATGTCCTCTAGTGAGCGACCTGCACGTTCAAGCAAGTCAAATCTACGCAAAAACGATTTCCTAGTATGGGGATTCAGTTTCCTGTGATTGTTCTTCCTTTCAACCAGCTGCTTTATGGTACTCACACCGTCACCAACCACATTCGCCGGCACTCTGATATACGCCGCCACCGCTCGGCCGCCAATAACAAGAACACGGAGATCGTGCCCCTCAATCGACTGCTCAACGATCACGTTATTACTGATAGACTTGGCGACATTCCACGCGCACTCAAACTCATCCCGAGAAGATATACCCGTGCTGACCCCACTTCCATGGGCACCATCTGCTGGTTTAACAGCCACTTTCGAGTCGCACTTTTCGAAGTAGCGCAGGGCATCTTCATAGCTCGTAAACACCTTTCCAGGTGGAACCGGTATCCCCCTCTTTTCCAACAGAATTTTTGTGAGATGCTTCTGCCTTGCGCAATAGCTAAATACAGAGGAATTTGCTGGAGAGTTTTGCCGAAAAGGTACACGCTTATTATCATTTATAATTTCATATACCAAACCACGATGCATTTTTACCTGCATTCCACGGCTTTTAGCAGCCTCACTCATCAAATCTATAACCACCGACTTGCTGTTTAAATATGGAGAGTCGGAAAAATCATTCTCACGCCCTGTAAGCTTCTCCAACTCTGCCGGCAACTCATCGTACATATTTAACCCACCTATTCGTTTAGTGAACCAACCACCGGACCTTCACATTTGCATGTTTTGAGGCCTTCCTAAAGTCCTTTGGCCACCGGTTTGCCCACACCCACTGAAGATTGCGATTAATCACTATTTTTTTGCTTTTTCCCACCCCAAATCCGTAACCAAACGTTGGATCCAGGGCCAGATTCGGATCCACAGGAATCCAGCCTCCGTTAAAGTACACCTCGGCGGCATGATGATTCGGTCTCCTGAACTCAGATTTTTTGGTGAAGAGAAAATCTGTTGTCATTCTCGCCGGGTAGCCCATGGCCCTTGCCAGGGCAACAAACAGAGCCGAAAATTCCGTGCAGTCTCCCTCTCCATTCTGAATCGCATACAGCGCTCCCTTTGTGCTCTGAACTTTGTAGTCGATCATTTCCTGAGGCAACATAAAGGCAGCTATTAGCTTTTGATCATCCTGTTGAAAATCACTCTGTATTTTCTGCGCTAGATTTTTTATGGAAGACGCTTCTGACTCGATAAACTTTGAGGGATTCAAATAGACCTTTTTCGGTACTGGAGTACTATGGGGACTTTCTTTTCTGTAATCATAGTCTGACAACTCCAAGTCAAAGTGGATCCTCCTTGTCGAGGACGATCTCGATGGAATATCCCACTTCAATTCGACATACTCTCCCTCACCTCGCCTGCGCTTCTTCCGTTTAAATCCTTCATCGTATTCATATCTGATAGCGATCAGTTTTTGCTGCATGTGGTCGGCAACCGGAACTGAGAACCTATGGATATAGCCACGTATATCCAGATCAGAATCATTGACAACCGTCACCTCCGCAGTCAGCGTGACCGGATGCGTCTGACCAGCAAATCCCAGAGACGCCCCCAACCAGTCGAGCATCAAAACCAAAGATGTCACCAAGACTCTTTTGACGTTATTCACATAGCGGGGAATACGACCTGTATTCGAATTGCCCTCGATTATCTGAGTACAACTTGACGTAAATCCTTTCTCGGTCATCGCCATCACCTCTCGGTGTTGATACCAGCAATCTGTTTGACTTGAATATTAAATCCCGCCATGGACACGCACCTTCTGCGTCAACCACCAATAGCAGATCCAGATCCTCAACAAACTCAATACACATTACTTGATAGTAAAGTTTCTATACCCCTCCACATCCTGCCTTTCGAAGTCTACAAATGATGGCGAGACTTCTTCTGGCCCCTTACAGCACCAGCGGAGCATTTCATTGACAGAGAATTCACTACCCTCTAGAACCACACTAACTATCCCATCATCCTCTTTCTTGCAGTACCCATTTACTCCATACATTACCGCCAACTTCTTAATCCACTTCCTGAATATAAGACCGCTGACTTTGCCACTAATCGAGGCCTTGATGTTACATAATTTTGGGGGCGGATTATCCGGAAAAACATAATCAATAAGAGCTCCAGCCACATCTATTGCGGCCCCGTATGTAGGGAAATGATGCATCGCTATATCACAATTAGCGTTCACTTCCAAAACCGCATGACTCTGCTCACAAGCGGGCTTACTTATATCTTCTGCTATTACGTCAATCCCACAAAATGCTATATCTGGTAATGCACTCCAACATCTCTCCGCTATAGAAACAAAATCCGGATGAACAATTTGAGTAATATCCTCAATATCCTCACCGAGACCGTTGCTTGCATTTGTTTGAAGCTGCACCTTATACCCCTTGGGAATTACACTATCTTTTGTCAATCCTATGCTTTCTATATACTTCGAAACGTCGCCTCGCAAAGATAATGGAAGCCTTCTTATATATGGATTTCTGGAGCGCACAAGATTTTTCTTTTCAACCAGGCCTTCCAAGGTTGACTCCCCGTCTCCAATGACAAAAGCAGGCAACCACCGTATAGCTGCGGTGAGCTTTCCGCCAATCACGAGCAGCCTGTGCTCACTCCCATCGATATGCTGCTCCAGAATCACTTTCTTTGATCCGGCCTTTTCTATAGCCTTGATGAGGTCATCAGATGAAGTTATAGATGAGGTTACGCCTCTACCCGATGATCCAGAGTTCGGTTTAACTACAGCTCTTCTGGGATTCAGCTGGTCGAACCAGCGTAAAGCCTCATCGGTATCATCATGATTTATTAACTTTCCGGCAGGAACCTGAACTCCAAATTTACTCAAGTATTCTTTTGTCTTTTGCTTGTTAACTGCAATACTGCGGGCACGCGAAGTCGTTTGAGCCGGCATATTCTTGACAAATCTGACGGCTTTGTTTTCCCCCAAAGCCATCCACACCGTTAAATTTTTCCGCTTTTCCAATATATAGAATCTAATATTTCTTACGGCGCATGCCCTCCTCAACAACACCTGATTGACATTACCTAGCCCTATGTAGTCTTCCTGATCATCCACATAGAAAGCGCCCGCCACCTTCTTAGTAACCGGAAGACTATTTAGCCCCATTCCACTTCTGACGATCTCTTCCTCAGGCATATCCTATAGCCTCTAGCAGTATCTTTAACTCTTATGCACACCTTCAAAGTTCAGTATTCTAAGCAAGATACGACATACATCCCTGCGGGAAAAAGATAAATATCTCTAAACCAACAAGCTCATAAAAAATCATTTGACAGTAAAGTTCCTATACCCTGTCACTGACTGCAACTTGAAATCTACAAATGGAGGAGAACTTTCTTCCGGCCACTTGCAACACAAAAGAACCATTTCATTAACAGAAAACTCACTCCCTTCAAAAACGGCAACTACTGTTCCATCATCAACACTTTCACAGTATCCGTTTACGCCATATAAAGTTGATTTCTTCTTAATCCAATTCCTGAATCCAACACCATGGGCCTTACAAGAAGTACTAACTTTAACGCCATGTAATTTAGACATAGGTTCGCGTGGAAATATGTAGTCAATAATCGCACCAGCCACATCAATTGCACCCCCATATGTAGGGAAATGATGCATCGCTATATCACAGTTTGAATTAATCTCTATTACCGCATAGCTTTGCTCCGAAACAGGCTTACTTATATCTTCTGCTATTAAGTCAATCCCACAAAAAGCTATATCAGGTAATGCATGCCAACAACTCTCCGCTATAGAAACAAAATCCGGGTGAACGTCCTTGGTGACATCTTCACTGTCCCCACCCACTCCGATGTTTGCAATAGTTTGAAGCTGCACCCTATAGCCTTCCGGCAGGATACTATCTTTGGTTATTCCTACTTTTCCAAGACGTTTTAGCACGCCATCATCCAAGGATAAGGGGGACTTTCTCGTATAGGGATTGCGGGAGCGCGCAAGATTTTTTATTTGAACCAGCCCCTCCAGGGTCGATTGCCCGTCTCCAATAACAAAAGCGGGCAATCTCCGTATAGCTGCAATGAATTTTCCGCCAACTACAAGTAGCCTGTGATCGCTTCCATCGATATGTTGCTCTAGAATCACCTTCCTGGACCCGGATTTATCGATGGCTTGAAGCAGGTCGGAAGAAGATGTTATAGCTGAAGTAACTCCCCTACCACCGGATCCAGAAACTGGCTTAACGACGGCTTTCTTAACTTGCAATCTACTGAACCATCGCAAAGCCTCATCTATATCCTCATAGTTTATTAGTTTTCCGTCAGGAACTTTTACGCCGCATCTTCTCAAATATTCCTTTGTCTTCTCTTTATTACTTGCGATCCTTCTCGCAGCTAAAGATGTCTGAGCCGGCATATTTTTTATAAATCTTACTATTCTATCTCTTCCGACGGCAGCCCATACGGTTCCATTTTTCCTTTTTTTTAGTATTTCAAATTTTATATTTCTCACGGCGCATGATCGCCGCAACAATACTTGATTAACATTGCCCAAACCTATGTAGCTCTCCGGATCCTCTGCATAGAAGATGGCTGCCGCATTTTTGTTCAGATGGAGATTGTTGAACCCCTTTTTTTCCTTGGTAACTTCTTCAGACATTTTCTATCGCCTTTTCGGTTAAAGCAGAAAGATAGGGGCTCGCGGAAGACACATATTTTTATCTCTCGTTATATTCATCTTTCCCGAAGCGCCTCTTTCGCACGATTAATCGGTTTAATCAGGTAATCGAACACTGTTTTAGAGCCTGTCTTTACATCCACCGAGGCAATCATCCCGGGGACTATCGGAAATCGTTTACCCGCCTTGTTTACCAATGCGTCGGATTCCGTGAGGATAAATATTCGATAGTAAAATTCATCCGGGTTGATTTCGTCTTGGATGCTATCCGGCGAGATGGTGGTGACCTTCCCGTCCAGACCGCCGTAGATAGCGTAGTCGTAGGCGGTAATCTTTACCTTGGCGTGCTGACCGGGGTGGATAAATGCGATATCCCGAGGTGATATCCGCGCTTCTATCAGCAGCTTTTCGTCGAGGGGAACGATTTCCATCAGCCGACCATTGGGTGGGATCACGCCGCCAATCGTGGTAACCGCGATGTCCTTGACGATACCGCGCACCGGAGAGCGGTGTGTAAGCCTCGTCAGCGAGTCCGAACGCCCCTCGACAACCGAGGACAGCGCCGCGACCTCGGCGCTGACATTGGCGAGCTCCTCTCTCGCCCGTACCATATATTCCGAGCGGACTTCGCGGATTTTCAGCTCCAACTCCGATTTCTGCCGACTCAGACGCAGCACCTCCACATTACTGGCGGCACCGGAGCTCACCAGGGATTTGGTGATGGAGAGTTCGCTTTCGATCAGTTTCAGTGACTCGCGCAGTCCCTTCAGGGATTCTGCCAGGCCTTTCTGCCGGGTAGCGAACAACTTGGTTTCCTTGGCCTTTAGATCTTCGTAGGAGGCGAGCTCCTCAGGGAATACCAGGGTCGTGCCGTTGACCTCGGCGGTGAGCCTGGCCACGCTGGCCAGCGCGGCGCGATATCTGGCCGCGCTCTCCTCCATATTGGAGCGCACTTTGGTCGGGTCCAGCTGCGCCAGCACCTGTCCGCGCTCGACGATATCCCCCTCCGCGACTTTGAGTTCGGCCAATATCCCCCCTTCCAGGGACTGGATCACCTGGGCGCGGGAAGTGGGTATCACCTTGCCGGCGCCGGAGGAGACTTCGTCCACCCGGGCAAAGTAGGACCAGACGATCAGGACTGCGATCAGCAGGAAAAATACCTGAACTACCCGGGTGGAACGGACGATGGTGGCTTCGTCCACCTCGTCACTGTAATGCTGCTCCCCACTGTGATAGTCGGCCTCCAGCAGGGGAATGCTCGTGGTGCCGGAGGATCTGCTGTCGAGGGTCGCGCGCTTTTCGCTCGCCATCAAGACACCTGCTCGCTTTCGCGCTGCTCACGATTGACGGACTCGGACAGTTTCGCCAGCGCCCTATCCTTGGAATCGTCCACCACGATGCGGCCACCATCCACCACCACTATCCGCTCCACCAGGTTCAACATACTGGTGCGGTGTGTCGCCACAATCAGGGTTCGATTGCTACACCACTCGTCCAGGCGCTGGATCAAGCGGCGCTCCGTCGATTCGTCGAGCGACGCACTGGGTTCATCCAGCAGCAGAATATGAGGCTGGCGTATCAGCAGACGCGAGAGCAACAGCGACTGTCTCTGGCCACCGGACAGCCCCTGCCCGCCCTCCAGAATCATATGGTCCAGCCCGCTGGGCATTTTCTGTACCAGTTCGAGCGCTCCGCTCATGTCCAGCGCCCAGATTATCTCCGCATCCGTAGCGTGGGGCGCACCAAGCATCAGGTTTTCCCGCAAAGTACCGTGAAAGAGCCCCGCATTCTGACTAAGCAGTCCAACGTCACGACGGATATCCGCTGGATCAATATGGGCCATACAGACACCATCCAGATTGACGCGGCCACTGCTGGCTTCCAGCACGCCGGCCAGCGCCTGCAGCAGGGTCGATTTGCCGGCACCGTTTCTGCCCAATATCGCGATGCGCTCCCCGGGCTCAATCGACAGCTCCGAAATCATCAGCGCCGGTTCTGCAGCACCTTCCCCGTATTGGAATATCGCGCGCTTGAAGTGGTATTCGCCGTGAATCACCGGTTTGTGTACGCGCTTGCTGCCCTCCGGGTGGTCCACCGGCAGCTTCATAATCTCGTCCAACCCCTGTAGTGCAAACTTGGCCTGCTGCCAGCGGCTCAGTACCTGAGTGATATGCGCCATCGGTGACATCATGCGCGAGCCGAGTAGCGATGCCGCTACCAGGGAGCCGGTGGTCATATCTCCACTCATCACCATGGGCGCACCAAACAGAACGATAAACGCAAATACTGAGGACTGGACCTTGTGCGTCCAGGTCATCAGCATATTGACCAGGTAGCGAAGTTTCAGGTTGGAGTCCGCAGTCACCGCGTTGTAGTGGTTCCACTGGCGCTGGAAGCGCTGCTCCGCCTGCAGGGCCTTGATATCCTCCATGCCCTGGATGGTTTCCACCAGCATGGCATTGCGCAGCGAGGACTCACGCATCGATTCAGAGGCCAACTTGGCCAACTTTCTCTGCACCAGCAGCCCTGGAATAATCAGCGCAAATACGGCTGTCAGAGGCACCAGAACCAATGGGCCGGCAATCACCCACATCACCACCAGGAATAGCAGGAAAAAGGGCATATCCGCCAGCGCCAGAATAGTGGTGGATGTGACCATATCCCGCACCCGCTCCAGCTCTCGGATCTGGGAAATAAAGGTACCGGTGGACTTTGGCCGGGCCGAATTCCGCAGGCGCACCGCGTGACCGAACACCAGATCGGAAACACGGATATCCGCACGCTTGCCCAGCAGGTCGGTGATCCGCACCCGCATGATGCGCATAATAAAGTCGAACACCACGGCCAGTATCACGCCGCTGAAGAGCACGTAGAGGGTCGGCATGGATTCCGCCGGAATCACTCTGTCATAGACCTGCCTGGCAAAAAATATTCCGGACAATCCCAGGATGTTGGCGACTGTAGTGGCCAGCATGACATGCCCATAGGGCTTGAGATCGCGCAAAATGATTTTTCGGAACCAGTGCTTGTTATCCGGCTTTATATAGTCGTCGACCCGCGCGTCCGTAACCGTCTTCGCCGGACGCAGCACCAGAACCAGTGAAACCTTGTCCGCAATATTCTTGACGCTGGCCCTACTCTGCAGCCCCTGATCCCCGCTGTATAGAACACCGAGGCTGCCATCGCCGCCTATGGTTTCTATAACCCCCACCTGCCCGTCGTTAAACTGGACGACCAGCGGCAACCTCCAGGGTGTAAGTAGGGATTCCTTGAATCGGGAAAACTTGACCGTCAGGCCCGCCTGCCTGGCCATATGCCTGATCACATTCTCTGTGGAATCTTCCAGACCCCATGCGGAGGCAATGCGAACGTTTTCTGCCGAGTATTCCAGGCGGTAGTGCCTGGCCACGGCCAGTATCGCATCCAGCCACGGGGCGTAATCCAGCTGTTCATCCGATGTCTCCATCGGGCCGAGCACCGCTTCCGCGCCCAGGGTATCGCTTTCGCTCACGGCAGAACCTCCACCCCCTGTATCTCCCGCCCCTCCAGCTGGAACACTCTTCTGAGCGCGCCTACGTTGTAGAGACAGTCGATTTGAAGTCGATTCAGGTCATAGCGGGTATTGCTTCTTTCCAGACGCGCCTGGTGCAGCTCCTGCTCGGCGTTGAGTAGATCCAGCAGAGTGCGGGTACCGAGAGAGGAGTACTGTTTCCTGTACAGATCCCGGGTTTCAGCAATGGCGCGCTCGCGGGCGTCGAGAATAGACAGGCTCCGCATCAGCCCGCTCGCCTCTTCCTGCGCGGCGAGAAGATTCTGCATCACCGACAGGCGCACCGCGTCTTTCGCCGCATCCGCTGCGCGCAGCGCATAAACGGTGGACTGCTTGTTCGCCGAAATTCTGCCGCCCTGATATATCGGCATGGACAGGTTCAGGAAAACGGCGCTTTCGTGCTCATTGAGCGCATTGGAATCCACATACTGCTGATCGAGATAATTGTTGACACTGGCATCCAGTGAAAGCGTCGGCCAGGCGTTCGCTCTCGCCTCCTCCATACGCGCCATAACTTCCGCCCGCGAAGCCTCTGCGATCAGGACCTCCGGCACTGCGGAGAGCTCCGGCGATTCCACCTGGCAGGCGTCGCTGACAGGCGCCGGGATTGTCATGGACAGGATGAAGCGATTGCGGCTGCCCATCAGGTACTGCAGGGTGCTACGCCAGCGGTTGAGCTGCGCCTGCACCTGTTGCTTAGACGCGCGCGCAGCCTCCATCCGGGACTGAGCTTGAAGCACATCGGAGCGCGAACTCGCCCCCCGTTCGCTGCGCATTCGCACCAGGGAAACGATGGCAGAAACACCATCTATCTGCTCCTGGGAGGTCTGCAATAGAGCCTGGTAGCGCTGCACTTCGATAGCCGCCTTGGCGGCATCCCGAGCCACCATATCGATGGACCGCAGCACTTCCGCCTGGGACTTTCTCGCTCCCGCGGTCGCCCGATCCACTTCACTGGACACCTTGCCGAAGTCATACAAAAGCTGCGACGCATAGAGCTGCACGGCGTGCCCGTTTCCGTCGCTCTTGTCTTCTGTGTCGCGCCCGGTAACCAAATTGACGCCTACTTGGGGGAAGTAGCCTGCCTTGGCCGCACGGACATTTTCCTGTTCCTGATACAGAGCCCCGACTGACTCGGAGATGCTGGGATGCCACTCGACGGCCCGATGAACCGCACTGACAAGATCCAGTTCCTGGGCGGCGATTACTTCCCTTTGGGAGATGACTGTCTCTGCAGAGGATTGAACCACTTCCGACTGCAGCGCTGTCGGGCTTACTACGCCCCGGTCTTCCGCCCGGGCCTGGTGTACCGACAAAAGTACCGCCGAAGTGAGCGAAACCATCCATAGTCGCTTTATTCGATCCACTATTTTCACTTGCTGTTGACAACTGTTTATATCGGGCTGTCGCCGCAAGGCGGCTGAGATACCCAATTTATAAAATTCCGCTTTCCAGTTTAGTCCAATAAAAAACACCGGGCCTTACGGCCCGGTGTGATTCGACATCAATCTCCTCTATCTATTCATACATCATCGAGCCCGTTTTGCTGCCACAGATCCTGGAGTTGCTCATCCGTCTGGGCATGCATCGCGCTGTCCGATCCTCCGTCACAACCGCAGGCGGTGTCGCCAGAGGAGTCCGTTGGTTCCGGCAGTCCGTCGTCTCCACCCTGCTCCTGTCCGAACAGAGTGTCGCCATTCGGATCCGGATCATCCAACAGTTCCTCCAGTGTCAATCCCGACTGCTCTGATCCGAGGCCATCCAGGCCGTCGCCATAGACGCCATCGTCAGAGGTCAACCAGAACTGGGAATCGACACCGTCTCCGTAGTCGATGGAGTCAAACTCCGCATCATGTAGTGGGACTACATCACTGCTTTCCGTATCGGTCTGCAACCAGAGACCCGCGCTGGCATCTGCGTCTGCATCTTCGTCTGCGCCTGTATCGGCATTCGCATCAGAATCCGCATTCGCATTGGCTTCTCCCTCGCAACCGCAGTCTTCCTCTTTGGAATCGGAACTGGCTGTTGCGGGGCCACTTTCCTCATCGCAGAGTTCGTCAACGGTTGTTTCGATGACGCCGGGCCCACCGACATTGCCTGATGGGTTTGTCGGCCAGCCATCGGTGGTAGTTTCCTCACAGTTCTCGTCATAGTGCTCGTTTCCAGCCTTGACGATGAATTCTGTTACCTCTCCACCATAAGTTTCCTCGATGCACTCAATCAGGGTTTCCGGATAGCTACCGTCTGTAATTTCATCCGGTATTCCTTCGACCTTGATCACCCGACCGTCGTCCAGCCTGTAAGCAATGTAGGAAATTGCATTCGGTAGCTCACAGTCGGAATCGGAGTCCGAATCGGCGTCCGCATCCGCGTCAGCATCCGCGTCGGCATCCGCATCGGCATCGGCATCGGCATCCGCATCGGCATCCGCATCGGCATCCGCATCGGCGTCAGCATCGGCGTCCGCATCCGCATCGGCATCTGCATCCGCATCGGCATCTGCATCCGCATCGGCGTCAGCATCGGCGTCCGCGTCGGCATCGGCATCGGCATCGGCATCCGCATCCGCATCTGCATCTGCATCTGCATCCGCATCGGCGTCAGCATCGGCGTCCGCATCCGCATCGGCATCGGCATCGGCATCGGCATCGGCATCCGCGTCGGCATCCGCGTCGGCATCCGCATCGGCATCCGCATCGGCATCCGCATCCGCGTCCGAATCTGCATCCGCATCGCATTCGATATCAATATCGATGTCGATATTGATGTCGCAGCCGTCTTTCTCGATGTCAACGTCGACATCAACATCTTTTATCTGACAGTCGGGGTCACACCAGCCACCGGCGCCATGTCCCATATCCGCATCGGCGTCGGCATCGGCGTCGGCATCCGAGTCAGCGTCTGCGTCACAATCGCAGTCGATATTGATGTCGATATCAATGTTGATATCACAGTCGGCGTCCGCGTCGGCATCAGCATCTGCGTCGGCATCTGCGTCGGCATCGGCGTCGGCATCTGCGTCGGCATCTGCGTCGGCATCTGCGTCGGCATCGGCGTCGGCGTCGGCATCGGCATCGGCATCGGCATCGGCATCGGCATCGGCATCGGCATCGGCATCGGCATCGGCATCCGCATCGGCATCGGCGTCCGCATCGGCATCGGCGTCCGCATCCGCATCCGCATCGGCATCGGCATCGGCATCGGCATCGGCGTCGGCATCGGCATCGGCATCGGCATCGGCATCGGCATCGGCGTCGGCATCGGCATCGGCATCGGCATCGGCATCGGCATCTGCATCGGCATCGGCATCGGCATCGGCATCGGCATCGGCATCTGCATCGGTATCCGCATCCGCATCCGCATCCGCATCGGCATCTGCATCCGCATCGGCATCGGCATCGGCATCGGCATCGGCATCGGCATCGGCATCGGCATCAGCATCAGCATCAGCATCCGCATCGGCATCCGCATCCGCATCCGCATCCGCATCGGCATCCGCATCCGCATCGGCATCCGCATCCGCATCCGCATCCGCATCCGCATCGGCATCCGCATCCGCATCGGCATCCGCATCCGCATCGGCATCCGCATCCGCATCCGCATCGGCATCCGCATCCGCATCGGCATCCGCATCCGCATCGGCATCCGCATCCGCATCCGCATCGGCATCCGCATCCGCATCGGCATCGGCATCCGCATCCGCATCCGCATCCGCATCCGCATCGGCGTCCGCATCGGCATCCGCATCCGCATCCGCATCGGCATCGGCATCCGCATCCGCATCGGCATCGGCGTCCGCATCCGCGTCGGCGTCGGCGTCGGCGTCGGCGTCGGCGTCGGCGTCGGCGTCGGCGTCAGCATCCGCGTCGGCGTCGGCGTCGGCATCCGCATCAGCGTCAGCATCTGCATCGGCGTCCGCATCCGCGTCGGCGTCGGCGTCGGCGTCGGCGTCAGCATCCGCGTCGGCGTCGGCATCCGCATCAGCGTCAGCATCCGCATCCGCATCCGCATCCGCATCCGCATCCGCATCCGCATCCGCATCGGCGTCGGCGTCAGCATCCGCGTCGGCATCCGCATCAGCGTCAGCATCCGCATCCGCGTCGGCATCAGCATCCGCGTCGGCGTCGGCGTCCGCATCCGCGTCAGCATCCGCATCCGCGTCCGCGTCCGCGTCAGCATCCGCATCGGCGTCCGCATCGGCATCCGCATCCGCATCCGCATCCGCATCCGCATCCGCATCCGCATCCGCATCGGCGTCAGCGTCCGCGTCGGTATCCGCATCGGCATCGGCATCCGCATCGGCGTCCGCGTCGCTATCAGGCGGCGATGGTGGTAGTGGAGGCGGTAGATCATCGATTCTGGCAACCGGTACAAACTCGCCGGTCCGGGTAAAGGGGTCCCGGTCGCCGCTGTCGTCGGTAATTATCAGAGCGGCTATCCCAAGTGCCGCCAGCCCTGGAATAATCCAGGACCCGACTTCGGTAACAGGGGCGGCTACGGGTATCAGATCCCATCCCGAGCCGCCGCCCGCTGTGGAGAAGACCGAAGCCAGGTCCCCGGCCTGAGCCAGGAGTAGCGGCTCTTCTCCACCGGCAATTGCCAGTTCGCTGTGGGTGCCATCTTCATCCAGTTGGAAGAAATTGGCGATGGTGATTATCTCCCCGGATTTGAGCACGATGACCAGGTCGAGACCGTTCCTCGCATAGGAAGCGATCTCATCGGGCCCAAATGGTAGTGCTACGATCCCGGTAGAAGATAAATCCAAGTTGTGCAATGGCTGTTGCGTTACCGAGCCAGTGACCTTGTCGTAAATCCTCGCGTACATAATTCAACCTGCTAAGTCCATGCGTACATCCATTTCGCGCCCGACGAGGTCCCGCTCCAACACCAGCCCACGACTACCCGGCAAGTTTCAGAAAGGGGCGCCCCAATCCTCGGCGTATTTCAAAACCTCAAATACGGCGTTGCTGGACAATTTTTGACCAGCCTATTTCTGTATGGACTGCGGCGTTGAGCTTTTCAAGAGCAATATTGACGCCAGCTATACTCGACGAGTTATGGATTCCGTTGCACAAAGAGCAGGACGCCAGTGATGAGCAGCGATGCGACGACAGGAAGGCCCGACAAAAATCCCTGTAAAACCACACCTGTCCTGGAAACACCCGCAGGCCCGGTTGTCGGTACTGTCGACGATCTGACAGGCATCCACCGCTACCTTGGCATTCCCTACGCCCTTCCGCCGGTAGGGAAACTGCGCTGGTGTCCGCCCCAGCCTGTGCCCCGCTGGCAAAATCCATTCAATGCTTTCAGCTTTGGGATGCCGGCGGCACAAAACCCTTCAACATTGATCGAAGTGCGCGGCCCAAACGGCGAGGTGCCGGAGAGCGAAGACTGTCTCTACCTGAATATCTATACACCGCCCGTATCAGGAGACAAAAAGCTGCCGGTTATGCTCTGGGTGCATGGCGGTTCTTTTTATATGGGGTCAGGCTGCCAGGAAATTTACAATGGCCGCTACCTGGCCGCGAGCGGGCGCGCCATCGTCGTCACCTTTAACTATCGCCTCGGTGCACTGGGTTTTTTGCGCTTGCGGGATGTCAGCGATATCCCCTCCTCCGGCAACGAGGGAATACTGGACCAGATTGCGGCGCTGGAGTGGGTGAGAGGCAATATCTCTGCATTTGGCGGAGACCCGGATAATATTACCCTGTTCGGGGAATCCGCCGGCGCCATGAGTATCGCAGCCCTGCTGGCCACACCGCGCAGCCGGGGGCTGTTCCGCCGGGCAATAGTCCAGAGCGGCAACCCCAAGGCCATGCATAACCGCGACAGGGCCAACAGTCTGGCGCAGGCATTTTTGGAGCGGCTGGATACGATTAGCGGCGGCGAGCCGCCGGCCAATGTCGACACCCGAATGCTGCTGCGGGCACAGAGCGCCATATTGTCCGACCCGCGCATGGAGCAGAACTGGGGACAACTGCCGTTCAAGCCGGTGCTCGACGGTGAGCTGTTCGATACCGACCCCATGGCAGAACTGCACAGGGGCGGCGCCGCCGATGTATCGCTGCTGCTGGGCAGCAACCTGGAAGAATGGAATCTGTTCAGCGCCATAAACCCTGAGAGTTTTACGCTGGACAGCCATCAGATTCGCTCGCGTTTGGAATGGCTGTTGCCGGGAGAGCTCCTGAACCCACTGCTGGGGCACTACCATCAAATCGCTCGGGGTATGGCGGAGAATCCATGGCCGGAGTGGAGCCGTACCTGGAATCTGCTGTTGACGGATATGGTGTTCACTCTGCCCGGTCTGCGCCTGCTGCGCGCCCATGGCGGGCGGCGCTTTCACTATCACTTCGCGCAACCGCTGGCGGCCCAGCCGCTCCTCGGCGCCTGCCACGCGGTGGAGCTGGGCTATGTGTTTGGCACACATGGAGAAGCTTCACTCCAGGCGCTCTACGGAGGCGAAGCGAATGCGCACAAACTGAGCCAGGCCATGCGCGAGGCGTGGCTGAACTTTGCCGAATGCGGGGATCCGGGGGAGGAGTGGCCCGATTTCTCCGCCGGGCACAGCCGCCGCTTTGGCGATCACCCGGCGACACGTTCATTCGATACAGCGGAAATCGAAGCCCTGTGGCAACATATACCGGATGAATTGCTAAACGGTTTTCTGTAGAGCGAGCGAGTGACAAGAATTTTATTGATACGCCATGGCGAAGCCAAAAAGGGCCCGACCGTAGCGGACCCGGAGCTTACGGACCTCGGACATCAGCAGGCCAGGGAGCTCGCGCAGCGGCTTGCGCCCAGTAAACCCATGGCCCTGATAAGCAGTCCCAAAACCAGGGCCAGGCAGACGGCCCAGCCGCTGTCGGAGCTCTGGCAGCAGCCGGTATCCATTGAGACGGCAGTTACCGAAATTCCATCTCCCGAAAATATGCCGCTCCGCGAGCGTGGCCAGTGGATCAAGAGCCTGCTGCACGGCGAATGGGATCCTGGGGATCGGCGGCAACTGGCCTGGCGCAACGGGATACTGAACTATCTTGTCGGCCTAAGCGGGGACACGGCGGTTTTCTGTCATTTTATGGTGATCAACTCCATAGTGGCGCATATTCGCGGCGACCGGAAGATACAGCAGTTCAGACCGGACTATGCGTCGGTGACGGAGTTGCGCCTGGCGGGGCAGGCGCTGGAATTGGTGCGGTTGGGTGAGGAAAAGTACAGCCGCATTCTGTAGGGGCGCAAGCGACCCGTTGATTGACGGACTCCCGGAGCCCGCCCCCGATGCGTATCAGGCCAGGCTTTTGCTCACCACTTCGTAGAGATCCGCGGACAGCTTGCCGGAATCCATCACCGATTGCAGCGCCCGTTGCATCTTGTCGCCTAGATCGCCGGTGTATTTCTTCCAGCGGGTGATAGGTATTACCAGGCGCGCGGCAATCTGCGGGTTGAGTTTGTCCAGCGCGATTACCTGCTCGGCGACGAATTCAAAGCCGCTGCCATCGCCTCGATGGAATTGGGTGAAATTCCGGTTGGCGAAACCACCGATCACCGCGCGCACCTTGTTCGGATTCTTCAATTCAAAGGCCGGGTGCTGCATCAGCGCGCGCACCTTGTCCAGGGTGCCGCGTTTGGCGCTGGCGCTCTGCAGGCCAAACCACAACTCTACGACCTGAGTATCCTGCCGCCAGCGCTCGTAGAAGCGCTCCAGCGCCGCCGCGGCGCTGGCCTCGTCCGCATGATTGACCAGCGCAGCCAGTGCTGCGGCGCTGTCGGTCATATTGGACGCGGCGTCGAACTGCGCCTGCGCCTGCGCCAGCGCTTCCGGCCTTTCGGTCACACACATATACGAGAGGCAGGCGTTTTTCAGGCTGCGCTCGGCAACATCGGCCGCGTTCGGGCTGTAGGGCTTTTCCGTGTGCAGCCGCTGGTAGCACGCCAACAGGTCGTCTTTCAGGGCCTCGGCGAGGGCGCTCCGGGCGAAATTGCGCGCGGCGATAATGGCCTCGGCGTCAATCTGCTCGGCCTGCTCCGCCAGCGCCTGCTCGCTCGGCAGGGCCAGCATTTCGGCCACCAGTGCCGGATCCAGGTCGCGGTTCTGCAACAGGCTGCGGTAGGCCTCCACCAGCTGCGGCTGCAGCTGTAGCGGCTCGCCTTGCCGGTATGCCTTTTGCAGTCGCCCGAGCGCCGCAAACGCCAGGCGCTGACCGGCATCCCAACGGTTGAAATCGTCGCTGTCATGGCGCATCAGGAACAACAGCTGTTCATCGCTGTAGGCATAGTGCACTTTGACCGGGGCGGAGAAACCGCGCAGCAGCGACGGCAGTGGCTTTTCCGTCAGGCCGGGGAAGTTGAAGGTCTGCTCTTCTTCTGTCACCTGCAGCACCATCTGGGTGCTGCCCGTCGAGTCCAGCGGCAGGTCGCCGCCATCGGAACCCAGCAGGCCAATCGCCAGCGGGATATGGAACGGCAGCTTCTTCTCCTGGCCCGGGGTGGGCGGGCAGGACTGCCTGACGGTCAGCGCGTAATTGCCGCTGGCCTCGTCGTAGGCGTCGGTGACTTCCAGCACCGGTGTGCCCGCCTGGCTGTACCAGCGGCGGAACTGGGTCAGGTCCACGCCGTTGGCGTCCTCCATCGCCACAATGAAATCCTCGCAGGTCACCGCCTGGCCGTCGTGGCGTTCGAAGTAGAGATCACTGCCCTTGCGGAAACCCTCGGCGCCGAGCAGGGTGTGAATCATGCGCACCACTTCCGCGCCCTTCTCGTACACGGTGAGGGTATAGAAGTTGGAGATCTCCATATAGGAGTCCGGGCGCACCGGGTGCGCCATGGGGCCGGCGTCTTCGGCAAACTGGGCCGTGCGCAGCATGGACACATCCTCGATGCGCTTGACTGCGCGGGAGTTCATATCCGCAGAGAATTCCGCATCGCGAAAAACGGTAAAGCCCTCTTTCAGGCTCAACTGGAACCAGTCGCGGCAGGTGACACGGTTGCCGGACCAGTTGTGGAAGTACTCGTGACCGACAATGGATTCGATTCGCTGGAAGCTGCTGTCGGTGGCCGTCTCCGGGCTCGCCAGCACGCAGGCGGAGTTGAAGATATTCAGGCCCTTGTTTTCCATCGCGCCCATATTGAAGTGATCGACCGCCACGATCATAAATATATCCAGATCATATTCGCGCCCGTAGACTTCCTCGTCCCAGCGCATGGCCTTCTTCAGTGAGCGCATCGCGTGGTCGCACTTACCGATATTCTTCGCTTCGGTAAAGATTTGCAGCTTCACCCGGCGCCCGCTGGCGGTGGTGTAGCTGTCCTCGACATGCTGGAGATCCCCGGCGACCAGCGCGAACAGGTAGGCGGGCTTGGCAAAGGGATCCTCCCAGGTGACGAACCTGCGCCCATCCTCGGTGGTACCACGCGCTATTTCGTTGCCGTTCGACAGCAACACCGGGTACTGGCGCGGCGCCACTATGGTGGTGGTGAAACGGGACATGACGTCCGGGCGGTCCGGGTAGTAGGTAATCTTGCGGAAGCCCTCCGCCTCGCACTGGGTGCAGTACATGCCGTTGGAGAGGTACAGCCCCTCCAGCGACGTGTTGTCTTCAGGGTTGATACGGTTGTGAATTTCCAGCAGGAACTCCGGCTTTTCCACCGGAATCGACAGCCCCTGCGGGAGCTCCTGGTAGCGGCTGGCGGGCACCAGCACACCGTCGATGGAAACCGACAGCAGCTCCAGATCCACGCCGTCCAGCAGCAGCGGCGGCAGCCCCTCCCCGGCGTCCGGATTGCGCCGGATTTTCAGCCGCGACTTGACCAGCGTGGCCTTGGGCTGCAGTTCAAAGTGGAGCTCGGTAGTGTCGACCAGATAGTCGGGTACTCGGTAGTCCCTCAGGTAGACGGTGCGGGGTTGGGCGTCTTTCATAGCGGGTACGGGGTATTCCATTTTGACAAACCGCGCCCCCGCGCTTTGCCGGCGGAGGCTCAGACGCCCACTATATAGATTTCACCGCCACTGCCAAGAGCGCGGCGGCCACCTCAGTAACCGGCGGCGTGGCCGTCCTTACGGCTCTCCGAGGCGCCGTGGTAGACCCCCTGCGCGTCTCGCAGGATGCCCTGGTAGCCGCCGTAGGGCCCGCTTTCAAAGCGCAACTGGTGCCCCATCTGTACCAGCTTGCGGCGGGTCTCCATCGGGAAACCGTCCTCCAGGCTGATATAGCCGCCGTCGCGCATGATTTCGTCGGTCGGCTGGCTGGAGCCGCTGTGCAATATGCGCGGCGCGTCGCCCGCCTCCTGCACGTTGAGACCGAAATCCACCATGTTGATCACTATCTGCGCGTGCATCTGCGGCTGGGTGGCGCCGCCCATGACGCCGAAGCTCATATACGGCTTGCCGTCTTTGGTGATAAACGCCGGGATAATGGTGTGGAAGGGGCGCTTTCCGGGCTGGTACTGGTTGAAGTGCCCCTCCTCGAGGCTGAACATCTCGCCGCGGTCCTGCAGGATAAAGCCCAGTTCCCCCGGCGTCATGCCGGAACCCATGCCGCGGTAGTTGCTCTGGATCAGTGACACCATATTGCCGTCTTTGTCCGCCACCGTGAGGTAGATGGTATCCCCGTGGCGCAGCGCCACATTGCCGGCATCGTAGCGTTTGGCCGCCCTGTCCGGGTCGATCAGCTTGCGGCGCTCGGCCGCGTATTCCTTCGAGATCAGCTCGGCAACGGGAATGCGATTGAAAGCCGGGTCGGCGTAGTATTTCGCCCTGTCCTCGAAGGCGAGTTTCTTCGCCTCCACAAACAGGTGCACATACTCCGGGCTGGTGCGCCCGAGCGCGGCCAGATCGTAACCCTCGAGGATATTCAGTATCTGCAGCGCCGCTATGCCCTGCCCATTGGGCGGCAACTCCCAGACGTCGTAGCCGCGGTAATTGGTGGAGACAGGCTGCACCCACTCCGAGCGGTGCCCGGCGAGATCCTCATAGGAGAGGAAGCCCCCGTTCTCTTTCATATAGGCGGCGATCTCGCGGGCTATATCGCCCTTGTAGAAGGCATCCCGCCCGCCCTCGGCGATCCGCCGGTAGGTTTCCGCCAGGCGCGGGTTGCGAAACAGCTCCCCCTCCCGCGGTGCCCGGCCTCCGGGCATAAAGGTCTCGCGGAATCCTGGGTATTTTTCCAACAGCGGCACCGAGCGGTTCCAGTAATAGGCCACCAATTGCGTGACCGGAAAACCCCGCTCCGCGTAGTCAATTGAAGGGGCCAACAGCTCGTCCATCGGCAGGCGGCCGAACTTTTCGTGCAGCTGGTACCAGCCGTCCACGGCGCCGGGCACCGACACCGGCAGGGGCCCGTGGGATGGGATTTTCGACAGGCCGTTGCGGGAAAAGTATTCGAATGGCAGGGATCTGGGCGAACGGCCACTGGCATTCAGGCCATAGAGTTTGCCTTCCTCCGCGCTCCAGACGATGGCAAACAGATCGCCGCCGATGCCACAGCCGGTCGGTTCCATCAACCCCTGGGCCGCGTTGGCGGCAATGGCTGCGTCCACGGCACTGCCGCCGCGCTTGAGAATATCCAGCGCAATCTGGGTTGCCAGGGGCTGGCTGGTGGCCGCCATCCCCTGCGTCGCCAGCACGGGAGAGCGGCTGGCAAAACCCTCTCCGGTCACGCGATCAAAGGCCATGGCTCCCCCCCCACTAGTCAGGGCAATCAGAAACAGTGCAGCAGTGCGCAGCATTGAAAAGACAGTATTCACTATAGGCTCACTCTTATTCTTGTCCGGTGCCGAGGCCTTATAATGATGCTTATTCAACCGTAAGCCAAATAGGTAGCCGGGCAATTCGGCACGGGAGTGTGCCGCCACTGGCCCCGGGAACGCGAATCATTCCGCACCCACCTACCACAAGCCAGTTTCGAGAGGTTATCTGTGCGCAAGGCCAGATTCGTTCCAATCACGGCAGCCCTGCTGATACTGTCGGCCTGCTGCTGGGCCTGGTGGCATAGGGATGCTATGGCGCCCCGGCTGATCAATCCGCTGTTGCAGGGCGGACGCGTCGATGCACTTGACGGCCTGCGCCTTGCACCGGGGCTTGTCGCCGCGGACCACCTGGCCCTGTCTCTGCACAACGGCGCAACAGTACGGCTGCAGCAGGTACAAATACGGCATCCCTTCGGCCTGTTGTTTGCGCCGCAACGCAACCGGGCGCAGCTGTCAGTCTCGAGACTCAGCTTTGTGCCCGCGCCCGATCCCGACACAACCACAACGCCACCACCGCGGGATACTGAGCTTCCCCGCGCACAGGGGCCAAAACTCAGCGACATCTTCGAGTTGCTGCGCCGGCTGCCACTAAGCGCCCAGATTGACCATCTGGAGTGGCAGCGGGAAAAAACTGCAAAAGGAAAATTCAGCCTCCGGCGGGACTATGACAGCCAAACGATATACGCAGATTTTTCCAGTGGAAGGCAGCAGCTTTCCCTGCAGGTCGAGACCCGCCCGGACCAGCTCCGGCTTTCCGGCCGGCTGGGTGCGGATCCACAGCAACCAGCGCTGTCGTTGAACGCCGGTCTCGTGCCGGATACCGCCGGCCAATGGCGCCTGAGTGCGGATCTCGAGACGGAATTGCAGCGGCTCACCGGTCTGCCGGCGACCGCCGCACTGGACGAAATCGCAGCCAGTGCGTCCGGAAAACTCTCCGCCAATATCCGCGCCCGGATACCGGATGAACCCCTTCAACTACAGGACTACCGGAATATCTCCGCACAATTGCGGGGCGAATCGGTGCGCTTCCGCCTGCCGGAAAAACTGCTGGGCACGACGGCAGAGATTTCCCTGACTACGGCCGTTCCGCTTTCTGTGGAGTTCGCCTCCCTGCGACCGCTACAGCCGCAGAAAATTTCCGGAACCGCCGCCCTTGAACTGACCCCGGCCGGAGAGCCACACCCCCTGCTGCGGGCCCGGCTCGATACCAGCACACAGAAGGCGGGCCAGTTGCTCACCGTCGAAGGCGACCTGAACCTCGCCGCCAGCGATTCACTGCTGCAGGCCCCGCGCTGGCGGCGACTGCTGCCCCCCCTGGCCATAGAATCCGCGGCGGGAAGCGTGGCACTCGAAGGGCGCGCCAGAATCCATTCCCGGGCCGGAGCAAGCGGCGCCGGACAGCACTGGCTTAGTGATGTCACTCTGTCCCTGCTCCCGGACAGCCGCGTGTCTGTCACCGTCGAGGCGGAGGGTGACGAAAAATCGCTGCCGTCGCAGATTGGCTGGCACAGGGGGCAGCTGGCGTTGCACCTGCTGGCGCCAGTGACCCTGCAGGCGGCCCGCTGGCCCGGGGGTCTCCAGGTAACGGGAGAGAACCTGAGCGTGAAAGCCAGTGAAGAGAGCGGGAAATTATCCCTGGAGTCGCAGCTGGCAAATATCGATTGCGACATCTCGGCACAGACCAGCTGCACGCTGGAACTGCGCGCCACTTCGGAACAGTTCGCGCACGAGGCGTCCGGCCTGGCTGTTCTGCAACCGTCGATCGACACCCGGCTGGAATGGAATCTAAACAACGGCGAGCAGCAGTGGAGCCTGCACGACACGAATTTCGAGGCCGGGCAGATCAGCCGCAAGGCCGTGCGGATAGAAAAACTGTCGATACGCGCACCGCAGCTGGAATGCACCCTCGCCGGAGGCGAAACCGTCTGTACCAGCGGCGCGCTGTCGACCCACTTCGGCGCGTTCAGTGCCGAGGGGCAGCGGGCTTCCGGCACCATGGATTTCACGGCCATTCAATTCAGGCAGGTCAAGGGCCAGCCACAGCTCAGCGCCAGCTACCGTTCGGACAAGCTCGAACTGCAGCTGCAGAACCGCTACCAACTCGATACCGACCTGAGCGGCAAGCTCGTTTTGAACGGCGACACCCTGCGCGGCGAGAGCCGGGCTCGGGCCGGAAACCTCAGGGTGCAAAGCCAGTGGCAACACAATATCGACAGCCAGCGGGGCGCGGCGGATTTCGCCCTGGAGGAGATCGAATTCAGCCAGAGGCAGCCGCTCAGCCAGTCCGTGCAGGGACTGCCGGTGGACCTGGTCGCGGGAAAGGTTGCCGCGCAAGGACGGCTCTCCTGGCCGCAAACACAGCAGGACAGCATCGAACTGCGCCTGGATGGGGTTGCCGCGGTCTACAACGACAGCTTCGCCGCCGGTATCCACAGCAGGCTTTCCCTGCACAGCCGGGGTGATCAATGGATCACCGCAAACCCACAGCCAGTGCAACTGGACACTCTGGACGTGGGCCTGCCGGTGGAGAATATCCGCTTCTCGCTGTCGCTCGATGAGAAGCGGGATCTGACCCTCGGCAACCTCAGTGCGGAGCTGCTCGGCGGCACTCTGCAATCCCGTGCGCTGGTGTGGAATCTCGCCGGTGAGACGCGCAGGAGCCAGGTCGCGCTGAATGAAATCTCGCTCAGAGCACTGGCCCGGGAAATGGAAGCCGAGAACTTTGCCGCAACCGGCACCGTGGATCTGCAGATACCGCTGTCGACCGGCCCGGAGGGGATAACCGTGGAGCAGGGCACGGTTCGCGCGCGTCCGCCGGGCGGGCGCCTGCGCTATTACGGCGCTTTCTCTGCCGAGATGCTGTCCGGCAACCCGCAGTTGAAGCTGCTCGCCGGCGCCCTGGAAGACTACAACTACCGCGCGTTGAGCGGCACCCTCGAATACCCGCCCAGTGGCGATATGCAGCTGCAGCTGAAGCTGGTCGGGCGCAGCGCCTCGGTCGCCGCGGACCGGGATCTGATCATCAATCTGAACCTGGAAAACAATATCCCCGCCATGTTGCGCTCGCTGCAGGCCAGCCGTGACCTGACCGAGGCGCTGGAAAAGCAGGTACAGTGATTCCCGACAAACGGGTTCAGATTGGGTTAAGCTTGCGCGATTACAATGTCCTTGCTTTAACTTGAGGAGCAACTGATGAAGAGCAGCCAATTGCTTCCGCTACTGTTTGCGGCCGCCGTGGCCGCCGCGGGATGCACGCCGACGGTCGCCGTCCAGGCCCCCAGCGAGCCGATCACCGTGAACCTGAACGTGAAGATCGAGCACGAGATTCGCGTGAAGGTCGACAGGGAACTGGACAACCTGTTCGAAGACAAAGAAGGCATATTCTAAGGAGGCCAACCATGAAGCTAGTCAAGACCGCCCTGCTCTGCCTTGGCCTGGCAATCGCGCTGCCGGCCCTGGCGATCTCCCTGAGTGAAGCCAAGAGCCAGGGGCTCGTCGGCGAGGCCAACAGCGGCTATATCGCCGTGGTGGACCAGAGCTCCCCGGAGCTTGAAAAACTGGTGGCGGAAGTCAACGCCAAGCGCAAAGCGGAGTATGCCCGCATCGCCAAGCGCAACAATATCGATATTGCCCAGGTGGCAGCGCGCGCGGCGGAAAAACTGGAGGCCCGCCTCGCCCCCGGCGAATACTACCAGGACAATCGCGGGCGCTGGGTTCAGAAATAAATCCCGGTGTCCCGATGACAAAAAAAGCCCGCGAAGGCCGGTACCTTCGCGGGCTTTTTTATTTGACGATATCGTCTACAGGTTGCCGAACAGGGATTGGCCGTCGAGCCCCTGCTTCTCCATCACTTCGCGCAGGCGCTTGAGTGCATCCACCTGGATCTGGCGCACGCGCTCCCGGGTAAGACCGATCTCGCGCCCCACCTCCTCGAGCGTGCTGGCTTCAAAGCCGCGCAATCCAAAGCGGCGGGAGACCACTTCGCACTGCTTGTCCGGCAGTTCACCCAGCCAGCGGTTGATGCTTTCGAACAGGTCGCTATCCTGCAGAAGCTCCGCTGGGTCCGATTCCTGCTGGTCGGGAATGGTATCCACCAGGGTCTTTTCCGACGACGGACCTATGGGTGTGTCCACCGAAGTGACTCGCTCGTTGAGGCCCAACATGCGCTCGACATCCCCGACCGGCTTTTCCAGCAGATTAGCTATTTCGTCCGCCGAGGGTTCGTGGTCGAGTTTCTGCGCCAGTTCGCGGGAGGCGCGAAGGTAGACGTTCAGCTCCTTGACCACATGAATCGGCAGGCGAATGGTGCGGGTCTGGTTCATGATGGCCCGCTCGATCGTCTGGCGGATCCACCAGGTGGCATAGGTGGAAAAACGGAAACCGCGCTCCGGGTCGAATTTCTCCACTGCGCGAATCAGGCCCAGGTTGCCCTCTTCAATCAGATCCAGCAGCGCCAGGCCCCGGCTGACATAGCGGCGGGCAATTTTTACTACGAGGCGCAGGTTGCTCTCGATCATACGCTTTCTCGCCGCTGCATCACCGCGCAGAGCCTTGCGCGCGTAATAGACCTCTTCTTCAGCGGTCAACAGCGGGGAAAAACCGATTTCATTGAGATACAGCTGGGTGGCGTCGAGATTCTTCTGCAAATGGCTATCGCTATCCAGTTTGCGGGCCCGAGCCTTCAGGGGGGTGGGTTCGGAGCTTTTCTTTGCTACCGCTCTCCGGGTGCGGCCTTTGGAGTTACCCTCTTTGTCGCTTGACTTCTGTTTGTTCTGATCTGTTACCAACTCAGGAGGAAGATCTTCTGCCTGACCAGCCATCAACTGGTCTTGCCGTTGTGCTTCCATTTCCCCTACTCCTTGTACTTTGCCAATATCAGCCGCACTGCAACCGGATTGCGTCAATTCGACTTTAACCGGCTGACTACCGTCTGTGCGACAGCCACCGGATCGGCAAGCATCAAGGACGGCGTAAACACAGAAGAAAACAAGCACATCTTTCTGCCGGCTGCCGGCCTTGCGATCGTCACGATTCCAGTGACTACCTCAAGTGGTACAAACTAAAAATCCATTTTTATTTGCAGCGCTTTCTGGCTCCCACTCGAGTTATGGCAGATAGGCCAGAGGGTCTACCGGCTGACCGTTGCGACGAATCTCAAAGTGGAGCTTGTTGCGGTCGGTACCACTTGAACCCAGTTCCGCTATCCTTTGCCCCGCTTTGACTTCGCTGCCCTCTTTCACAAGTAACTTGTGGTTGTGGGCGTAAGCACTCAGGTACTCCGAACTGTGCTTTACGATCAGCAGTTTTCCGTAGCCTCTCAGCGCACTTCCCGCGTAGATCACGGTGCCATCGGCTGCTGCGAGTACAGAGTCCCCCTTTTCACCGGCGATATCAACTCCCTTGCGCAGGGGATCGCCTGCACGGAAGCGGCCGATGACTTCCCCCTTGGCCGGCCAGCGCCACCGGATGGAGGACCCGGATGCCCGTGAAACCGACTGGCGCGATTTTTTCTCTGTTAATGATTTTGTGTTTTTTGTGACCTTTTGGGGTACTGGGGCGGGCTTGACCTTCGGCACCGGATTGCGCTTCTTGGCAGGTTTCGGGCTACTGACTAACTTCGCCCGGCCGGCGAGTTGCAGTTTCTGTCCGGGGTAGATCTGGTAGGGGGCGGCTATGCCGTTGATCGCCGCCAGCTCCCGGTAGTCCTTGCCATATCGCCAGGCGATGGAATAGAGAGTCTCGCCGCGACTGACCGTGTGGTGCTTGATCCAGGCGCTGGGCGGCTGCGCCAGCGAAGTGGTCGGAGCCGGGTGGCTGGCGCAGGCACTCAACAGCAGCGGCAGCGTCATCGCGATCAATATTTTTAACATGTTTGGGTAACGATGACCGGAAACAGGACAATTGTCCCGCCAGAATCGCCCCTCAACATGTTGAAAAAAACGACATTTCATTATTCTCTTTTTACATCACACGGCCGCATTTATGGAAAATGTGTCTAAAGAAATCGCCCGAATTCTTAGCGAAAAGCCTCACAAAAAGTTGCCAATCCGACCTTTGACAGATCTTATTGCGGCTTGGCGCGAGTTTGCCCCTTTCGGAAGCGTCTGCCGAGAAAGTCCACCACCAGTACCAGGGCCACCGCGCTCACCGCCGCGACAAGCGCCGCAGCCAGGTAGGCATCTGCGCCGGTCTGAGCGGCGAAACCCGATGGCGACGTATTGGACATCAGCGGCGCCAGTTTATTCGCACCATCTGCGGCGCCCGCCAGCGGCAGCTTCCACGGCCAGATGATCTTGAGGCTTCCGAGCAGGACGCCGGCGAGAAAGGCCAGGGTGCGCGCGATATAGCGATGCATCAGCCAGGACAGCAGGCGGCTGAACAGCATCAGCCCCGTTGCGGCGCCCGCCGCAAAGCACAGCAGGTTGAGCAGCTGCAGCTCGTGGACCGCGGCCAGTACCCGCGGGTAGATACCGATCAGCAGCAGGATAAAAGCCCCGGAAATACCCGGCAGTATCATCGCGCAGATCGCCAGCGCCCCCGAGAGGAAGAGCGTCAGCGGCGTCGCCGGAACCTCGCCGGGGCGCAGCTCGCTGATCAGTACTGCGGACGCAACGCCGACCAGCAGAAACAGGAAGACCGATGGGGACCAGCGGGGGATGCTGCGCACAACGGGCACCGCAGATGCCAGCACCAGCCCGAAGAAGAAGGCCCAGACCACGATCGGATAGGTGTCCAACAGGGAGCCGATCAGTTTCGCCAGGCTGAAGATACTGAGCAGCACGCCGGAAAAGAGCGCCAGCAGAAAGTTGCCGTTGATATACCGCCAGGCCGACCCGACACCCTCGCGCCGCAGCAGGGTTATACAGTGCGGGCCTATACGGCTCAGGGAGTCGAGCAGTTCTTGGTAAATTCCGGTGATAAACGCGATGGTGCCGCCGGAGACCCCGGGGACCACATCTGCCGCACCCATGGCCATACCGCGCGCAGCGACGCCCAGGTAGCGGCTTCTGAACAGTTTGAATAGATTCATCGCACCACGCCGCTGAGCAGTGGCACAAAGCGCACGGCTTCCAGTTTCTCGACGTCGAACTGGTCGCTGTCTTCGCGGCGGGTAACCAGCGTCAGGTGCTGCCGCTCCGACCCCACCGGGATCACCAGCACACCATTGGGGGCCAGCTGCTGTTTCAGCTCCTGCGGTACAGACGCCGGTGCGGCCGCCGCCAGTATCGCGTCATAGGGCCCCTTCTCCGGCCAGCCGAAACCACCGTTGCTGAGTTTGAACTCGATATTGCACAGATCCAGCTCCCGCAGGCGCCGGCGCGCCTGCTGCAGCAGCGGCTCGATGCGCTCCACCGAGTAGAGCCGCTCGACCAGGCGCGCGAGTATCGCCGTCTGGTAACCGGAGCCGGTGCCCACTTCGAGCACCCTGTGCAGGGACTTCGCGCGGCTCAGCAGCAGTTCGGTCATACGCGCGACGATATAGGGCTGGGAGATGGTCTGGCCGTAGCCGATCGGGAGAGAGGTGTCCTCGTAGGCGCGAAGGGCCAGGGCTTCATCCAGGAACAGGTGGCGCGGGGTGGACGCCATCACATCCAGAACTGCCTCGTTGCCAATGCCCTCTTCCCGCAGCCGCTGAATCAGGCGGTTGCGGGTGCGCTGGGAAGTCATCCCCAAACCTTCGCGTTTCAAGCGATCCATATTCTTCTTATTCCAACCCCTGAAGTGTGCAAGGCCTAGTCCCGCCGGACCCGGGCGGCCCTGCTGCCAGCCGCAGGGTCTTCACATCAAACTATTGTGTTCTTCCGAAGCTCAGATTCTATGTGGCGCCCGATACATTGACCAGCTCCGCGACCTCCCGCAACAGCGCCGTGGCGAAGGCGCCCGACGGCAGGGCGAACTTCAACACCAGGTCGTCGCCGGACCACCGGAAAACGAAGGCTTCGGGGCGCAGCAGCAGCGGGCGCCGCTCCTGCTTCAGGCCGCAGTGCTCCAGCCAGTCACACCAGTGCTGCCAGGGCTCCAGGGCGCGCTGTTCCAGCTCCGCGACCTCTCCCGCGGCGGGGCTTCTGCCCCGGCCCCAGAGCGGACCGCTGGGCTCGGGTTCCGGCTCTCCGGGCAGGGGCCGCTGCCAGCTGCCCGCCTCCACCCGTGCCGCCAGCACCTGATTGAAAATCCAGCTGCGCGCTGCCGACATCGCAAACGCCTTTTCGCTCTTGCGGCAGCGGGCATTCTCCTCCACCAGCCTGCGCACCAGGTCCAGGTTGCCGCCATCGCGGCCGAAGCGTTGTTCGCCGAAGTAATTGGGCACTCCGCCGGGGAGCCGCTCCAGTACCCGCTCGGCGCCCTGCCGGTCGCCGCGGATATTGCGCAGCCGTATGCGGAAGCGGTTGCCGCTGTGCTCGCCGCGGCGCAGTTTGCGCGGGCCGCGGTAATGCTGCAGCAGGGTTATTTCATCACTATTGATCTGCGCCCAGTCCGGCGCGTCCCTCTGCCCGAGCCAGACACTGAACCACTGCGTCGTTACCGCGTGGCGGTCCTTGAGGCCATAGTAACCGATATCCTGGGGCCGCACGCCGGCCAGCTTCGCCAGCGTCTGGGCGACCCAGGCGGTGTTGGCGCCGCGCTTTCGCAGCAGCAGGTAGACATGCTCTCCGCGCTCCGCCAGCGGCGGCGCCGCCAGCTCGTCCACCACAAAATCCTCCGGCTGGGTGCGGAAGTCCCCCGCGATGGCCGCGCCGCCCAGGGCGCGCGGCCAGTCCAAACGCCAGTGATCAGTCATCGGCACGCTCGAGCAGTACCGTGGCCTGGGCGGCAATGCCTTCGCCGCGACCGGTGAACCCGAGCCGCTCGCTGGTAGTGGCCTTCACGCTGATGGCCCCGCCATCCACCGCGCAATCGGCGGCGATATTGGATCGCATGGCATCGATATGCGGCGCCATCTTCGGCGCCTGGGCGATCAGGGTGCAGTCGGCGTTCACCAGGCGGTAGCCGCGCTCGCCAATCAGCGCCACGACTTGGCGCAACAGCGCGCGGCTGTCGGCTCCGGCATAGCTGGCGTCGGTGTCGGGGAAATGGTGGCCGATATCCCCCAGCGCCAGCGCGCCCAGCAGGGCGTCGGCAAGCGCGTGCAGCAACACGTCACCGTCGGAATGGGCAACCAGCCCCTTCTCGTATGGGATCTTGACGCCCCCCAACACGACATGGTCACCGGGGCCGAATGCGTGCACATCGAACCCCTGGCCGATTCTGAAACTCACTATCGTTTGTCCTCTGTGGGCGCATAGCGCAGGCGCAGTATGGTTTCCGCCAGCACGATATCGGATGGGTGGGTGACCTTGAGGTTGTCGCGCCGCCCGGGTACCAGCTGCGGATGCCGGCCGAAAAGCTCCAGCGCGCTGGCTTCATCGGTAATGGCCGCGCCCTGCTCGAGGCCGCGGCGCAGGCAGCTGTGCAACAGGCCCAGCGGTGCCCGCTGCGGTGTCTGCGCGAGCCAGATGCTGTCGCGGTCCAGTGTTTTTTCCACCGCCGCACCGGCCTGCGTCGCGCGGCTCAGTTTTACCGTGTCGCAGGCGGGCTGCGCCAACAGCGACACCGGCTCCGCCCGCAGCAGCGCTTCGATATCCTCCAGGGCGACACAGGGGCGCGCGGCGTCGTGCACGAGCACCGGCGTATCCGCTGACTCCCGCGTGGCGAGAAAGTTGAGTGCGGCCAAGACCGAATCCGCCCGCTCAGCGCCACCGGTAACCCGGTGGATCAACGGGTGCCTGGCTTCCGCCAGATGGGGAAAATAGGAGTCGTCTTCGGACAGCGCCACGACGATGCCCGCGAGCCCCGGCCAGGTGAGAATATTGCGCAGGGTCAGGGACAAAAGTGGGCGCCCCAACAGCGGCAGGTACTGCTTGGGTCTGTCCGCCCCCATGCGCTTGCCCCGGCCCGCGGCGGGCACCACTACCCAGTAACCACTGACGAGAGAAGCGCTAGTCACGCTCTTTGGCCTCTTCGGGGTCGAGAAAGATAAACAGGGTTTCGCCTTCCTTGATCAGGCCCAGGTCGTAGCGCGCCTTGGCCTCAACGCCGTCGGTGCCCTCCTTGAGGCTGCGCACCTCCCGCAACAACTGCCGATTCGTCCGCGCCAGTGCGCTGTTCTTTTCCTGCTGTTCGGCGAGCTGGCGCTTCAAGCGAGTGACTTCCGCCAGGCTGCCCTCGCCTACCCACAGGCGGTACTGGGTAGCCAGAAGCATTGCGGTGAGAGTTGCCAGCAGCCATTTCATAGCGAATGATGAACGATGAACGATGAACGATGAACGATGAATGTAGGGCCGCAACGCGCTGCCGAGGCCCCCATTCATCATCCCGCAATCATCACCCTGAACTTATTTGAATTCCGCGCGGCCGCGATAGGGGGCGGAACCGTTCAGTTCGGCCTCGATGCGCAGCAGGCGGTTGTACTTGGCCACGCGGTCGGAGCGGCACAGGGAGCCGGTCTTGATCTGGCCTGCGGCGGTGGCAACGGCCAGGTCGGCGATGGTGGTGTCTTCGGTTTCGCCGGAGCGGTGGGAGATGACGGCGGTATAGCCGGCGTCCTTGGCCATCTTGATCGCGTCGAGCGTCTCGCTCAGCGAGCCGATCTGGTTGAACTTGATCAGGATGGAGTTGCCCACGCCCTTCTCGATCCCCTCTTTCAGGATCTTGGTGTTGGTCACGAACAGGTCGTCACCCACCAGCTGCACCTTGTCGCCGATCTTGTCGGTCAGCACTTTCCAGCCGTCCCAGTCGCTCTCGTCCATACCGTCTTCGATGGACAGGATCGGGTAGTTGGAGGACAGTTCGGCCAGGTATTCGGCGAAGCCTTCGCTGTCGAACTGCTTGCCCTCACCGGCGAGCACATACTGGCCGTCCTTGTAGAATTCGGAGGAGGCGCAGTCCAGAGCCAAGGTGATGTCGTCGCCCAGGGTGTAGCCGGCTTTTTCAACTGCCTCGGCAATCACTTTCAGGGCCGCCTCGTTGGACGGCAGGTTCGGGGCGAAGCCGCCCTCGTCACCCACCGCGGTGTTGAGGCCGTTGCTGGACAGCACCTTTTTCAAGGAGTGGAAAATTTCCGCCCCCTGGCGCAGGGCTTCGGAGAAGCTCGCGGCCTTGACCGGCTGGATCATGAATTCCTGGATATCCACATTGTTGTCGGCGTGCTCACCGCCATTGAGGATATTCATCATCGGCACCGGCATGGTGTACTGGCCGGCGGTGCCGTTCACCTCGGCAATATGCTGGTACAGCGGAATCTTCTTCGAAGCAGCCGCCGCCTTGGCCGCGGCGAGGGAAACCGCCAGAATGGCGTTGGCGCCCAGCACAGATTTGTTCTCGGTGCCGTCCGCGTCAATCATCGCCTTGTCGAGGGCGCGCTGGTCGGTCGCGTCCATGCCTTTCAGCAGGTCGGCGATGGTGGTGTTGATGTTCTCGACGGCTTTCAGCACACCCTTGCCCAGGTAGCGGCTCTTGTCGCCGTCGCGCAGTTCCAGCGCCTCGCGGGAACCGGTGGAGGCGCCGGACGGGGCGCAGGCGGAACCGATGGAACCGTCTTCCAGAATCACATCGGCTTCGACCGTCGGATTACCGCGGGAATCCAGCACTTCGTAGGCCTTTACGGCAACAATCTTGCTCATTGACAAGGGCTCCATGTTTTTGTGAGTGGGGTGATTGGCAATTCAGTAATTTTGTAGGAGCGGCCCATGGCCGCTCCTACAGTTTATTTGGTATCCAGCGGCGGGAAGCCTTTGACCAGGTCGTCCACGGCTTTCATCTGCGCCAGGAAAGGCTCCAGCTTGTCCAGCGGCAGAGCGCTGGGGCCGTCGCACAGTGCCTTGTCCGGGTCCGGGTGGGCCTCCAGGAACAGACCGGCGATACCGATGGCCAAACCGGCGCGGCCCAACTCGGTGACCTGGGCGCGGCGGCCGCCGGAGGCGGCACCGCCGGGGTCGCGCATCTGCAGCGAGTGGGTCACATCGAAAATCAGCGGCGCGCCGCCAGAGGCGTCGATCATGGTGCGGAAGCCGAGCATGTCCACCACCAGGTTGTCGTAGCCGAAGCAGGCACCGCGCTCGCACAGGATAATTTTTTCATTGCCGCACTCGGCGAATTTCTCCACCACATTCTTGACCTGCGGCGGGCTCATAAACTGCGGTTTTTTCACGTTGATGACCGCCCCGGTCTTCGCCATGGCGGCGACCAGGTCGGTCTGGCGAGCGAGAAAGGCCGGCAACTGGATCACATCTACCACCTCGGCGACGGGCGCCGCCTGGTGCGGCTCGTGCACGTCGGTGATCAGCGGCACATCGAAGGTCTTCTTGATCTCCTCGAAGATCTTCAGGCCCTCTTCCATACCGGGGCCGCGGTAGGAGTGGATGGAGGAGCGGTTCGCCTTGTCGAAGGAGGCCTTGAACACATAGGGGATGCCGAGCTTTTCGGTGACCTTGACGTAGTGTTCGGCAACCTGCATGGCCAGATCGCGGGATTCGAGCACATTCATGCCGCCGAACAGCGCGAACGGCTTGTCGTTGGCGACCTGGATTTTTCCGACTTCAATAATTTTCAATTCTTTCCACCTTTTTTCGCCTGCAAGCAGGCCTCTACCGTCGGTTTCGTAGGATGGGCAAAGCGCAGCATGCCCATCACCCGGCGTTGATGGGCACGTCGCTTCGCGACTGTGCCCATCCTACCCATTCTCGCGATCAGGACTTATCGTGCTGTTTCATCGCAGCGGCGACAAAGCTCTCGAACAGCGGGTGGCCATCGCGCGGGGTGGAGGTGAACTCCGGGTGGAACTGGCAGGCGACGAACCACGGATGTTCCGGCAGTTCGACCATTTCCACCAGGGTGTCGTCCGCAGACCAGCCGCCGATTTTCAGGCCGGCCTGCTGCAGGCGGTCGACGTAGTTGTTGTTGACCTCATAGCGGTGGCGGTGGCGCTCGACGATCACATCGGCACCGTAGATTTCCCGCGCCTTGCTGTCTTTGGCCAGGCGGCACTCCTGGCCGCCGAGGCGCATGGTGCCGCCGAGATCGGACTGCTCGTCGCGCTTCTCGACCTTGCCCTCGCTGTCGATCCACTCGGTGATCAGGGCGATCACCGGGTGCGGGGTCTTGGCGTCGAACTCGGTGCTGTTGGCACCTTCGAGGCCCAGCACGTTGCGCGCGTATTCGATGACAACAGACTGCAGACCGAGGCAGATGCCGAGGAACGGAATATTGTTTTCGCGCGCGTAGCGCACCGCTTCCAGCTTGCCTTCGAGGCCGCGCTCGCCGAAACCGCCGGGCACCAGGATGGCGTCGGCGCCCTTGATCAGATCGATGCCGTTTTCGCCTTCGACGTCCTCGGCATTGATAAAGTCGATATCCACCTTGCAGCGGTGCTTGATGCCCGCGTGGGTCAGGGATTCGATCAGGGACTTGTAGGCGTCCAACAGCTCCATGTATTTGCCGACCATGGCAATCTTCACTTCGTGCTGCGGGTTCAGCTTGCCGTCGACCACCGCATCCCACTCGGACAGATCCGGCGAGCCGCACTCCAGCTGCAGCTTGTCCACGACGATATCGTCGAGACCGTAGCTGTGCAGCAGGCGCGGCACGCTGTAGATGGTCTTGGCATCCGGCAGCGGCACCACCGCGCGCTCCTCGACATTGGTGAACAGCGCTATCTTGCGGCGCGAGTCCTCGTCAATTTCGCGCTCGGAGCGGCACAGCAGGATATCCGGCTGCAGGCCGATGGAGCGCAGCTCCTTGACCGAGTGCTGAGTGGGCTTGGTCTTGGTCTCGCCGGCGGTGGCGATATAGGGCACGTAGCTCAGGTGGATCAGCAGGGCGCGGTTCAGGCCCAGCTCCACGCGCAGCTGGCGCACGGACTCGAGGAACGGCTGGGATTCGATATCGCCCACGGTACCGCCGATCTCGACGATGGCCACGTCCACATCGCGACCGCCTTCAAGCACGCGGCGCTTGATCTCGTCGGTGATGTGCGGGATCACCTGTACGGTACCACCCAGGTAGTCACCGCGGCGCTCCTTGCGCAGCACGGTTTCGTAGACGCGACCGGTGGTGAAGTTGTTGCGCTTGGACATGCGCGTGCGGATAAAGCGCTCGTAGTGGCCGAGATCCAGATCCGTCTCGGCGCCATCTTCGGTCACATAGACCTCGCCGTGCTGGAAGGGGCTCATGGTGCCCGGGTCCACGTTGATATAGGGGTCCAGCTTGAGGATGGTGACCTTGAGGCCGCGGGCCTCGAGAATAGCGGCCAGGGAAGCGGAGGCGATACCTTTCCCCAATGAGGAAACCACGCCACCAGTGACAAAAATATAGCGCGTCATGCAAAACCTTGGTCAGTTGAATGCCCGATGGGATCGGGTTTGCGGGGCTGGCCCGGGAGGACTCTCCTGGAGGCTGTTCCAGAGGCCAGTCGAGTGACCGCCCCGCCCGTCCCGGTGCCTTTGAGATGGGACGCCAGACTACCAGAAAGGCGCCCCGCGCTCAATCCAAAAGCCGCCGATGCGCGGGCGCCGATCAGCCGTCAGCTCCCACATAGCGCCATTCCAGCGCGCCGGTCACAGTGTCGCCACAGACGAACAGATCGCCGACGGCGAGCAACTCCCCGTCGCGGTAGACCAGCGGCACCAGGTCCCGCAGCCAGGGCTCCAGGTCCGCCTCCTGCAGCAGTTTTTTCAGCAGCTGCGAGTGTCTGCGCCCCGACGGCCTGGCGCGCTCGCCGCCGCGGCGAAAGCGAACCAGATAGTCCCCCTCCGGCCAGCCGTCGCCGGCCAGCAGCCGCCAGCCGCCGGGCAGGCTGAGGCTGCCGCGGCCATCCCAGCGCCACTGGCCGGCCTCCATTTTCGGCAGCCGCGGCGTCAGGTAGAGGCGCTCGCGGAAGCGGCGCGCGACCAGGCCGCCGAGCGCGACGGCCATGCGGCTGTCGACGGCGGACTGCAGCGCCTGGTCGAGCGCCTGCGCCAGGTGCACCGCCTCGGGCATGTCGCCGCCGCAATCGGCCAGCCAAGCGCGCAGCAGGTTTTTCTGCCGGCGCCGCGGCAGCGCCCGCAGCGGTTCCAGCGCGACGCTCTCGCCGAAGCGCTCGCGGCGGCGGGCGCACAGTTGCAGGTCCGCGTCGCCCAGATCCCGCAACAGCTCGGCGGCCTCGCGCAGATTGTCCGCCGCCCGCGCCACCCGCTCGCGCAGCGGCCAGCGCCGGCGCAGCAGCGGCAGCACGCTCGCGCGCAGGTAATTTCTGTCGAGCGACTGATCCGCGTTGCTCTCGTCCTCGATCCAGCGCAACTGGCGTGCCCGCGCATAGGCCTCCAAGTGGTCGCGACCGACGCCGAGCAGAGGGCGCAGCACCGTTGCGCCGCCGAGCGCGCGCGCGTCCGCCATGGCCGCCAGCCCCAGCGCACCGGCGCCGCGCAGCAGGCGCAGAAAGAAGGTTTCCACCTGGTCGTCGCCGTGCTGCGCCAGCAGCAGCTGGTCGCCCGGCCGCAGCAGTTCCGCGAAGGCCCGGTAGCGCGCGGCGCGCGCGGCCTGTTCGAGCCCGGAGCCGTCCGTTTCAACCTTCACGCGTCGGGCTTCGAATTGCACGCCCAGTTGTTCGGCCACGGCGGCACAGTGGGCCTGCCAGTCCTCTGCGTGTGGCGACAGACCGTGGTTGACGTGGATCGCCCGCAGCGGAACGCCGGCCTCCACGAGCAGGTGTAACAGCACGGTCGAATCCAAGCCGCCGCTGTACCCGAGCCAGTAGCGCCCGCCCCGGGGGTGGCGGAAGAGGAAGTCGACAATTGTGCGTTTCAGCCGTTCCACAGTTGCTCCAGTACGCTTCTGCGCACGGGTAAGACTTTGCGCAGCGCTCGCAACTTTACCCGGTACTGCCATTCTTTACACCCACCGACAAAAGTCGGACGACCGCCGAGCACCGCAATTCCTATAGTCGGCACACACCCGCGCTGCTGCGCAGGGCGGGCCTGCCAACCCCAAAAATAAACAGAGATCAGAATCATGGATGCAGCGAATCCTACTCTTGCCCCGTCAGCGACACAGGGGGCCGAAGCGGTACCCCTGGGCTTCATCGTACTGATATGCGGAGTCGCCACCATCGGCGGCTTCCTGTTCGGCTTCGACAGCGGCGTCATCAACGGCACCGTCACCGGGCTGCAGCAGGCGTTCAACTCCAACACCGCCGGTACCGGCTTCAATGTGGCATCGATGCTGCTCGGCTGCGCCGTGGGCGCCTTTTTCGCCGGCCGCCTGGCGGACCTCTGGGGGCGCAGGACGCTGCTGCTGATCTCCGCGCTGCTTTTTATCGTCAGCGCCTGGGGCTCCGGGATTGCCGCCAGTTCCCCGGAGTTCGTGTTCTACCGCATTCTCGGCGGTCTCGCGGTGGGCGCCGCCAGCGTGATGTCGCCGGCCTATATCAGCGAGATCGCTCCGGCATCCATTCGCGGCCGCCTGATCACGATCAACCAGATCGCGATTATTTCCGGCCTGTTCGCCGCATTTGTCAGCAACTACTGGCTGGCCAACAGCGCCGGCTCCGCGGTGAACGCCTGGTGGATGGGCTTCAGCGCCTGGCGCTGGATGTTCTGGATCGAAATCGCCCCGGCGACCCTCTTCTTCCTCGCCCTGCTGCTGATTCCTGAAAGCCCGCGCTATCTGGTGCTGTCGCGGCAGACCGCTCGCGCCAGTGAAGTGCTGCGCAGGCTCTACGGCGAAGCGTCCGTGGCCGTAAAACTGGCGAGCATCCGCGAGTCGGTGGCCGGCGACCACCGCCCGCGTATGGCAGACCTGCTGGAAAGCGCCGGTCGGCACGCCGGCAAAGTGCGCAAGATCGTCTGGGTCGGCATTGGTCTGGCGGTATTCCAGCAGCTGGTAGGGATCAATGTGGTGTTCTACTACGGCGCAGTGCTGTGGCAGGCGGTGGGCTTCTCCGAGTCCGACGCCCTGCTGATCAATATCATTTCCGGCGGTGTCAGCATCGCGGCCTGCCTGATCACCATGGCGCTGATCGACCGGATCGGCCGCAAACCGCTGCTGTTGGCCGGCTCCATCGGCATGGCGGCAACCCTCGGCCTAGTGGCTTTCGCCTTCGCCAATTCCACCCTGGATGCCGACGGTAACCTGCAGCTGTCGAGGAGCATGGGGCTGCTGGCACTGGTCGCCGCCAACGCCTATGTGTTCTTCTTCAACGGCTCCTGGGGGCCGGCCATGTGGACCATGCTCGGCGAGATGTTCCCGAACCAGATCCGCGGCTCCGGCCTCGCGGTTTCGGGGCTGTCGCAATGGGTGGCCAACTTCGCGATCACCATGACCTTCCCGATCATGCTGACCGGCATCGGCCTCGCCGGCGCCTACGGTATCTATACCCTGTTCGCACTGCTTTCAATCGCCTTTGTTTTCTACCTGGTGCACGAAACCAAGGGGCTGGAACTGGAGCAGATGCGGGGCTGAGCAACAGCCCCATCAGTGACCGGCCAGCGCCTCCTGCGCGCGGTTGCGGTGACGGAACTCGGTGGGTGTCATGCCCACCAGTTTCTTGAAGAAGGCGTTGAAGGTGGCCTTGGTGTTGAAGCCTGAGTCGAGCATGATGTCCATGACCGTGCGGTCCGCGCAGTCGGGATCGGCGAGCAGCCGTTTGGCCTCCTCGATGCGGTAGTGATTGACGAATTCGAAGAAGTTACGTTCGAAATGGCGATTGATAATATTCGACAGACTGCGCTTCGGGATCTGTAACTGGGCGGACAGCTGCTCCAGTGTCAGCGTTGGTGCCAGGTGGGGCTTCTCCCGCTCCATATAGCTGCTGATCCTGTCCGCCAGCGCCCGGTCCACCTGCGGGCGCGGGCCGCCTTTTGTCGCAGCGTCCCCCTCTGCATCGGGCCAGTCCTGCCCCTCGCGCCGGTCGAGCCCCTCGAACATGGACGAGTAGCTGAGGCTGAAGAAGATCATTGCACTGACCAGGATAAATACCGTGTAGTTGCTGGCCAACCCCATGATGCGGAAGTCCACCATGACGTCCAGGTGGGCGGCAAGGGTCAGGGCGATATTGACCAATACCGCCCAGCCGCGCAGCAACAGGAAGCCCCACACCAGGATCAGCAGCCATTTGAAATCGATCTTGTCCACATTGGAATAGGAGTCGCGGATCTGCCGCCGGCAGTTGCGAATCTCCAACAGGCAGAGCACGCCGAACAGTACGCGCAGCACCTCCCGTGCGAAGCCGACCAGCAAGTTGACCAGCGACTCGTCGTATGGGGTGTATCCCTCCAACATCGCGACTTTTGCCGCATTATCGAAGCGGAAATAGGAGAAGTATTCGAACAGCGCATAGGCGACAAAGGGCAGCAGGTACAGCAGATCGGACCTGGAAAGGCGGTACTTACGATAGATCAGCGAGCGCGTATACCAGAGCAGGACCGGCCCTTCCAGCCAGTAGGCGAAGCCGAATACATAGAAGAGGTTGGGAGAAGCCTGGATGGCCCACTCGCGGAAGCCGGCACCGAAATTAATCAATATATCCAATGGAATGGCCGCCTGGGTAAATAGGAAGAGCGCCAGCAGCACATTGCTGATATAGCCGTCCCGGCGGATCACCAGCAGCAACAGCGCAAAGAGCGTGCACTGGTAGCTGGTCATCATCAGCACCACGTCGTGGAAATTGAACAACAGGATGTCCATGTGCCCCTGTTTCCCCTCACTCTATCTATTTATTTTTATCGCCAGAAGGTTAAGCCCACCGGCCGTCCCGCGCAAGCGCCCATGATCCGCCGGCGGCAATAACTGTGTCCGGCGTGCGGCCGTTCAGGTCAGACTTTGCGCCGCGCGGAAACTTGTACGTCCAAATTTGTGACGAAGCGCAAATCAGGACGATCGTTCCCAATGTCAGCGCAAGAATACCCCCGCCAGTCCTATCCGCGGCCGGCGCGCATGAGTACAAGAAAAAACCAGAGGAGCATCAGCGATGACGCCGTTCAAGACAGATCCCCTAGCACTCGCAGTAACCGCAGTTCTCGCCGGCCTGTACGGCGGTGCCCATGCCCAGGCTGACGATCGTGAAGACAACGCAGGCCTCGAGGAAATCGTGGTAACCGTGGAGCGCCGCGAACAGTCCCTGCAAAGTGTGGCCGGCGTAGCACAGGCCTTCGGCCAGGACAGCCTCGACCGCCTGGGCGTGGGAACCAGCTTCCAAAACCTGCAAAATGTGGTGCCCGGCCTCAATATTGCCGACCAGGAAGGCAATATGGAGATTTACATCCGCGGCGTGGGCTCCAGCAACAACACCGAATTGGGTGATCCGGCCGCCGCCACCCACTTGAACGGCGTCTATATTCCGCGCCCGCGCGGTGTCGGTGCCATGTTCTACGACATCGAGCGGGTAGAAGTGAAAAAGGGGCCACAGGGCACCCTGCGCGGCCGCAACGCCACCGCGGGCACGCTGAATATTGTCGCCAAACGCCCGCAAATGGATGCCGCCACAGCGGACCTGGAGGTCACCGCCGGTAACTTCAGTACCTTCGGGCTGCGCGGTGCCGCCAACCTGCCGCTCGGCGACAGCTTCGCCCTGCGCCTGGCCGGTTACAGTGAGGAACACGATCCCTATTTCACCAACGCCGCACCGGGCAGCAGCCTCGAGGCCGCCGGCAGCGAGGATGTTCAATCGCTGCGCCTGTCGGCCCTTTGGGATATCACAGAGGCCACCAGCCTGCACCTGGTGGCAGACCGCACCGACGAGGGCGGCACCGGCTACCCGGGCGCACAGATCAAACAGGCACTGCAAAACGGCTACGACTTCGACGACCTGGAGGATCCGCGCGCGGTCCTCTACCGGGGCACCGAGGGCGATCTGGACTCCACCCACTCGGGCCTGATGGCGGTGCTGACGCACGAGTTCGACGGTTTGTCGGTCGAGTTATCCTCCAGCTACCGCGATCTGGACTTTACCCAGGTCAACGCCGCCAATGACGGCGTTTACTTCCCCGGCCACGGCCCGGTAAACCAGGAGAATTACAGCAGTCAGTACTGGGATACCCGGTCCACCTCCTACGTGAACGAGCTGCGCCTCTTCTCCAACGGCGACGGCCCGCTGACCTGGTCCGCCGGCGTCTTCCATTTCCGCGAAGATCAGCAGGCGGCACTGTTCAGCCTGTCCGACGGCGGTACCTGGTACACGGGCACCGAGTGGGTGATGCCCGATGTGGACAGTTCTTCCCTGGCCGTCTACGCCGACCTTTCCTACGAGTTCACCGACCGGCTGACCGGCTTCGCCGGCCTGCGCCGCACCGAGGAAGAGAAGTCCCGTTTCGGCACCGGCGGCAACTGGGCCTTCGCCTTCTTTGAAGCCGGTGACGAGTGGGGCACCGCCCTGCCCTCGCGCATCGGCACCCCCGGATTCGAGTACGACGGCCTCGGCCGCAGCAACTTCGACATTCTCGGCGCCAGCGACGCGGAACTCTACGCCTATCTCCTCGACGGCATCGGCCGCTGGGGCCGCGACGACAACCTGGACGACCAGATCGCCTGCGTCACCGATCCCGCCTGTACCGAGATCACCATGCCCTGGACCGTCGGCGCGCCGATACAGCAGAAAGGCCGCTATGAAGACGACTATGTCGACTTCCGTGTGGGCCTGAGCTATCAGCTGAATGACGACAGCATGCTCTACGGCAGTATCGCCAGCGGCCACAAATCCGGCGGTTTCAACGACACCCTGGTCATGCCCGACGGCGAGCTGGTGGCCGAGCCCTACGCGCCGGAAACACTGGTGATGTACGAGGTGGGCGCCAAGAACGAGTTCACCCTCGGCTCGGTGCCGGCGCGCCTGAATGCATCGGCCTTCTATTACGACTACAGCGACCAGGTGCTGCAGATGATCGTCGCCACCGGCGAGGACGACAGCGCGAGCTCGCTGCAGAACCGCAATATCGCCGATTCCGAAATCACCGGCCTGGAACTGGAGAGCCGCTTCCTGCTGCCGGCGGACGTGATGCTGGACATGACCGCCCTGTGGCTGAACGCGGAAGTCAAGAAAGGCGTCATGGCGGATACCCGCCAGAGCTGGGGCACCGACCTGCCGATCGTCGACATCAGCGGCAAAAAACTGCCGCTGGCCTCGGATTTCACCTTCAACCTGGCCCTGTCACAGCGGATCGAGTCGGCTCTGGGCGCCTTTGACTGGACCCTGTCTGCCCAGTATCGCAGCGACTACTTCCTGAGTATCTGGAACGATACCGACTACGACCTGGTGAACGGCGAGACCGTTGTCGGCAACGATCCCGACTATGCCGACGGCGTGGACGGCTACCTGAATCTGGATGCCGGCGTCGGCTACTCCGATCCGAGCGGCCGCTACCGGGTGGAACTCTACGGCGCCAACCTGACCGATGAAGTGGTTTCCCACAAGGGCATCATCGATCACGGCAACAACCTGCGCTTCACCAACCTGCCGCGCACCTATGGCTTGCGGTTCAAGGCCGGCTTCTAAGCCGTCGACGGTTTGCGGGGCCCAGGCCCCGCTTTTTTCAGCAATATCTTTACCCGTGGAGCACTTATGTCCTGTGGAAAACTGTTGGTGACCAGCCTGCTGTTGGCTTGCACGGGCCTTGCGGCCTGTGGCGAAGGCGCGGACCCGAACAGGCAAGAGGCCGCGCCCGAACAGCGTGGCGAACACTGGCCGAAGCTCGAACCGGCGCTGCCACCCGACCCCGCTCTGGAAGCCCGCATCGGCGAACTGCTGTCGCAGATGAGCCTGGAGGAAAAGGTCGGGCAGCTGATTCAGGCGGAGATCAAGTACATCACGCCCGACGATGTGCGCAAATACCATATCGGCGCCATCTTGAGTGGCGGCGGCACCTACCCCAACAACGACAAGTACGCCAAGCCGGCGGACTGGGCGGCAATGGCCGACGCCTTCTACGAGGCCTCGATGGACACGTCCGACGGCGGCGTGGCCATTCCCATCCTCTGGGGCGCCGATGCCGTGCACGGCCACAACAACGTCGTGGGCGCCACCCTCTTCCCGCACAATATCGGCCTCGGCGCGGCGCGCGACCCCGAACTCGTGTACCGCATCGGCCGCGCCACGGCCCGCGAGGTGGCGGCCACCGGCGTCGACTGGACCTTCGCCCCCACGGTGGCGGTCGTGCGCGACGACCGCTGGGGCCGCACCTACGAAAGCTACTCCGAGGACCCGGCCATAGTGCGTCAATACGCCGAACAGATGGTGAAGGGTATTCAGGGAGACAAGGACAGCGATGCCTTCCTCCAGGGCTTTCACCTCCTCTCCGCCGCCAAACACTTCATCGGCGACGGCGGCACCAGCCGCGGTATAGACCGTGGCGATACCCGGATCGGCGAGCGGGAACTGGTGGAGATACACGCAGCGGGCTATATCAGCGCACTGCAGGCCGGCGTCCAGACGGTGATGGCCTCTTTCAACAGCTGGAACGGCGAACGCCTGCACGGCCACAAATATCTGCTCACCGATATTCTCAAGGAGCGCCTCGGCTTCGACGGCTTCGTCGTCGGCGACTGGAACGGGCACCGCTTCGTGCCCGGCTGCAGCGTCGACAGCTGTGCCGCGGCGATTAATGCCGGCCTGGATATGTTTATGGTGCCGTCGGACTGGAAGGCGCTGTATCACAACACACTGGCCCAGGCCAGAAGCGGCGAGATTTCCGCCGCGCGCCTGGATGACGCCGTGTCGCGCATCCTGCGGGTCAAACTCCGCGCCGGACTCTTCGAGCGCAGCAACAGCCTCGCCGGCAAAGAGGGCATTCTCGGCAGCCCCGAGCATCGCGCCCTGGCCCGCGAGGCGGTGCGCAAATCCCTGGTGCTGTTGAAGAACAACGGCGGCCTGCTGCCGCTGGACCCGCGCCAGAAGATACTGGTCGCCGGAGACGCGGCGGACGACATCGCCAAACAGAGCGGCGGCTGGACCATTTCCTGGCAGGGCACCGGCAACAGCGATGCGGATTTCCCCAGCGCCACTTCCATCTACGACGGCATCCGCGCCGCAGTCGGCGCCGCCGGTGGTGAAGCGGTGCTGAGCGTCAGTGGCGACTTCTCCGCGGAGACCTTTGCCGATGGCGGCAAGCCCGATGTGGCCATAGTGGTCTTCGGCGAAGACCCCTACGCCGAGTGGCACGGTGATCTGGCCAGTATTGAATACCAGCTGGGCAGCAAGAAGGATCTGGCGCTGCTGAAAAAACTGCGCGCCGAGAATATCCCGGTTGTCAGTATTTTTATCTCCGGTCGCCCCCTGTGGGTCAACAAGGAGCTGAACGCCTCGGACGCCTTCGTCGCCGCCTGGCTGCCGGGTTCGGAGGGTACGGGAGTCGCGGATGTGATTTTCACCGACGCCAACGGACAGCCGCAGTATGACTTTGTCGGCCGCCTCTCCTTCAGCTGGCCGCACCTGGTGCACCAGACGGTGCTGAACCGGGGAGATCGCGACTATGCGCCGCTGTTCGCCTACGACTTCGGCCTCAGTTACAGCGACAACACGCAACTCAGCAACAACCTGCCCGAAGACGGCGACACCTATGCCCTCGGCGCCCTAGAGGACGCCTGGCTGATGGTCTCGCGGCCGCGGGAACCCTGGGGGCTGTATATCGCCGACGCGGAGCCGGCACCGATACCGGTCAACGGCAACCTCGCCAGCAGCGGCGACGGCAATGTCACCGTGGCCTCTATCGACATGGAATCCCAGGAGGACGCGCGCCTGATCGACTGGAAAGGCCTGCGTCGCGCCAGCGTGCAGCTGCGCGCGGAAAATCCCCAGGACCTGACCCGCTATCTGGCCGAAGACGCCGCGCTGACCATGGATATCCGCGTAGACCGGCGACCACAGGCGCCCGTGTTCGCACAGATCGCCTGCGCGGACGACTGCTCCGCACAGCTGCCCCTGCAGGAATCTCTCGGCGCGCTGCCGCAGGGGGACTGGTCGCAGCTGTCCATCGACCTGCAGTGCTTCGCCGACAGCGGCGCCGACTTCTCGCGCATTTCACAGGGGCTGACCCTGACCAGCGATGGCGCTCTGTCTTTGGCGGTGGCCAACATCAAGTATGTGCCCGGGGCCGCGCAGAGCGCGGAAATCCAGTGTCGCGGCTGACGGCGCTGGCGGCGGCACTGGCGCTGGCCACAGGCAGCGCGCACTGCGCCGGGATCACGTTGGAACGGGCACCGCTCAGCCTGACACTGGACCCGCACACCGGCGCGCGGGTGACGTCGCTGCGCTACGGAGACCGGGATCTGCTCGCGCTCAGCGACAGCGACGGCAGCAACTATGGCTCCACCTTTTGGCTCAGCCCCCAGTCGCTGTGGGGCTGGCCGCCGGTCGCCGCCCACGACAGCGGCGCCTACGCACTGCTGCAGCAGACGCCGTGCAGCGCCCGCCTGCGCAGTGCCGAGGGTGCGGGCGCACGGGTGGAGAAGCGGCTGCAACTGCTGGAAGGGGGACAGGTAAGGCGCGATTACCGCATCGACGCCACGCGGGACTTCGACCAGGTGGCGGCCTGGGAGATCACCCGCGTCGAGCGCGCCGGGGTGGCCTTCGCCCCGGTGCGCGCGGCCAGCGTGCAGACGGTGCGCGGTTCTGTAGAGCACCGGATCTCTGACGGTGTGCTCTGGCTGGATCTGCAAGCCGATACACCGCTGCGGGAGGGCAAGCTGATCGCCAACGGCAGTGAAGGCTGGCTCGCCTATGCGCGCGACCGACTCCTGTACCTGATCGCCTACCCGCCGGTGGCGCCGGACCGGGTGGCCGACGGCGAGGGCGATGTCGAACTCTACCTGAGCGGGCGCCACCCCTATCTGGAGCTGGAGGTGCAGAGCGCCGCGCAGCGGCTCACCAGCGGCGACACCCTGCACTGGCAGACCCGCTGGCTGTTGGCGCCCATTCCCGAACACATAACAGTATCCGCCGGCAGCGCCGAGCTGCTGGCCTTCGCGCGGCGCCAGCGCGCCGCCGTCCGGCTCTCCGCCGCCGACACAACCTCCGGACCTCAGTGACATCCACGAACCTCCCCGAAAGCGGGAGGCAACCCTGCGATTGGCACTCCGGCATTCCTCTGATTCACCCGGCAATCCAATAGGTGATCCTTCCCCCATTGGATTGGCATCCTTGAAATAGCGGCGCAACTGCGCGGAGCGCGTCCAGGTACGCTGCGGCACCATTCAATGAGAAGAAGGCGGCGGGAAAAAATGCGGGCGGCAGTGCCGCCCGCCAAGAGGGAGGAGATCAGTCGGTGCGGCAGGTGGGCGCCTGGAAATTGCCCCCGTGCGTGCCCTGGAAGCCGAAGTCGGCACTGGCGCCCGGCTGCAGGTGGCGGTTCCAGTCCAGATTGGCCGCGGTCACGGTGCGGCCGTCGGCGGAGACTTCGAAGTCGGCGTTCCAGCCATTGACGAAGCCAATGGGTTCCGCGAACTCCAGTGTCACCTGCCAGCCGTCCACGGCGGTGTCGCCGTCGTTGCTCACCGTAACGCCGTTCAACACAAAGCCGTCGTTCCACACATCGCTGATGCCGAGGCTACATCCCAGTGCACCGGCGACCGGCTCGTAGACTTCCACCGAGACCCTGTCGCTCGCGCTCAGCTCGGCGCCCTCGTCGTCAGTGGCGACCAGATCCAGCTGGTAGAAGCCCACCGCGCCCGGCGCCGGCGCGACCAGAGTGCCGGAGCCTGTGCCGCTGTCCACCAGGGCCCCGTCCAGATACAGGTTCACGCCGGCGGCATTCTGCAGGCTGTACTGCACCGCGATGTCGCTGCCCAGCGTGAAGCGCTGGCCGTCCGTCGGGCTCGAGATGCTGACGGCGGGCACCTCCGGTGCCTCCACGCTGATATGCACGCTGGCCGGACTGGAAACCGCCCCCGCGTCGTCGGTGACGGTGAAGGTGAAGCTGTCGCTGCCGAAGAAGCCGGCCGCCGGTGTGTACAGGCGGCTGGCGCCGCTGCCGCTCAGGCTGCCGTTGGCGGGCCCACTTTCCACTGTGAAGTCGACGATACTGCCGTCGCTGTCACTGCCGCTCAGGGTGATCGCCAGCGGGCTTTCATAGGGCGTCGACAGACTCTGAGAGTGCGCGCTGGGCGCGCAGTTGACGCCTGTGTCGCCGCCACAGCCGCCGCCCGGCTCCTGCCCCCAAAGCAGCTCGTCTCCATCGTAGAGGGCAATGCGCGGCGCCTGTTCGCGGCTGCTGCCGTAGTCGTCCCAGGAGGGGTCGTTGGTCGGATCCCAGGGCGCGCCCTCCGGCACGGCGATGCGGAACTGCACCTCCTTCTTGGAGTGCGACTGGCCACCGGGATAAATCTTCACGCCGGCGAAGGGGACTTCCACGTAATAGAGGTTGTCCGTCGGATCCCCCCAGGGGTAGGGACCGGTGTAGCCGCTGCCCTGGTTGTAGGCCGAGGTGAGTATCAGGTCGTCAGCGCTATAGCCGGCGTCCACCAGCTCGGAGATATCGATCCAGTAGCGCAGGCGCAGGTTCTCGGTCATGCGCGCCGGCCAAGCGCTGCGGTTGTGTGGCCGCGCGCTGATTTCCGTGTGGCGGGTGCCACTGGAATTGAGCCGGGCGTCGACAAAAAACTCCAGGTCGCGGGCCTCCGGCGCAGGGAACTGGCCCTCCGGAATGGGATCGCCGCCGAAGTCGAGCCACAGGCGTGCGAGCGCGCCGGTAAAGGCGGCGTTGTAGTCGGTGGCAACCTCGTTGAGGATATAGTCGCCGCGATCATTCTCGAAGTTGTCGTTGGTGTCCGGACCACCGACCAGGGCGCCGACCAGCGTGTGGCGGTTGGCCACCGGCTCCTGCAGGCTGTCGTTCCAGGAGCCATGGGCGGTGCGATGGTGCGGAGAGAGCGGATAGACGCTGCCGTAGCCTATCTGGTAGCTCATATTCATCGGGTTGTCGCCGAGCAGATACTCCAGCTGGCTGACGGCAAAATCGTAATAGATCTGCACCCGCGGGTTGGCCGGCTCGAGGGACTTCAGGTAGTCAGAGTAGATCAGGGCGATAAAGGCGGTATTGGACGCGTAGCGCGCCGCGCCCCACTGATCCAGGTGCGCGAGACCGCCGGGCGTGTAGGTCACGCGGCGGCCGTTATAGCCGGTGGTCCAGTAGTCGAGCCAGCGCTCGGCATCGGCACGGTATTCCTCATCGCCGGTCAGAGCCGCCATCAAGACATAGCTGCCGTAGCTCTTGTCGTCCCAGGCGTGGGTCCAGCCGTAGGCCTTCACCGGCTCCTGCTGCTCGTTGCCGAGATCGTTGTAATAGAGCCTAGCCTTGTCCAGGTAGCTGCTGTCGCCGGTGGCGCGGTAGAGCCAGGCGGCCCCCCACACCAGCTCGTCGTTGTAACCGCTCCAGGAGTTGTAGAAGGCGGTGGCGTCGGTGATGCAGTCGCTGTACTTGCCGCGGTAATTGTCGGCGAAACTGTAGAGCTGTTCAGCGTGATCCAGTAACTGGGCGGCATAGTCCGGGTCGGAGGACTCGAACACCATGGAAATTGCCGCCAGGGCTGCGGCCGTCTCGCCGGCCAAATCGGAGCCGGGGCAGTTGGCATCTATTTTGAACGACGGGCGCGGCATCTGCATGACTTCCGCCGATCCCCACCAAGCGTGGTCGACGGCCCCCTCGCCCACCTGCCCCCACAGCTCGTTGGGCGCCGTGTGGGCCTTGACGAAGTAGTCGGCCACAAAGCGCAAGTTGTTTTTCAGGTGCTGCATCTGCCCCGTCTGTTCATAGGCGGAGGGGTATTCCAGCGCGCCCCAGGCCAGCATGGTGGCGCTCGCCGCCATAGGGAAGCCGAATTTCACATGGTCCCCGGCATCGTACCAGCCGCCCCGCAGGTCGACATTGTTATCGGCGCCGTCTTGCATGCCGGAGTCACCGCGCCACTCGTTGCGGTTCCAGGGTGGAATGGGTCCGGACTGTTGGGCCTCATAAAAATAAATGGATTTTTGCAGTGCCTCGCCGTAATTGTGAGCCAGCGCCTCGCCCGAAATGGCGAGTGCGAGCGCACACAGGGGTTGGCAGATTCTCATCGCTCGTTTCATATTGCAGACCTCACTCAAGTTTTTATTTTGGAGAACCTGAACTGCCCGAGCTGACGTGTATTTGCGCCGCCAAGTGACATTAAAAATTCGAGTTCAGCGACGTTAATTCACCGCGCTACACGCGCTCTCAGATTTTTTTGCCATTACCGTCAATGGCCTCTGCAAGATAAAGGCCGCCGTGCGGCCATGGCGTCCAACTACAGGAATTCCCAGGACAATTAGTATCGATGGACGCGGTCAGACTTTGCGCTTACTTCAAGTTGAACCGGCATCCGGGCAAACTGTGAAAAAAACCGCCGGAAATGCGAATTGATTCTCAGAGACCCTCCGGAAAACAGGTGGCGCCAACCTGGCACCACCTGTGCCAATAGGCATCTGGCAGATGTATGGCGGGGTCCGTATTACTGCTCACCGCCCCAAAGCCGCTCCAGCAGGTTGGTTTTACGGGCGTCGAACGGCAGCCACTCCCCCCAGCCGGCGGTATTGGAAATCGGGTCGTAGGCGTGACCGTACCAGCCACCGGTATCGCCCGACTCCGGATTGATGGACCAGTAGCAACCCTGGATATTCTTTTCCACCATGTAGTCGACGAAAGCCTCCTGCCACTGTCCGTCCACCACACCGGGTTCGATATGGCTCCAGCGCTGCTGGTCGCGCAGGGCGGCCTTGTCCGGCCAATCCAGGTTGCCGCCGAACTCCCCCACCACCACGGCGTAACCCAGGTCGCGCAGATAGCCGAAATGCTCGTCCCAACCCGCGCGCAACAGCTCCGGATTTATCACGATATTACAGCCGGCATCCCCGGCGGCATCGCCTTCGAGTCCCTCGCAGTGGGGTTGTGCAGGATCCATAAACATCTTCTGCACGAACACCGAGGGGCCGTAGGTGTGCGGTGAATAGACCAGGCGCTCGCGCAGCACCGCGGGCGGATTGGCGCCGGCCTCGAACAGGTTTTCACCCCAGTTGGGATTGGTGGCCTCGTCTCCGTGCGGCACCTGCACGATGGACTCGGGCGAGCCGTCCTGATTGCCGGCGGTTGCGGAAACCCCCTGCACGAACAGCAGCAGGTTGGGGTTCACCTCGTCGATGGCTTGATAGGCAGCCTCCACCAGGGATTTCCACTCCTCCCAGGTGTAATCCCAGGGCTCGTTGAAAATATCGATACCAATGACGTTATCCACCCCTAGCTGTTGCGGCAGCGCGGCGAGTGCGCGCAGATCCTCGAGCCAGGCCGCCTCATCGTAAGGCTGGATGCGAGTCACCGAGTCCGGATTGCCACTGGCGGCGCAGGAGCTGTCCTCGCGGGCGTAGTCGTACAGTTCCCGCTCGGCGTCCACATAGGGTGGCCGCGCATCCAGGCGCCCGGCGCGCCAGCCCACATAGTTGGAGCAAGAGTGGATATCCAGCATCACCTCGATGTTGTTCTGGTCTGCCGCCAGGATAAATTCCTCCATGGCCTGACGCGCGTTTGGCACCTGCACCGACGGGTGATTCTTCAACATGCTGCCGCTGCCTTGGGGGTCATCCGGATCGAGGGTTTGCGGCACCACCGGGAAGCGCACCACATTGATCCCCATGGCGGTTATTTCGCTCATGGTCTGCTGAATGGTGCGGCCGGTACCGGCGCCCCCGTTGGCCCAGAAGGTATTGCCGATATAGAGTTCCATGGGCGCGCCGCTCGGATTGACACTGTCGTTGGAGGGCTCGTGGCGCCCCTCGAGTCCGAACCAGGAACCGCAGCGCACCGGCATCACTTCCCCGTTGCGGGTGATATTGCCCGCCTCGTCGACCCTGAAGCTGACGTCGCCCCCGGACGAACTGGATCCCCCGGAAGAGCTGGATCCGCCGGAAGAGCTGGATCCGCCGGACGAGCTGGATCCGCCGGAGGAGCCCGAACCGCCGGACGAACCGGAGGAGCTCGACGAGCTCGAAGAACCGGATCCGCCGGAGGAGCCGGACGAGGATCCGCCACTGTCGGCGCTGGCAATCACCTCTACCGGAGACACATTGCCCGGCTGCGCGGTAAAGCCGACGCTGAACTGTGCCCCCGGTGCCATGGTCCGGTTGTAGTCCGCCGCCTCCACCACATAGTGACCACCGGCAGCGGAAACGATGCTGCCATTCCACAGGTTGTCGATGTTCACCGCCAGGTCGAATGCCAGCGACCAGTCGCTAACCGTCTCTGCGGTGTCATTGACGACGGTGATTTCCATCTGCACGCCGCTGCCCCAGTCATTGACGACCTGCATCGTCGCCTGGATGGCGAGCGCCGAAGCTCCTCCGGCAAGTAGCAGTACTGCGCAAAAGCCGCGCATTATCTTTTGTAACATCACGCTTTCTCCCAATTGAAGTTTTTATCCTGCGGCGCCTTGCGCGGTGTCCCTCGCGCAAGGCGCTGCGCCGCACTGCCAACAGCAGGCAGCAGCACGGGGTTTACGCTGGCACAGCGCCAGCGGGGCGCATCCCTGCGCCGCATTGCCGGGCCGATACACCGGTGGCCCGGCAATATCTTCTGGAGCCGCAAACTCGGAACAATCAGCCCGCCGTGCGGCCGTTGAGGGGCGGGGAGCGCAGTGTATGGCGGCGGAAAAACCGCCGGAAAAACGGGGTGCGCACCTCACGGCATCGCGTCGAAAACGGCAGGCAGCAAGAGCGGCGCCGCTGACTTTTTTCCGGGTGCGATATGAAACAGCTGAAATGATTCTTGTGTATTTATTATTGTTTTTTGCACTACGTATTTTTCGAATACGCCGATGTGACCACGAAAAAGGGGCGGAAGTCACGCTTCCGCCCAAATCGCACCACAATCACATGCGATAGTTAACCCCGACAACGACACGGGGCTCGGAGAGGACATAGGTCATGGGGTTGGAAGAGAATTCCAGATAACTGCTCTGCTGCTCCCCGGTGATATTGATCGCCTCGGCGGTGACGGAAAGGTTGTCCAGTGCGTGCCAGGTCAGGTTGGCATCCCACTGGCCGTAGTCCTCGTAGAACTCCGCCATGGCCGGGGTCTCCACGCTGCCGAGCACATGGTTCACCAGACCGAAGTTGGGCCTGTAGGGAGACAGGTACTCATCGCGCCAGGTGTAGGCCAGCCGCGCACTCAACACATCGTTTTCGAAAAAGCCGATCAGGTTGAAGGCGTTTTCCGATACCCCCGGCAGGCCCAGGTCGTCGCGGGTCAGCGAGGTGACCGAGGTGGTGCTGTCGGAGAAGGTGTAGTTGAAGGCGTATCCGAAGCCATTGTCGAACGACTGCTGCAGCGCCAGTTCCAACCCCTTCACGCTGCCGCCATCTCCGTTCAGTGGCCGGGTCACACCGCCGGTGCTGGCGCCCGAGGGGCTGAAGTCCGGTTGCGTCTCGGTGCGCGTCTCGGCGGCGATAAAAGTGTCCACCGCCTTGATAAACGCGCCCACGGAGAAGTAGCCCAGCTCGCCGAAGTACCAGTCGTGGGCGATGTCCGCCTGGGTGGCGCGGTAGGGCTCCAGTCCGGGGTTACCGGCGCTGCCGCCGGTGAACTGATAGTAGTCTCCGCCACCGGCCACATTCACGCGGGTGTAGTTCTTGGAGAAGCCCTTGCCCATGTCCTGCAGGTTCGGCCGCGCGATGACCTTGGCGGCGGAGAAACGCAGCTTGCTGTCGTCGCTGGTTTCCAGCGCGAAGTTCACGCTCGGCAGCAGATCCCAGTAGCTCTGCTCGCTGGTCTCCCAGCTGTAGGTGCCGTCCAGCAGCACACCCTGGCCATTCCAGCCGTCGGAGGCCAGGGAGTAGAGGTTCGCCTCCGGCGAGGTGACCACCGAGGTGATCTCCACATCGGTGCGCACCACGCGCAGGCCGACATTCAGGTCGTAGGGAATGGTCTCGCCGCGGAACAGCGCCTCGGTGTAGAAGGCACTGGTGGTCTGGGCCGCGGCCCAGGATTCGAGCGGCACCATCATCAGGCGCGATTCGGCGTTCGGCGCTAGGCTGTCGTGCCAGGCAGCCACATCATCGCTGATGCGGCTGGCGTCGGGCATGATGACCCCGCCCTGATAGCCTCCGGACGGAAAGAAATCACTGATGCTGGTGTAGGCGCCGGGATTCATCGCAAAAGTCTGCCAGGGAATGATCCCGGGGGAGTTGTGCCAGCGCCCGAAGGCGACACCATAGAGCGCCTCGGACATGGGGATGCCACTGGAGGTAGTGAGATCGCCGGCCTTGGAGCCAATCGCCGCGTCGTGGAAATAGCCCCAGGGGCCGAACGGCTGGTTGTCGTCGAGACCGTCGCCGTCGATATCGCAGCTCCGCCCGGCGGGGATGCCGCCGTTGCCGCACAGGTCGTAGTAGACCGCTTCGGCAATCCCCGGATTGCCGGCGCCCGGATCCGCGTCGGGATCAAAGGTAGAGGCGGAGATCAGGTTGCCGTTCTCGTCGAAGCGGGCCGGTTGCGCGGCGCCCTGGGTGGTAGAGAAGTCGGTGAGGAAGCGCAGCTCCTCAAACTCCACATCCTCACCAGCCAGGCGCAGGCCGAACTTCAGCGTTTGCAGGTCACCCATAGCGATGTCGTACTCGAAGTCGGCACGCGCGGACCAGTTGTCGTACTCCACGTCGGAACCCAGAGCCCAGGCGGACTTGTAGTTGCGCAACGCCGGATCCTGCAGCCAGGAAGCGTCGTGCAGGGCCAGGTTCGGGCGCTCGCCAGCGCTGAAGCGGAAGCCGAAGTCCCCACTGCCGGCGCCGACGTTGTTGGGCGTGTGGGCCCAGCCGGTGGCGCTGTCATCGGTGCCGACAAAGGTGGTTACGTTGTAGGGGGTGATGCGGGAGTCCATGTAGCCGGCGCGTTGCGCCTGCTCGGCGCGGGCGTAGTTCAGGCTGCCACTGGCGCGGAAGGCACCGCCGTCGTCGAAGCTCAGGCGCAGGGCGAAGTTGTCGGCGGTGGATTCGCTGGTTTCACCGGCGGTGTTGCTCTCCATGCCGGCACCGTTGGCGTTGAATACCGCCGACTCGATCACCGCCACCGGGCCGCTGCGATCGAGGCTGTAGGGCTGGCTCTCGTCGAAGCCGGCAAAGCCGTCGGTAGCCATTGGGTGTTTCATCACATACTGGTGATTGACCAGTTGCAGCTCGTTGCGGAACCAGTCGAAGCCCACCTCGATGGACTCGCTCGGCCGCCACTGCAGGTTGATGGAACCGCCGATCCGCTCCCGCTCGGCCTCGCTGTCCATGACATAGTACATGCCCGGCGCCACGTAGGGGGTCCCGCCAAATTCTCGCACCCTGTTGAGAAACTCGTCGAACGACATATCGGCGCCGAGCTCCTGCACACTGACGCCGCGCTCGGCGGCCAGTGCGTCAAAGCCCGCTGCCACGTCCGCAGCGTTGGTGGTCAGAATGCCGGTATTTTCGCGCGAGAAGTTCTGGATGCTGTCGGTATGTTGGGTTTTATTGGTGCTACTCAGGGTCACGATGGCGGCGAACTTATCGGCCCAGTTGTTGCCGAGCACCAGGAAGCCGGACGGCTGCGCGTCGGCGGAGTGCTCGCCCTGATCCACCTTCAGGTTTGCCGCCACCAGCGGCGCGTCCAGCGCAAAGGCGCTGCGGGTCTTCAGGTTGACGACGCCGCCCATGCCCCCTTCGACCATGGAGGCGGTCGGCGTCTTGTACACTTCCACGCCGCTGAGCAGTTCCGCCGGCACCCCTTCGAGGGAGCCGTCAAACTCCTGCTTCCACTCGTTGAGCTGGAAATACTCCATGCCAGAGGTGAAGCGCTCGCCGTTGAGTAGAGTCACGTTCTGATCGAGGCCGCGGATACGCACCTTGGTGCCCTCGCCGTCGCGGCGCTCTATCTGCACGCCGGGCAGGCGCTGCAGTGTCTCGGCGATATTCTGGTCGGGCATTTTGCCGATGTCGTCCGCGGTCACCGCCTCTACAAACGCGGTGGCGTCTCTGCGAATATCGATGGAGCGCTGTAGCGAACTGCGGATACCCCGCACTTCAACTTCTTCTAGAGTTGCATCGGCGCTGGTCCCTTCCTGTGCCAGCACGGGCGCAGCAGTACCGAGCGTCACCATACCAATCGCCGCTGCCAGGGGTTTCATTATTCTTGTCATCACTTTTCCCAAATCCTGTTAATTATTGTTGTTGGCAAAGCGTCCACTCCGCGCCTGACTGCTGTCGAGGCGCTTTGCCACCACAGTCCTGACCATCACCAGGCGGAACGCAGGCGCAGCGTTCGTTCTTCTACGGAGACAGTCCAGTGGATTATTAGGAGAGGGGGCCGGAAATCGTCGTCCGGCTTTGCGTCGGAACAGAAGCTTTTACCTGGTCTGAATATCCAAGCGTGCATTTTTACCGGACAACAGCGGCACTGACTGATTGACGCCGCGGATACCGCATAGCACGCCGATCCCCCGACTGGGGTTACGGGCTCTTTGAACTATGCCTTGCCAGCCCCAGGTGGTAAATTTGCGCGCCAAATCAAGCACCCGACCACAGTTGTACAGTATTTAATCATGACCCAGTTAGTTGTAGATTCCGGTTGCGACCTGCCGGATGATTTTCTGCGCAAGTTTTCCATTCCCGTACTCCCCCACTCGATCACTGTCGGCGATGACACCTTCGGCGATCAGCGCAACCCGGCGAAGATGAGCCACTTCTATTCCATGTCTCTGGTCGACCGCTCGCGCCAGATAGCCACCGGTCCCGCCGGAACCCGGGAAATCGGTGCCATTCTGCGCGATATGGTGGACAAGGGCTGTAAAGACATAGTGGTGCAGACCATCAACGGCACCAACAGCCCCACTTACAAGAACGCCCGAACCGCGGCGCGCGTGCTGTTGAACGACGACGACATCGGCGACGATGTGCAAATCCACACGGTGGACTCCCGCACCCTCTTCTCGGGCCAGGGGCTGCTGGCGCTCTACACACTGATGCTGATCCGCAAAGGGCTCCCGAGTGGGGAAATTGCCGCGAAGGCGGAAGCGTTCACCCGCCGGATCCACGGCTATGCGGCAATCAAGGATGTCTACTATGTGCGCGAGCGGGCGCGCCGCAAAAACGAAAACAGCGTCAGCTGGCTCAAGGCCATCGCCGCGCGCCACCTGGACCTGCACCCGATACTGTCGATGCACCCCCAGGGCAGCACGGTGACCGACACGATACGCGGCTACGACAACTGCACCGAGGCGCTGTTCAAACTGGCGGCGGACAAGATCCGCGCAGGGGAACTGCTGGTACCGATGGTTGTGACCAGTATCGCCGGCAAGCTTGAAGCGTTGGAGAAGACCCCGGGTTTTGCCGAACTGGAGAAGGTGGCGCAGGCGCACAAGGTCAAGGTCTACCGCTCGGTGATGAGCCTGTCCGGCGGTATCAACCTGGGGCCGGGGACTGTGGCCTTGGCGCTAGCGAGTAAGGAATAAGGCGTTGGCAACCAGGGAATAAACTGGCGGCGCCGTAGGGGCCTGCTTGCAGGCGAAAAGCTACGGCGCTCCAGTCCTTTCGCCTGCAAGCAGGCTCCTACAGCCACTGCCTAAGGCGCAGGCTTCGCAGGATGGGCACGTCGCTGCGCGACTTCTCCTATCCCGCGCAGATCGGGAATCAAGAAGCGATATTGCCGTAGCTCATCAGGCGCTGGTAGCGCTTTTCCAGCAGCTCGTCGATGGGCACATTGCGCAGCCGATCCAACTGCGCGCTGAGGCGCTCTTTCAGACGCGCGGCCATGGTGTCCGGGTCGCGGTGGGCGCCGCCAAGGGGCTCCGGAATTGTCTCGTCGACGATACCCAGCTCCTCCAATACGCCGGAGGTCACACCCATGGCTTCGGCCGCCAGCGGCGCCTTCTCCACGGTCTTCCAGATAATGTTGGCGCAGCCCTCCGGGGAGATCACGAAGTAGGTGGAGTACTGCAGCATATTCAGCTGGTCGCCGACGCCGATCGCCAGCGCGCCGCCGGAGGAGCCCTCGCCGATCACGGTGCAGATGATCGGCGTGCGCAGGCGCGACATCACCGCCAGGTTCTGGGCGATGGCCTCGCTGATGCCGCGCTCCTCGCTATCGATGCCCGGGTAGGCCCCGGGGGTGTCGATCAGGGTCAGCACCGGCATCTTGAAGCGCTCGGCCATCTCCATGATACGCAGCGCCTTGCGGTAGCCCTCGGGCTTCGGCATGCCGAAGTTGCGCGCGACCTTTTCGTTCACCGAGCGCCCCTTCTCCTCGCCGATCACCGCCACCGGCACGCCGTCGAGGCGCGCGATACCGGCGATGATGGCCTTGTCGTCGCCGAAGTGGCGGTCGCCGTGCAGCTCGTCCCAGTCGGTGAAGATGCGCTCGATATAGTCCTTCGAATAGGGGCGCTGCGGGTGGCGCGCCACCTGCACCACCTGCCAGGGGGACAGATTCGAGTAGATGGACTCGGTCAGGCTCTTGCTCTTCTCGCGCAGGCGGGCCACCTCGTCGGCGATGTTCAGGTCGACATCGTCGCCCACATGCTGCAGCTCTTTGATCTTGCTCTCCAGCTCGGCAATCGGCTGTTCAAATTCGAGAAAATTGAAGTTCATGAAATCCGCGCCCTGAATTCTGTTCTTAAGCCGGGAGCGCCTAGCCCCGGCTCGGCTTGCGGACCACAGGCCCGCCCCACGATTAAAATGGCGGCTAGCTTACCTAGATAGAACTGGCTAGTCGAGCCCGCCGTCAACGGTTCCGCTCAGTGTAGTTGAGTGTCACCCGCTCTCTACCGAGCAGTTCACGCAGCGACTGAACCATCTGGTCGTTCGGCTCCACCTTCCACTGCGGCGGCAGCCGGTAGATACCGCGGGCGTCGCTGCGCACCACCTCCAGCCTGACCTCGCAATTGCCGCCGGTGTACGGCTGCAGGCTGGCGGCCAGGCGCTTGACCAGATCCGGCGTCGCCGCGGCGCTGTCCAGTTGCAGGCACACGCCGTTCACGCTGCGCTGGCGCAGCTCGTCCAGGGTGGAGACCCCGTTGACGGTCATCTTCAGGCCGCCGCTGTAGTCGTCGTGGGCCACGGGCCCCTCCAGCACCAGCAGCGCATCCTTGGCCAGCTTCTCGCGGTGTTCGCCAAAGGCCTCACTGAATACCGCCGCCTCTATGCGGCCGCTGCGGTCGTCCAGAGTCACTATGGCCATGGAATCGCCGCGCTTGGTCTTCATGACCCGCATCGCCACCACCAGGCCGGCCACCTTCTGGCTCTCCTTGCCCGGCTTCAGGTCGGCGATGCGCGCCTTGACCAGATGTTTGAGCTCGTCCTCGTATTCGTCGATCGGATGGCCGGTCAGATACAGACCGAGGGTGTTCTTCTCGCCCTCGAGGCGCTCGCGGATACTCCACGGGCGGGTGCGGCGGAATTCCGCGTAGACGTCGCCGTCGGATGCCCGGGGCACCACCTCGCCGAACAGGTCCATCATGCCGGCGCTGGCGTTGGCGGCCTGCTGCTCGGCGGCCTTGACCGCTTCGTCCAGCGCGCCCCACAGCACAGCGCGGGAATAGTTCAGGCCGTCGGCGCCGGAGGCCTCGGGGCCGATGCTGTCCAGGGCGCCGGAGCGCACCAGCGCCTCCAGCGCGCGCTTGTTGACCTTGCGCGGATCGATTCTGGAACAGAAGTCGAACAGGTCGGTAAAGGGCCCGCCCTCTTTGCGCACCGCGATAATGTTCTCGATCGGGCCCTCGCCCAGGCCTTTGATAGCACCGAGGCCGTAGATGATGCGGTTGTCCACATCCACCGAGAACTGGTAGCTGCCCAGGTTCACATCCGGCGGCACCAGCACCAGATCCATGGCCCGGCACTCTTCGATAAAGGTCACCACCTTGTCGGTCTTGTCCATGTCCGAGGACATGGTGGCGGCCATAAACTGCGCCGGGTAGTGGGCCTTGAGCCAGGCGGTCTGGTAGGACACCAGCGCATAGGCGGCGGAGTGGGATTTGTTGAAGCCGTAGCCGGCGAACTTCTCCACCAGGTCGAAGATCTTGATCGCCAGCTCCGGGTCCACGCCCTGCTTCTTGGCCCCCTCTTCGAAGATGGCGCGCTGCTTGGCCATCTCCTCCGGCTTCTTTTTGCCCATGGCGCGGCGCAGCAGGTCGGCGCCGCCGAGGGTGTAGCCGGCCAGCTCCTGGGCGATCTGCATTACCTGCTCCTGGTAGACGATGACCCCGTAGGTGGGCTCCAGGATGGGCTTCAGCTTCTCGTGCTGGTACTTGGCGTCCGGGTAGGCCACCTGGGCGCGGCCGTGCTTGCGGTTGATGAAGTCGTCCACCATGCCCGACTGCAGCGGGCCGGGGCGGAACAGGGCCACCAGCGCGATCATGTCCTCGAGGTTGTCCGGCTGCAGGCGCTTGATCAGATCCTTCATGCCGCGGGATTCCAGCTGGAACACCGCGGTGGTCTCGGCCTTCTTCAACATCTGGAAGGTCTTTTCGTCGTCCAGCGGCAGCGCGGCTATGTCGAGTGGCTCTTTGCCCTCGCGCGCGCGCTGCTCGTTCACCATGCGCTTGGCCCAGTCGATGATGGTCAGGGTGCGCAGGCCGAGGAAGTCGAACTTCACCAGGCCGGCGTCCTCGACGTCGTTCTTGTCGAACTGGGTCACCAGGCCCGCACCCGTCTCGTCGCAGTACAGCGGCGCGAAGTCGGTCAGTTTGGTGGGCGCTATCACCACGCCGCCGGCGTGCTTGCCGACGTTTCTGGCCACGCCCTCCAGCTGCAGGGCCATCTCCCAGATTTCCTGGGCCTCCTCGTCGTTCTCGAGGAATTCCCGCAGCACCTCCTCCTGCTCGTACGCCTTCTGCAGGGTCATGCCCACATCCGGCGGGATCATCTTGGACAGCTTGTCGGCCAGGCCGTAGGACTTGCCCTGCACCCGCGCCACGTCGCGCACCACCGCCTTGGCGGCCATGGTGCCGAAGGTGATGATCTGGCTCACCGCCTGGCGGCCGTAGTTGTCGGCCACATAGCCGATCACCCGGTCGCGCTTCTCCATGCAGAAGTCGACGTCGAAGTCGGGCATCGAGACCCGCTCCGGGTTCAGGAAGCGCTCGAACAGCAGGTCGTACTGCAGCGGATCGAGATCGGTAATATCCAGCGAGTAGGCCACCAGCGAGCCGGCACCGGAACCCCGCCCCGGGCCCACCGGGATATCGTGGTCCTTGGCCCACTGGATAAAGTCCATCACGATCAGGAAGTAGCCGGGGAAGCCCATCTGGATGATGATGTCGAGCTCGAAGCGCAGGCGGTCCTCATAGACCTTGCGGCGCTCGGCGTAGTCCGGCGCGGACTTGTCGAGAATCTTCTCCAGGCGCCGCTCCAGGCCCTCGAAGGAGACCTTCTCGAAGAACTGGTCCTCGGTCATGCCCTCGGGAATCGGGTACTCGGGCAGGAAGTACTTGCCCAGCTGTATCGGCGCCGAGCAGCGTTTGGCGATCTCGACGGTGTTGTGCAGCGCTTCGGGGATATCCGCAAACAGCTTCCACATCTCCTCTGGGGTGCGGAAATACTGCTGCGCCGAGTAACGGCGCTCGCGCCTGGGGTCGTCCAGGGTGCGACCGTCGTGGATGCAGACGCGCACCTCGTGGGCCTCGAACTCGCTCTCCTCGAGGAAGCGCACATCGTTGGTGGCCACCACCGGCAGCCCCAGCTGCTGTGCCAGGTTCACCGCCGCGTGCAGGTACTCCTCGTCACCGGGGCGGCCGGTGCGCTGCAGCTCCAGATAGTAGCGGCCGGGGAATATATCCGACCACTCGCGGGCCAGCTCCTCCGCCTGCGCCCGGCGCCCGGCGATCAACGCGCGCCCGACATCACCGTACTTGGCGCCGGACAGCATCAGCACGCCTTGGCTGTATTCCCTGATCCACTCCCGTTTCACATAGGCGTTGCCGTGGTATTGCCCCTCCATCCAGGCGCGCGAGATCAGTTCGGTGATATTGCGGTAGCCATCGCCGTTCATCGCGTACAGCGTGATCAGGGTCGGATTGTCCTCGCCGCCCTCGCTGAGCCAGAAATCGGCGCCGGTCACCGGCTTGATGCCGGCGCCGAGGCAGGCCTTGTAGAACTTGATCTGGCCGTAGAAGTTGGTCTGGTCGGTCAGCGCCAGCGCCGGCATCTGCAACTCTTGCGCGCGCGCGACCAGCGGCTTGATGCGCACCAGGCCGTCGATCAGTGAGAATTCGGAGTGGACTCTTAGATGGACAAAGGGTTGGGTCATGTCTTTTCGTATTCTGTTACAGGCCTAGGCCCGAGTGCCCTGTAGCGGGCTTTCGGGCGCCTCTGCTGTCGGGGCTTCACATCGGCCTTAGAGGCTGGCCGACCTGTGTGGCTTCAAATCTTGTTTCGCTGTTACCAGATGCGGCCCATCCGCCGCGCGCGCTCGGTGCAGCGCTTTAACACTGCACGGCGCTCGTCATTGCTCATGGTGCCCCAGCGGCTGATCTCCATACCACTGCGGAAACAGCCCTCGCAGATATCCTCCGCATTCAGCGCGCAGATGGACACACAGGGGGACCTGACCGGTTTCTCCACCGGTCCCGCGGTTTTTACGGCGTTTTCTGACATTGTGCTTCTGAAACCGGAAGCAGCTGTTCGGCAAAGCGCTTGCCGTTGGCCGCGTAATGGTCGCTGCTGGCCTTCAGCAGTTCGAAGGTGGATTCGTCGAGGGTTTTGACAACCCTGCCGGGGCTGCCCAACACCATCGAATAGTCGGGGATCTCGGTATTCTCGGTGACCAGCGCATTGGCGCCGATAATGCAGCACTTGCCAATCCTGGCCCCGTTCAGCACCACCGCATTGATACCGATCAGGCTGTAGTCGCCGACGCTGCAACCGTGCAGCATCGCCTTGTGGCCGATGGTGACACCGGTACCGATAGTGAGCGGGATGCCCGGATCCGTGTGCAGCACGGAGCCATCCTGCACATTACTGTACTCGCCAACCGTAATCAGGTCGCAGTCGCCGCGCACCACCGCGTTGAACCAGACGGAGCTGTGACTAAGCAGTCGCACATTGCCGATCACCTGGGCGCCGGGCGCTATGTAGTGGCCCTCGCCTTCCAGTTGTGGCTGTTTGTCGCCCAGTTTGTACAGCATTTGGTCTCCGGCTCGGTTGCGATCGAGCCGGTTATTATCCCGCTCAGAAGCCGTTGTGGCTAGCGGAGGGATATTGCGCTTTTCACCCCGCCCACCGTCCCGCAGAGGCCTGCCTACAACAGCTCCGCCTGCTGCACGAAGCGGGCCCCCTCGAGCGTCAGAAGGCGGGCCTTGATATCCAGGCCCCCGGCGTAGCCGGTCAGGCTGCCGTCGGCGCCGATCACCCGGTGGCAGGGGATCACCACGGCTATGGGGTTGGCGCCGTTGGCCCGCGCCACGGCGCGGATCGCCTTCAGGTTGCCGAGCGATTCCGCCTGCTGGCGGTAGCTGCGGGTCTCGCCGTAGGGGATGCGCAGCAACGCGTCCCAGACACGGCGCTGGAAGTCGGTGCCGCGGGGAGCGAGGGGCAGGTCGAACTCCCGCCTTTCGCCGGCGAAGTACTCCTTCAGTTGCCGGGCGGCCAGATCGGTCAGCGCCGACGCCCCCCGCTGCCAGTCGGGATCAATGCGCATCGGGCGCTCGCCGCGGTGAAATTCCAGCGCCACCAGCCCCTGCGTATCCGCCGCTATGCCCACCTCGCCGAAGCAAGTGCCGTAGATTTCATAGTTGATCATTGTCCGTCTCCTTTCAGCGACTGCCACAACAGCAGCGCGCCGTAGGCCCGCCACGGGCGCCAGTTTTCCGCCCGCGCCAGCGCCTGTTTCGGTTTCGCCTTCTCACCGTTACTGCCGAGCGCCTGCAATATGCCGAGATCCGATGCCGGAAACGCATCCGGCATCGACAGGCCGCGCATCGCGATGTACTGCGCCGTCCAATCACCGATACCCGGCAGCGCAGTGACCTGCCTACACCATTCGTCCAGGTCTGCCGCTTCGAAATTGACCCGCCCGTCCAGGACGGCGGCGACGAACTCCCGCAGCGTCTGCGCCCGCGCCCGGGTCAGGCCGAGCCCGCTGAAATCCACCCCGGCCAGTTGCTCGGCATTCGGGAACAACCGGTGTGCCCGGCCTTCGCCATCGGTGAAGGACTCCCCATAGCGGGCCACCAGGCGGCCGGCGATGGTGGTGGCGGCAGCGACGGAGATCTGCTGGCCGAGTATCGCGCGCAGGGCGTACTCGAACGGGTCCCAGGCGCCGGGCAAGCGCAGACCCGGGGAGCGTTTCAGCTGTTCCGCCAGCAGCGGATCCCTCGCCAGCACCGAAGCGATTTCCTCGCTATCCGCATCCAGGTCGAACAGCCGCCGCAGGCGCTGGTTCAGCAGGTAGAGGCTCGCACCGCCGCCCTCGCCGCGGATCTCCACCACCAGGCGGCTCCGCTGCGGCTGGTTGCGCACGCTGAGCAGGCCGCGGAACTGCTCCAGCGCGAAGCTGCGCCGGTAGCTATCGCCATCCACCTGCTCTATCCCCGCCAGCGCTCGGGCAGCGAGAAATTCGAGCAGCCGCGACCAATCCAGCGGCGGGCGGTAATCCAGATACAGGCGAATCACCGGCCCCCCGGTACCCGCGGCGCCCACCTCTCGCCGCACCTCCGACGGGGTGCGCTGGTAGATCTGCCTGAAGACAGCGTTGAAACGCCGCAGGCTGTTGAAACCGGCTTCATAGGCAATTTCGGACACCGGCAGATCCGTGTCCCGCAACAGGCCGAATGCGAACAGCGCCCGCTCCGCCTGCCACACCGCCAGCGGCCCTACACCCAGGTGCTCGGCAAACAGGCGCCGCAGGTAGCGGCTGCTGACGCCGAGGCGCGCCGCCAGTGTCTCCACGGATTGCGCCTCGCGCTCGCTGCGCATCAGTTTCAATGCCCGCTGCACGGTGGTGGATACCAGCCCCCAGGCCGGGCTGCCCGGCGCCGCGTCCGGGCGGCAGCGCAGGCAGGGGCGGTAGCCGGCGTTCGCGGCTTCGGCGGCGGTCGCGTAGTAGGTCACATTGCGCTCCAGCGGCGGTCGCGCGGGGCAGATGGGGCGGCAGAAGACGCCGGTGGTCTTTACCGCGGTGAAGAAACGGCCATCGAAACGCCGGTCGCGGGCGAGACGCGCACTGGAGCAGATTGTCGGGTCGAGTCGCACGGCGTTCTCCTGTGTCTGGCCGCCAGTGTAGGGGCGCCGCGCAATCCGTACTAGTCATATTCGGAACTGACACGCGAGGGCACACCCCGCCGCAGCGCCGTCTAAAGACAACTATTGTTTCATGTCCTCGCGGCTACAAACACTGCGCCGCCGCCCGCGGCAACACAAATGGTCCTTAAGTTCGCTTAATCCGTGCAAACTCAAACAGTTTGATGCCAACTCTTAGATCTTTGTCACATTTTGAGTTAGAAACAGCTGACGGATAAGTATTAAAAGCGTTGCGCGACCTATGCGCGACAGGGATATCCGCAAGGGCCTCTTCTGTTATCAACACCGGTCCTTATCAGCCCGGCAAAGAAATCGACAGGCGGGTTGATGCGGCACTGGGATATGTCGCCGCCGGCCGCAAGCCGGCGCGAGCGACTGTGGAATAGATGGGCCCCTATTTCACTGGTGGATCAATAGCAGGGAAGCGGGAGCGTGGATTGGCGGCGGGCGGATAATTTCCGCAACGACACCGGCCACGCGGTATCGGCGACACCTCTCCTCTCTGGCACATAACAAAAAGGAATTTGTTTCCAGGGAGTCCATTCATGCGTTTTTTTCCTGTTTTTTTGCTCGCCCTCGCCGCACTCGCTTTGACCGCCTGCAGCGCCGACACCAAGCGGGGCAAATGGGGCACAAGTGATGCGGCACTGGCCAGCGCCCCCACAACCACCGCAGATGCCGACGGCGACGGCGTGGCCGACAGCGACGACAACTGCATCAATACCGCCAATGCCGACCAGGCGGATCTCGACAAGGACGGGGCCGGCGACGCCTGCGACAGCGACGACGACGGCGACCGCATCCCGGACAGCAGCGACAACTGTCCCGCACTCGACAACCGGGATCAGGCCGACGGCGATGGCGACGGGCTCGGCAACGCCTGCGACGAAGATATGGACGGCGATGGCGTCGACAACGACTCCGACAACTGTCCCGCCAGCGCCAACACCGAACAGGGCGATCTCGACGCCGATGACACCGGCGACGCCTGCGACAACGACCGGGACGGCGACGGGGTGACCGACAGCCTCGACAACTGCCCGCAAACCGCCAACCCGGATCAGGCCGACCAGGACAGTGACAACACCGGCGACGCCTGCGACGCGGACAGCGACACCGACGGCGACGGGCTCGACGACGGCGCGGACAACTGCCCCACCGACGCCAACCCATCCCAGTCAGACGTCGATGGCGACGGCCACGGCGATGCCTGCGACGGCGACGACGACGGCGACGGCACCGGCGACGACGGCGACAACTGCCCGCTGACCGCCAACGGCGATCAGGCGGATCAGGATGGCGACGGTCGCGGCGACGCCTGCGACAGCGACCGGGATGGCGACGGCGTGGAAAACGGCAGCGACAACTGCCCGCAGAGCGCCAACGCCGATCAGGCGGACACCGACGGCGACGGGCTCGGCGATGCCTGTGACGACCTGACCGACAGCGACGGTGACGGCGTCGAAGACGCGAGCGACAACTGCCCGCACCACTCCAACGCCGCCCAGGCCGACACCGACGGTGACCGCATAGGAGACGCCTGTGACGACCTGACCGACAGCGACGGCGACGGCATTGAAGACGCCGCCGACAACTGTCCGCTGGCGGCCAACGGCGGGCAACAGGACAGCGACGGCGACAACCTCGGCGACGCCTGTGACGACGACGATGACAACGACGGCATCGGCGACGGCGGCGACAACTGCCCCTTCACCGCCAATGCGGATCAGGGCGACCTGGACAGCGATGGCGCAGGCGATGCCTGCGACGACGATCGCGATGGCGACGGCACTCCCGACGACAGCGATGACTGCCCCCTGGACCCCGGCGACAGCTGCGATCAGGGTGACAGTGACGGCGACGGCGTCGACAACGGCGAAGACAACTGCCCCGCCGAAGCCAACCCGGACCAGGCCGACCTGGACGGAGACGGAACCGGCAACGCCTGCGACGACGACTGGGATGGTGACGGCAACACAAATGAGAACGACAACTGCCCGATGACCGCCAACGCGGACCAACTCGATACGGACGACGATGGTATCGGCGATGCCTGCGACGACGATCTTGACGGCGACGGTGTGGACGACGGCGTCGACAATTGCCCGCTGGTGCCCAACCCCACCCAGCAGGACAGCGACGGAGACGGCATCGGCAACGCCTGCGACGAGGATCAGGACGGCGACGGGGTGCTAGAGGAGGATGACAACTGCCCGACTACCCCCAATCCGGAGCAGCTCGATTCCGACCAGGACGGCTTCGGCGACAGCTGCGATGCGGATGTCGACAATGACGATATCGACAATGATGCCGACAACTGTCCGCAGACCGCGAATCCCGATCAGGCGGATTCCGACAACGACGGCGTCGGGGATGCGTGCGACTACGACAACGCGCCCTCCTGCTCGCTGTTCGGTGATCTGCAGCCGCTGATTACCAGCAACGCAAAGCTGGACCACGGCATAACAGAGCCCTGCAGCGGCTGTTCCGTGACCGGTGTCGGGCGGGTAATCAACGGCGTACTGACCGATGCCGCCCGCATAGAGGTGAGCGCGGGCGCCGGTGGAAACGCCTATATCCAGATCACCAGCAAGTCTCTGCGCAGCGGGCGCAACCTGATCGGATTCCTGGTGGAGCGGCCTTCCTCGCTGATCGACCTGATCTACCTGGATACCGTTACCGTCAGCACCCTGTTAAACGGTGTCCCGACGGGCGAAAGCGCAACGGGTATCGCGCTGGTGCCCTTCAAGATCAATGGCGCCTTCAGACACCGGCTGCTCCTGGTTGCCACGCGGCGGGACTTCAACCAGGTGCGCCTCACCCTGGGCAGCCTGCCGACGGAGAACAACAGGCTGGATATCTACCTCGCGTGCACGCTGCCGCTGCACCGCCGCTAAAAAAATAAACCCGGCTCAGGCCGGGTTTCAGTGTATTGATAGCCCCTCTTGTCGTTCTAGGCGGGGGCCGTGGCGGCAAAGCACCAGGACGGGTATTTCGAAACGCTGTAAATACGTCCCTGTACGCTCCGTCGGCGACATCCCTGTCGCCGACGGTTCGAAATACCCGTCCTGGCACTTTGCCTTCGATTCCAACTGACGAACTTTGTCAGCAAACACAAACCCGGTGCAGGCCGGGCTTGTTTTTTAGCGGAAGATGAACTGGAGCTACTTCAGGCCCAGCACTTCCTTGCCCTGAATAAAGGTCACATCCACCGGGATATCCGCTTCCGCCAGGCGATTCAGATCCGCCTGCAGCTCGGCGCCGATCACGCCCTTGCTCTCCAGCAGCGCCTTCGCCTTCTCGTAGTTGCCGTCCCCCTGAATGGTCAGAATCAGGTTGGACAGTTCGGCCATGGCTTTTTGCATCTTGTCGAAATCGACACTGTACTGGCCGGTCTTTTCGTCGCGGGTAAAGGCGCCCTGCTCCTTGAAGAAGTTGAAGCGCATCATATTCGCCTTGCCGTGGGCGCTGGCGGCGCCGAAGCGCACGCTGCGGAAGATGCTGGCGAGGAAGGTGACATAGTTGTCCATCAGCTCACCGTCTTCGAGCTCGCCCTTCTCGTGCAGCTTGGTGACCATATACAGGCCGAGGATATCCGCCTTGCCCTCTTCCAGCGCAGACGAGGTCTCCTTCAGCGCCTGACGCACATTGGTGCCGTCGGTGACCGTCTTCTTGATGCCGAGGCCGTGCGCCACTTCGTGGAACATGGTGTTGGCGAAGAAGGCCGGGAAGGTGATGTGCTTGCGCTGATCCTCTGCGATCAGCACCTCGCTGATCGGCACCAGTATCTTGTCGAACTTGGCGCGCATCGCGTTTTTCAGCTGCAGGCGGCGGGTGCCCTTGGCCAGCTGCACCTCCTCGTCGTTAGGCAGGTTGATGGCGATGGTCTTGGAGCCCGCGTTGCTGTGACCGGCGTAGAAGAGCACGTCGTAGGCGTTCAGATCGGAGTCGGTGCCCGGCACTTCCGCCTTGTACTTGTCGTCCACCGGCAGGCCGCGCTGCAGCTCCGGCAGGAAGGCGGCGAATTTGGCCAGCTTTTCGCTCCACTCCTTGTCCTTCAGCAGCACATAGGATTCATAGGCGGTGCGGTAGGCGAACAGCTGGTCTTCGTAGTTTTCGATCGGGCCGATCACCACGTCGATCTCGTTGTTCTTCATGTCCATCCAGGCCATGTCGCTGGGGCGGAAGTCGTCGCTGAGCAGCGCGTCGGCGCGCATGCGCAGATAGCCGCCAAACTCCTCGTCCTCGGCCAGCTTGGCGGCCTCGCGCAGAATCTCCGCGGCGCGGGTCAGGTCCGCCTTGTAGGCCTCGCTGTACGGGATCAGCTCCAGTTCACCCTTGTCGTTGCGGCGCACCAGGGAGTAGAGGCCGTCTTTTCCGGGCTGGTCCCAGGCTTCGAATTCGGCCTTGGTCATATCCGCCGGATAGAAATTCGCACCCAGGGGCTTGGGGCCGTAGCCTTCGATAAACGGCTTGTTGTCGTTCAGGCGGTCCCAGGGACCGTAGTTGATCTTGGCGAATTCGCGCTTGCGGCTGTCCTCGATACTGGACAGCAGATCTTCCGCCGGGCCGTAGGACTGCAGCCAGAAAAGGCGGTCCATAATCTGGCTGGCGTCGATCAACAGGCCGATCATCTGGCGCTGATTGTCGGTCAGGTCCGACAGATCCGCGTTCAGCTCGACGGGCACATAGATATCAAAGCGCGTGCTGGCGTCTTCCAGCGGCTGGTCCGCCGGCGCGGGCACCGTCTGCGATTCTACGATCTGGGCTTCGGCCTCGGCCCGTTCGGTGGTCTCGGCCTGCTTGTCGCGGGGTGAGCAACCGCTCACCAGTGCCAGCGCCAGCAGTGCGGCGGCGATCTTTGTCGGTTTCATCGGAATTGCCATAGGAATTTCTGCCTATCGTTATACTTGCTCCGGCGCCACATTAGATGGCCGCGGAACAATTATCAAGGCGGGGGTGGCACGACCGCTGGATGGGCACGTCGCTGCGCTCCCTTGCCCATCCTACACAGGCTCGGCGGATCGCTCCTGCTGCTGCATCCGCCACAGGGCCGCATAGTGCCCTCCCTGCGCCAGCAGTTCGGCGTGGGAACCGCGCTCGACGATGCGGCCCTGCTCCATTACCAGGATCACATCCGCATCCACCACCGTGGAAAGCCGGTGGGCGATTACCAGCGTGGTCTGCTCGCGGGCTATCTCCTGTAGCGACTGCAGGATACTGCGCTCGGACTTGCTGTCGAGGGACGAGGTGGCCTCGTCGAACACCATGATCGGCGGCTTCTTGAGCAGGGCGCGGGCTATGGCCACGCGCTGCTTTTCGCCGCCGGAGAGCTTCAGGCCGCGCTCGCCCACCACCGTGTGCACGCCCTCCGGCAGCTGCTGCACGAACTCGTACAGATGCGCGTGGCGGATGGCCTGCATCACCTCGTCGTCGCTGGCGTCCACGCGGCCGTAGCGCACGTTTTCCAGGATCGACTGGTTGAACAGCACCGCATCCTGCGGCACCACGCCGATGGCGCGGCGCAGGGATTCCTGGCTGACACTGCGGATGTCCTGGCCGTCGATCAGGATGCAGCCGGCGGAAACGTCGTAGAAGCGGAACAGCAGCTTGAACAGCGTCGACTTGCCCGCGCCGCTGGCGCCGACGATGGCGACCTTCTGCCGCGGCGCCACCACAAAGCTGACGCCCCTGAGAATCTCGCGATCCTCGCGGTAGCCGAAGTGCACCCGATCGAGTTCGATGCGCCCCTCCCGCACCTCCAGCTCCGCCGCATCGGCAGGGTCCCGCACCGCCGGCTGCACCGTCAGCAGCGAGAACATCTTCTCGATATTGGCCAGCGCGCCTTTCATTTCCCGGTAGACGAAGCCGAGGAAATTGAGCGGAATAAAGATCTGCATCATAAAGGCGTTGATCAGCACGAAGTCGCCGATGGTCATCTGCCCCCTGGTGACGCCGACCGCGGCCAGGATCATGGCGCCGCACATGGCGGCGGCGATAATCAGCGCCTGGCCGGCATTGAGGCCGAACAGCGACAGGCGGTTCTTGCGCCGCGCCTGCTCCCACAACGCCAGCTCGCGGTCGTAGTGATCCGCCTCGTGCCGCTCGTTGCCGAAATACTTGACCGTCTCGTAATTCAGCAGGCTGTCCACCGCGCGGCTGCTGCTCTGGGACTCCGCCTGGTTCAGTTCGCGCACGAAGCGCGTGCGCCACTCGGTCGCCACCACGGAAAAACCGATATAGATCACCACCGCACCCAGCACCAGCAGCGCAAACGAAACGCTGTAATTCCACCACAAGAGTCCGGCCACCATCGCGATTTCCACCAGCGTCGGCACTATGTTGAAGACCATAAAGCGCATCAGGAAACCGATGCCGGCGTTGCCGCGCTCGATATCCCGCGACAGGCCGCCGGTGCGGCGGTTCAGGTGGAAATCCATATCCAGCCTGTGCAGGTGCTGAAATACCTCCAGGCCCACGCGGCGCTGGGCGCGCTCGGTCACGCGGCCGAAAATGGTATCGCGCAGCTCGCCGAACAGTGTGCTGGAAAAGCGCACCGCGCCGTAGGCGAGCAGCAGGCCCAGCGGCAGCGCGACCGCCTGGGCCGCGCCGCCGGCCGCGTCCAGATCGTCGACGATATGCTTGAGGATAAACGGCAGGCCGACACCGGCCAGCTTGGCGCCCACCAGGCACAGCAGCGCAAAAAATACCGCGCGCCTGAACTCCAACAGATAGGGAAACAGGGTTTTCAGTGCGCCCCAGTGGACTTCGTCCAGGGCGACGGTGGATTTGGGTCTGGGCATGGCGAGGCTCGGGAAAAATCGGCGATAGTATAGCGCCCCCGCTGTCGCGCGCGGCGCAGGAATTGCAGGGGCGAACCTCGGTTTTTTGGAGAAAGCTCGCAGCCGTCTGCGTTTAGCTCAGCGCCCGCAGCGGCACATCGTCGCGGCGACCGATCGGGGCGCCGAGGATCTTGACCAGAAACTCGGTCAATACACCAGCGGTAAAGCCCCAGATCTCATAGCCGCGATACAGGTAGGCGGGCAGATAGACGGCGCGCCTGTCGATGGTAATCCGGTCCGTGCGGATACGCGGATCGCCCAGAAAAAAAGACAGGGGCACGCGGAAAACGGCGTCCAGTTCGCCGGGATTCGGCCTGAGCGGAATCTGCGGGGAGATCACCCCCAGCCAGGGCGTCACGTGTACCTGCCAGCGGGTGCTGCGCGGCCACAGGGGGCCGAGCATGCGCACCTGGTCCGCGGGCAGGCCGATTTCCTCCTCCGCCTCGCGCAGCGCGGTGTATTCCAGCGACGGGTCGGTGTCGTCCCAGCGACCACCGGGCAGCGACACCTCGCCGGAGTGGGTGGACAGGTTGGCGGAGCGCTTGGTCAGCACCACCTGCGGATCCGGCTCGTCGGTCAGGGCCAGCAGCACCGCCGCGTGCCCCTGCAGATTCGGGCCTCTAGGCACTCTTCCCTGCAAATCAGCACGCAATTGGGAAATTTTCTCTTCAATATTCGCCAGCATAAAAACCTGTCTCGATGTCTCGCGGTTGTGCACGCGACACAGATCCCATCATACACAATCCGGGCGCCCGCGCCGATAGATCACTCTTTGAGCGATTCGCACCCGATCCGCCCCGCGCCGGGTCGGCGCTACTCGGCCGATTCCAGTGCCGGCTTGTGGCCGCCCTTGACTCTCTCGCGCAGTCCCTGCACCAGCGCGTAGTAGACCGGCACCAGCAGCGTCGCGAACAGGCTCGCCGCCAGCATACCGCCGAACACCGCGAGCCCCAGAGACACCCGGCTCACCGCACCGGCGCCAGTGGCCACAAGCAGCGGCAGCACGCCGAGAATAAACGACATGGCGGTCATCAGCACCGCGCGGAAGCGCAGGCGCGTGGCGCTGACTGCGGCCTCGACGATCGGCTTGCCCCTGTCCCGTTCCACCGACGCGAACTCTGTGATCAGTATCGCGCTCTTGGCCGCCATGCCGATCAGCAGTACCAGGCCGATCTGGGTGTAGAGGTTGTTGATCGAGCCGGTCACCCAGACCGCGAACATGGCGCCACCGATCGCGATGGGCACGCACAGGATCACCGCCAGCGGAATACTCCAGCTCTCGTATTGCGCCACCAGGAACAGGTAGACGAACACCACCGCCAGGGAGAACAGAATCGGCGCCATATTGCCGGAACTGATTTCCTGCAGGCTGGATCCGGTCCATTCGTAGCCGTAGCCCTCCGGCAGCTGCGCGGCCAGCTGCGCCATGGTGTTCATCGCCTGGCCGCTGGAATAACCCGGCGCCGGCGTGCCGTTGATGGTGACGCTGTTATACAGGTTATAGCGGGTGATGTTCTGCGGTGCGACCATCGGCGTTATTTCCGCCACCGAGGTCACCGGTACCAGACCGCCGCTCTTGGCGCGCACATAGAAACCGGCCAGATCCTCCTCCTTGTCGCGGAACTGGGCGTCCGCCTGCACCATGACCTTGAACACCTTGCCGTACAGATTGAAGTCGTTGATGTAGTAGCCGCCGAGCAGCGTCTGCAGCGTTGAGTAGACCTCCGGCAGCGGCACGCCGAGTACATGGGCCTTGTCCTTGTTCAGGACCAGCTGCAGCTGCGGCGTGCTGGCCTGGAAGCTGGTAAAGGCCTGGGCAATCTGCGGGCTCTGGTTGGCGGCACCGAGCAGGCCGTACATCACCTGTGCCAGCTCGGCGGAGCTGCGCCCCTGCAGGTCCTCGAGCACAAACTCGAAACCGCCCACGGTGCCGATACCGGGCAGCGGTGGAATCGCGAAGGCCATCACCTGGGCGTTCTGAATCTCCGCGAATTTCTTCTGCACCCGCGCCATGATCGCGAACTGGTGATCCTCCTTCGCGGTGCGCTCCTCCCAGGGTTTCAAAATGGCGAACATCATCGCCGCGTTGGAGGCGACGCTGCCGGAGAGCATGTTATACCCGGGCACGCCGGTCACATGGGCCATGCCCGGTTCCTGCAGCAAAATATCGGTTACCTGCTCCACCACCGGGCCGGTCCTCTCCAGAGAGGAGCCGTCCGGCAGCTGCACGTGCAGCATAAAGGTGCCCTGGTCCTCATCGGGAATAAACCCGGTGGGCACATGGGTAAACAGCCAGTAGCAGAGCAGGAACAGGCCGGCGATGGACGCGATACCGAGCAGGGGGACACCCACCCAGAAGCGCACCAGCCCCATATAGAAATGGGTCGCCCGATGCAGGATCCTGTTGAAGAGACCGAAGACGCCGCTTTCCTTGACCCCAGCCACCTCGCCGCCCGCCCCCGCTTTCAACACACTGGCGCAGAGCGCCGGGCTCAGAGTCAGCGCATTGATGGACGAGATGATGACCGCAAAGGAAATGGTCATCGCGAACTGCTGGTACATCTTTCCGGTCAGCCCCGGCATCAGCATCACCGGCACGAAAACCGCCAGCAGCACCAGGGTGGTCGCGATCACCGGGCCGGTCACCTCGCGCATGGATTCCAGCGCCGCCTCCTTCGGTTGCAGCCCCTCCCCCATCAGCCGCTGCGTGTTCTCCACCACGATGATCGCGTCGTCCACGACGATACCGATGGCCAGGATCAATGCGAACAGCGTAATGGTGTTGATGGTCATGCCCAGCGCCAGCATCAGCGCGAAGGTGCCGATCAGGGACACGGGTATCGCGATGGCCGGCACCAGTGTCGAGCGCCAGTCCTGCAGGAACACGAACACCACCGCGATCACCAGAAGCAGTGCGACGATCAGCGTCTCAACCACCTCCCGCATCGAGGCCTCGACGAACAGGGTGGTGTCATAGAGCACACCGGCCTCCAGGTCGTCCGGGAAGCGCTCGGAGAGCTGCGCCACCTTGGCCTTGATCCCTTCGGCCACCTGAAGCGCGTTGGCATCCGGCAGCTGGTAGATGCCGATCACCGCCGCCGGCTCGTTGTCCAGCTGGCCGTAGGCGGCGTAGGACTGGCTGCCCAGCTCCACCCGCGCCACATCCTTGACTTTCACCATGGCCCCATCCGGCTTGGCGCGGATGGTGATATCGCCGAACTCCTGCGCATCGACCAGGCGCCCCTGTGCGATGATGTTGTACTGGAACTGCTGGTCCTTCTGGATCGGCGGCGATCCCAACTGGCCCGCGGCCACCTGCAGGTTCTGCGACTGCACCGCGCCGATCACATCGCTGGTGGTGACATCCAGCGACGCCATACGGTCCGGGTTGAGCCAGATCCGCATCGCGTAGGCGCGCGAGCCGAATATCGTCACGTTGCTGACACCGGGTATCCGCGCCAGCTCGTCTTTCAGATAGACCTCCGCATAGTTGTTCAGGAACAGATCGTCGAAAGTCCCGCCGGGGGAAAACAGGTTGACCACCAGCAGCAGGGTGTTGGACTGTTTTTTGACCGTGACGCCGTTGCGCTTGACGTCTTCCGGCAGCGACGGCATCGCCTGCTCGACCCGGTTCTGAACATTGACCTGCGCTATGTCGTCGTCGATCCCGGACTTGAAGGTGACCGTCAGGCTGTAAGAGCCATCGTTGCCACTGGTGGAGGACATGTAATCCATGCCCTCCACGCCGTTGATCTGGGACTCGATCGGCACCGCCACACTGTCGCGCATCACCTCGGCGCTGGCGCCGGTATAGCTGGTGGTCACGCTGATGGTCGCCGGAGTGATTTCCGGGAACTGGGCCACCGGCAACAGCGGCATGGACAGGAGCCCCGCCAGCGTAATTAATATCGAGATGACGAAGGCGAAGCGCGGCCGCCGGATACAGAAGGCGCTGATCATGGACGCACCGCACCGCCTGGCCGGCGGGAGAGATTACTTGCTGTCATCCCGCGCCCCACCATACCGCGGTCCGTCATCCGCACCGGAACCCCCGTCGCGGCCGTCAGCGGCGCTGACCGGCGGCTCACCCTCCGCCGGTGGCGGCTCCGGTGCCGACGAATCATAGGGATTGCGCGGCGTGTTCTGCGGCGTTACCGGCTTGTCCGCCACCACCCGCTGCAGGCCGTTGACGATCACCGTCTCGCCGGCCTCAAGCCCCTTGTGCACCGCCCACAACTCGCCCTCGCGCTGCCCCAGCGTCAGGTAGCGTTTCACCGCCACATTGCCCTCGCCCAGCACATAGACATAGCGCCCCTGCATGTCCTCCATGACCGCGGACTGCGGCACCAGCGGCCTGATCGCGTCGGCGCCGCTGAACACCCGTATCGAGATGCGCGCATACTGCCCCTGCACCAGCAGCTGGTCCGGATTCGGGAAGCGCGCGCGCACCGCGACGGAGCCGGTGTTCGGGTCTATCTGGTTGTCGACGAATACGATGGTGCCGCGGTGGGGGTAGAAGGTGCCGTCCGGCTGCTCGATGCGGATGTCGCGCCGCACCGGGGCCATGCCCCGCTCGCGGCGCCGCTGTTGCTCCACCTGAACGGAGAAGAGCCGGTCCTCCGGCACTTCGAACAGCACATAGATGGGGTCCATCTTGACGATGGTGGTGAGCGGCTCCGACTGAGGGCCGACCAGCGAGCCCTCGGTGTACTCGGTGCGGCCGATGCGGCCGCTCAGCGGCGCAAAGATCTCCGTGTAGGAGAGGTTCAGCTCGGCGCTCTCCACATCCGCCTGCGCCGCCTCGACGCGGGACTTCGCCTCCTCGAAATTCCCCATCAACTCGTCCATCTGCACCTGGCTGATGGCGCCGCTGGCCACCAACTGGCGCCCGCGGCGGTAGTTGCGTTCCGCCACCCGCAGCGCCGCCTCCATCTGGTGCAGATTGGCGCGCTGGTTGTCCAGCGCGGCGAGAAACGGGCGCGGGTCTATTTCGAACAACAGCTGGCCTTTTTCCACCATATCGCCCTCGGTGAAATGGCGGCTCTGGATATAGCCCTCCACCCGCGGGCGCACCTTGTACTCATCGGTGGCCTCGACCCTGCCGACATATTCATAGCGGGGAATGACCGGCTGCTCCCTGACCGACAGCACCTCCACCGGCGGCGGCGGTGGCGCCGACGGCTCGCCGCCTTTGTCCCCGCAGGCGACCAGCACAAACAGCGACAGCCCGAACACAAGAAAACGCGCCATGGCAGTACAACCATTGCCCTTCGCAAAGCCACTCCTTTATCAACTATAGGCACGGCTCAAGGGCGCGCTGGCGCTCGGGGCCACCGCGGGTATACTGGCGCGATGAAATTCTGCAGTCACTGCGGCAGCGATGCCGTCACTTTTTCCATTCCCGAAGGCGACGACCGCCCGCGCCACCTGTGCGGCAGCTGCGGCGCCATCCACTACATCAATCCGCGTGTGATCGTCGGCACCCTGCCCTATCTCGACGACCGGGTGCTGCTGTGCAAGCGCGCCATAGAACCGCGCCTGGGCCTGTGGACCCTGCCGGCCGGTTTTATGGAAAACGGCGAGACCAGCGAGGAGGGTGCACTGCGCGAATCCTGGGAGGAGGCGCGGGCCAATCTGCGCGTGGACGACCTCTATACCGTCTACGACATTCCGCATATCAACCAGGTCTACCTGATGTACCGCGGCGAGCTGACCGACACCGATTTCGGCCCGGGGCCGGAGTCGCTCGAGGTGGAACTCTTCCGCGAGGAGGAGATCCCGTGGGACGAGATCGCCTTCCCGATCATGCGGCAGACGCTGGTGCACTATTTCGAGGACCGCAAGGCGGGCCGCTTTCCGCTGCACCGCGGCGTGATTCAGCGCAAGCTGTGAGCGGGCAAGGCCCGCACGAAAATTAAAGAGAGGGAATTCTTGTGAAATACATCAGCCTGCTGATCACGCTGCTGCTGGTCGGCGCGGGCCTGCCGATGCTTCTGCCGGGACCGGACGGCGAGCCGATCATGTCGCCCCGCGACTGGCTGCCGGCGGAGCAGACCCTGCACGGCGTAAAACAGCAGTCGGAGAGCATCTGGCGGGTACTCGAGTCCGGGGGGCGGGCATCCGGGGAGCGGCTCTCGGATCTGACCACATCGGGCGGCGAAGCGCCTAAGAAGCAGGGGAACAGTGTCTACAAGTGGCGGGACGCGGATGGCAACTGGCACTTCTCGGACAAGGTGCCCGAGGGCCGCGAGCGCGAGGTACAGCGGCACCAAATCAGGCCACTGAACACACTGCCGGCGCTGGAAACCGAGCCGACCGAAGCCGTTGGCGGCACTGAGCCCGAGGTGATAGCCCCGCCGTTACCGACGACCATTTCCACAGAGCGGATACCGCAGCTGATCGAGGACGCCAAAGCGCTGCAGGAGCGGGCCATAGAGAGGCAGCGGGCCCTCGACGAACTGTAGGCGCAGGGCTATTTTTTGTCCGGGCTGCAGCGCTCGTCCAGCCGCCACAGATCGAAGGCCGGCTCCTCGTAGGGGTGGGCCTGTCGCAGCGCCGCCAGGACCGCGTCCACGCGTTCGTCGGCACACACCATCTCCACCCGGTATTCCGCCACCCGCTCCACCTCGCCGGCCTGGCCGATAAACGGCTGGCTGCCCTCCAGCGGGCGGAACTGCCCCGTGCCCAACACCTGCCAGCAACAGCAGTCGTAGTCGCCGATGCGCCCGGCGCCGGCGGCGAACAGGGCCCGCTTGACCGGCTCCAGGTGGGATTCGGGAATATAGACGCAGAGTTTGTACACAGTTTCTCCTCGCCCCTTGTAGGAGCGGCCCACGGCCGCGATCAGGGTTCAGCGTATTTCCGGATATCGATCGCGGCCATGGGCCGCTCCTACATAAATGGTTACCGTAGCGAGCGGGTGACTGGTGGTGGCCGCCGGAGCGGAGGCACCGCAGTGTACAAGTAGTACATGGGGATGCCGAGCACCGCCGGACGCCGCCAGGCGCCCGTGTAGTAGTTATGAAACAGCTTCTACTAGTAGAGCAATGTCATCAGCTTGCGCTGGTACTGAGCCGCCAACGGGTCGCCGGCGCCGAGGCTCTTGACGATGTCCAGATAGGCCTGCTTGGCCGCGCCGTCGGCGAAGTTGATATCCTTGCGCAGAACATCCAGCAGCAATTCCAGCGCCTCCTGGTGGCGGTTGGCCTGGCTGTACTGCACCGCCAGCTTGTAGGCGGAATCGTAGTCCTGCGGGTTCTGTTCCAGAGCCTGTTGCAGCGCTTTGATCTCCGGCGAATCCGCGGCCTGCTGCTTCAGTTCCAGCTGCGCCATCAGCTTCTGGTAGTCGCCGTCCTGATCGGCCAGCAGTATCTTGCCGAGCACGGTTTCCGCCTCCGGCACCCGATTCTGCTCCAGCAGTACCGCCGCCAGCTGCTTGGCGATGTCGGCGCGCTCCTCGGATTCCGCATAGGCCTGGCGCAGCAGCGGCAGCGCCTCGTCCAGCTTGCCCTCCGCCACCAGCGCCTGGGCCTGCTGCAGTTTGATATCACAGGGCTTGGGCAGGTACTTATCGAGCATCTCGCGGATCTGCTTCTCCGGCTGGGCGCCGGCAAAGCCGTCCACCGGCTGGCCCTCTTTCAGCACCAGCACCGTCGGCAGGCTGCGCACCCCCAGCTGCGCCGCCAGCATCTGCTCGCTGTCTGCATTCACCTTGGCGAGCAGGAACTGGCCCGCGTATTCGTTGGCCAGTTTCTCCAATACCGGCATCAGCTGCTTGCACGGCTCGCACCAGTCGGCCCAGAAGTCCACCAGCACCGGGCGCTTCATGGACTCTTCTATCAATATCTGCTGGGCGTTCTGCGCCGTTACTTCGACTATAAATTCGTTCACAAACTCTCCTGAACCAATGTCCAAATCCAAATAGGGGGCCTGTCAGCGGTATATGGTATCAGCCCCATAGGCCAACTCCAGCGCCTCGCGCTCCACCTTGCGCAGCCCCTTGACCACCAGCCCGTAGGACCTGTCCATCATCCGCTCTATTTCGTACTCCGGCACGCTGCCGTCCAGCAGCACGGTATTCCAGTGCTTCTTGTTCATATGGTATCCGGGCAGCACGCCGGGAAATATGTCGCGGAGCGCCTGGGCCTCGTCCGGGTCGCATTTGAGATTGGTGCGCGCCACCCCGTCTTCGACGCCGAGGGTGGCGAACATCTTGCCCTTGATCTTGAACACCGCCACATCCGGGCCGAAGGGGAAATCCTCCACCGCCTCGGGGCGCGAGAGCAGGTAGTCGCGGGCGGCCTTGTAGTCCATGGTCAGCTCCTACCAGTTCAGCGACGAAGGCAGGCGCGGCGAGGAAAGCAGCCTGGCGAAGCGCCGCCAGCGCTCGTCCTGCGTATCCGCACCGGCCTCCACATATTCCCTGACCAGCTGTTTGCCCCAGTTGTAGTTGATGACGTAGGCGCCGTAGGCATCCACAAAGCGCTTGCGCTGCGCGGCCTTCTCCGGGCTCATCAGCGTGTACCTTTGAAAGAGTTCGACCACCTCGTCGCCGTCTATCTCGCCGTCGATATACTGGCGCGCTATCTCGTTGCCGGCGAAGCCCAGTTTGGCGATCAGGTCCAGTACGCGATCGTATTTCTCCGCATTGGCCGGATCCAGGCCCGCGAGTGGATAGAGCACCTCCCTTTCGAAGCGGGTTTTCTCCTCGCCGGGAAACGCCAGGTCGATACCGTAGTTGGCGCTGCCCTCTGCGATCAGGGACTGGGGGCTGAACAGGGGGTAGACGCTGTACTCGACCCAGCCGCGCTTGTTCACCAGTTCGTCTTCCAGCAGCGCGTTATAGGTGTGGTGGCCCGGGTAGCCTTCGTGACAGCCGAGATCGATGGCGCGGTCGATCATGACCGGCAGCTCGGTATTGAGCTGGATCAGGCTCTGCGCCTTGCCCTGGTACCAGTTGTAGCCGCTCCAGGGTTTGTCGGTGACATACTCGAGGACGAAGTTTTCGCCCTCCGGCAGCTGGATGTACTGCTTGGTGCGCTCGCGACAGGCATCGATGGCGGCGTCGAACACGGCTTCGAGCTTGTCCGCGGGTATTTCGAACTGCTTCCTGAACGCCTGCACCCGCCGGTGCAGCGGCTCACTGCCTGGCAGCAGTTCGTCCAGCTCGGCGAGTACCGGCTCGAACTCGGCGAAATCCCGCTTCGGCGGCTGGGTGTCGTAGAGAAGCCGCGCCTCGCGCTCGAAGCTGCGCTCGCCGCCCCCGGCCAGGCTCTGCGCATGGGCGTGCACCGCGCGCAGTTGGGTCTTCAGGTAGTGGGCGCGCAGGTTTTCGATGGCGCCGTCCGCGGCTATCTCCTCCGGCAGCTGCTGCATCAGCTCCGCCGCACGCTGAGCCAGCGCCGCGGGTGTCGCCTCGCTCGCCGCCGCCTCGTCTCGCCACGCCTGCGGCCCGTAGTAGGCATCCACATAGCTGTCGTCGTGATTGCCCAGTTCCAGCACCAGCTTCACATATTCCCGCGCCACCCGATCCATATCCACCGCCCCGGTATCGGCCGCTTGCACCTGTTCCTGAACCTCTGTATCCACCGCCGCCTCGCCGGCGGTTTCCGCTTTCTCGCCGCCGCAGGCCCCGAGGGCCAGCAATATGGCAGCCACCGATAACAGTCTGGACATCGCTCGCACCGGCATGATTCCCGTTCCTTATTCGCTGTCGTTGTGATTGTGTTGTGATTGAGAGACGCGTTGGATTCTCGGATCGGCGGCTACTATAGCGGTTATACACATTGCCGGCCATTGACCCGCCATGCCGTCCCGCATCACCTTCCGCTTCTACCGGGAACTGAACGACTTCCTGCCGCGCCACAGGCGCCAGCGCGATATCGTCCGGGACACTGCGCCGCCGGGCTCGGTGAAGGACGCCATAGAGAATATCGGCGTGCCGCATACGGAAGTGGACCTGATCCTGGTGAATGGGGAATCGGTGGACTTCGATTACCGGCTGCGCGACGGCGACCGCGTCAGCGTCTACCCGGTATTCGAGTCTCTGGACGTCTCTGGCGTCACCCGCCTGCGCCCGCACCCGCTGCGGGTGACCCGCTTCGTGCTCGACTGCCACCTGGGCCGCCTGGCGCGCTATCTGCGCATGCTGGGATTCGACAGCCTCTTCCGCGGCGACTATCACGACGACACGCTACTGCGTATTTCCGTCGGGCAGCGGCGCATACTGTTGACCCGGGACCTGGGCCTGTTGAAGCGCAGGCAGTTGCAGCGCGGCTACTATGTGCGCGCCACCCGGCCGCGCCAGCAGGCGGCGGAGGTGATCCGGCGGCTGCAACTCGAGCGCAGTATCAGACCCTTTTCCCGCTGTATCGCCTGTAACGGCGCTCTGCAAAGAGTGCGCAAGGAGGAGATCCGATCCCTGCTGCCGGAGAACACCGAGCGCTATTTCGACGAATTCATCCAGTGCCGCAACTGCCTGCGCGTCTACTGGAAAGGCAGCCACTACGAGCGCATGCAGCTGCTGGTCAAGCAGTTCACCTAGGGAAGCTCCCGCGCCAGTTTTTGCCCGCGACCCGGCGAATCCCTGTAATTCGCCGCTATCACCTGCAAGACTGGTTAATTGACGAATTTCACGGAAGGAATCCGGCAATGACTCTGGGCGATCGGCGCCTGCTGATAGAGCTGGGCGCGGTGCTTGTGATCAAGCTAGCGATCCTGTTCCTGCTCAAGCTCCACTTCTTCAGCCCCACCGAGCGGGAAGTAACCGGCGCCGCCGGATCAGGGGAACAATCGCGGGTCGCGGATGCGAAACCAACTTCGAGCGCGGACGAGGAGCGTTAAGTGATAGACGAAACCGTTGTCAACCTATCCCGCCTGCAGTTCGGCCTCTCGGCCATGTACCACTTTCTGTTCGTACCGCTGACGCTCGGCCTGTCGTTTATTCTCGCGATCATGGAATCCTGCTATGTGATGTCCGGGCGCGAGATATACCGCGACATGACCAAGTTTTGGGGCAAGCTGTTCGGTATCAACTTCGCCCTCGGCGTCACCACCGGCCTCACGCTGGAATTCCAGTTCGGCACCAACTGGAGCTACTACTCCCACTATGTGGGGGACATTTTCGGTGTGCCGCTGGCGATCGAGGGCCTGATGGCCTTCTTCCTGGAATCCACCTTTATCGGCCTGTTCTTTTTCGGCTGGGAGCGGCTGACCAAAGTCCAGCATCTGATCGTGACCTGGCTGGTGGCCATCGGCTCGAACCTGTCCGCGCTGTGGATACTGATCGCCAACGGCTGGATGCAGAACCCGGTGGGCGCCGAATTCAATTACGAAACCATGCGTATGGAGCTCACCAGCTTCGCCGACGTGCTGTTCAACCCGGTGGCACAGGTTAAATTCGTGCACACGGTGGCCGCCGGCTATGTCACCGGCGCCATGTTTGTGCTGAGTATTTCCGCCTACTACCTGCTGAAGCAGCGCGATATCCCCTTTGCGCGGCGCTCCTTCGCCATCGCCGCCAGCTTTGGGCTGGCATCGATACTGTCGGTCATAGTACTCGGCGACGAGAGCGGCTATACGGTGGGCGACGTACAGAAAACCAAGCTGGCCGCGATAGAGGCGGAGTGGGAAACCCAGAAGCCGCCGGCGTCCTTCACCCTGTTCGCGATCCCGGACCAGGAGCAGAAAACCAACCACTACGCCATCAAGATTCCCTGGGCACTGGGCCTGATCGCGACCCGTTCCCTGGACGAGCCGGTGATCGGCTTCGACAAGCTGATCCCGGAATACGAGACCCGCATCCGCAACGGCATCGTCGCCTACGAGCAGCTGCAGAAGCTGCGCGCCGGCGACAGCAGCGAGGACACCCGCGCCAGCTTCGCCCAGTACTGGGAGGACATGGGGTACGCGCTGCTGCTGAAGCGCTATACGCAGGAGGTCACCGATGCCACCGACGAACAGATAGCCATGGCGGCGGAGCGGGCCATACCGCGGGTGGCGCCGCTCTTCTGGACCTTCCGCGTCATGGTCGGCTGTGGCTTCCTGATGCTGGGGGTATTTACCGCCGCCTTTATCCAGTCGGCGCGGCATCGGGCCGCGGCCAGCCGCACGCTGCTGCGTATTTGCCTCTGGTCCCTGCCGCTGCCGTGGATCGCCGCCGAGTGCGGCTGGATAGTGGCGGAGTACGGTCGCCAGCCCTGGTCCATCGCCGAGGTACTGCCCACCTTCCTATCCGCATCCGCCATCAGCCGCGACCAGGTGATCGGCAGCCTGACGGCGATCGTCGCCTTCTACACCTTCCTGGCGGTGGTGGAGGTATACCTGATGGTGCGCTTTACGCGCCTGGGGCCGTCCAGCCTCGGTACCGGTAAATACCACTTCGAACTGGCCGCGCAGAAAGCCGGGAGCTAGCCGTGGACTATGAAACGCTGAAACTGATCTGGTGGGGGCTGATCGGGGTTTTGATTATCGGCTTCGCGCTGACCGACGGCTTCGACATGGGTGTGGGTATGCTGCTGCGGGTAATCGGCCACACCGATATAGAGCGGCGCGTGATGATCAACACCGTCGGCCCCCACTGGGAGGGCAACCAGGTGTGGCTGGTCACCGCCGCCGGCGCCATCTTCGCCGCCTGGCCGATGGTCTATGCGGCCGCCTTCTCCGGCCTCTACGCGGCGCTGGTCATCGCGCTGCTGGCGCTGCTGCTGCGCCCGGTGGGATTCGACTACCGCTCAAAAATCGAGGATCCCCGCTGGCGCGACGCCTGGGACTGGGGCCTGACCATCGGCAGCCTGGTGCCGGCGCTGATTTTCGGCGTGGCCTTCGGCAACCTCTTCCTGGGGCTGCCGTTTGAACTGGACCCGGTCCTGCGCCCCAGCTACCACGGCACCTTCTGGCAGCTGCTGTCGCCGTTTGCGCTGATCTGCGGCCTGCTGGCGGTTGCGATGCTGGCGATGCACGGCGGCGCCTGGCTACAGCTGAAGACCCAGGGCCTGCTGCTGGCCCGTGCCCGCACCGCGACCGAGATCGCCGCCTGCGCTGTCACGGCGCTGTTCCTGCTCGCCGGTATCTGGCTGCTGCTGGGCGTGGACGGCCTGCATATCGTGCAGAGCAAACCGGTCAACGAGGTGCTGACGCCGCTGATGAAATCGGTCGCGACGGGCAATGGCGGCTGGCAGGCCAACTTCCACAGGCTGCCGGCGCTGTGGTGCATTCCGCTGCTGACGATCGCGAGCGCCGCGACCACCTGGTGGTTGAGCCGGCGGGAGCACAACCTGGTGTTCGCCGCCAGCGCGCTCTGTGTGACAGGCATCATCCTGACCGCGGCCGTCGCCCTCTTCCCGTTTATCATGCCCTCCTCGCGCAACCCCGATATGAGCCTGACACTCTGGGACGCGACCTCCAGCGAACTGACCCTGGGCCTGATGCTCGCGGCGGCGGTGGTGTTCATGCCGATCATTTTGCTGTACACCGCCTGGTGCTACCGGCGCATGCGGGGGCGGGTGAGCAAGGAGTTTATCGAGGAGAATTCCCGCAGCAGCTACTGAGCGGGCACAGAGGAAAATCAACCGTGTGGTATTTCGCTTGGATACTGGGTGTACTGCTGGCCTGCGCCTTCGCCATCGTCAACGCGCTGTGGCTGGAGATCACCGAGGACATGGACCGCCGCGAAGCGGCGCCCGAGCCGGGGAGCGATTCGTAAACCATGGAGGCACCGCCGTGAACCGGCTCCGTATCGTCACCTTTGCCGCCGCGCTGCTGGTGTGCCTGGCCATTACCTTCTGGCCGCCGCTCCTGTACGGCGCTGGCGAGCCCCCGGGCCACGGCCTCACCAGTTTGATTTTCCTCGGGCTCTGCGCCGGTATCGTGTTCGGTTCCGGTATCCTCAGCAGAGCCCCGCGGCGGCTGCAGCAACTGTGCGCCGCCTCCGCCTGGGTGGCGATCGCTGCGGTAGTGGCGCTCAGCCTTCGCTAGCGGGGCGGTCGCGCTTTTCAGTCGCGGCCCGCTCGGCGGCCTCCTGCACCTCCACCGCCTCGGCGGCCGGGTGCTGCGCATCCGCCATGTCGAATTCATCGGATACCGGCGCCCGGCTCAATACCAGGAAGCCGGCGACGCCGGCAATCACCGAGGCCAGCAACACACCCGCCTTCGCCTGCACCAGCAGCTCTGTCTTGCCGGCAAACGCCAGTTCAGAAATAAAGATGGACATGGTGAAACCGATACCGCCGAGCAGCGCCACGCCGATGATATGGTGGAAGGTAGCCGCGGTGGGCAGCTTGCCGAGCCCCAGCTTCCAACCCAGCCAGGTGGCGCCGACGATACCGATCACCTTGCCCACCACCAGGCCCAAGATCACGCCCAGTGTCACCGGATTGAGCACCGCGCTGGTGCTGGTGAAGCTGTCGATCGGAATGCCGGCGTTGGCCAGCGCAAAAATCGGCACTACCAGGAAGGCCACCGGGATATGCAGGCGCGTCTCCATACGCTGCAGCGGCGACTGCGCCAGGTTGACGCCGTTGCCGAGCGCCATGACCCGCGCGCGCAGCGCATCGTTGGCGATGATATTGTCGCCGGGACGGAAACTGCGGTCGAAACTGCGGATAACGTCCTTCACGAAGGTGCTGAATGCCACCGGGTCGTACTTCGGCTTCGCCGGCAGCGCCATCGCGGTGATGACGCCGGCCAGGGTCGCGTGGACGCCGGCCTGGTAGAACTCGTACCAGAGCAGTACGCCAACAAACACATAGGCGGGTGAGCGGCGCACGCCGGCGGCCTTCAGCAGCCACATAATCACCACCAGCGCGCCGGCGGCCATCAGCGCGGACAGGTTCAGGCTCTCGGTGTACCAGATGGCAATCACCAGGATAGCACCCAGGTCGTCGACGATGGCCAGCGCCACCAGGAAGGTCACCACCGCGCGGGGCACGCGGTTGCCGAGCAGCGCGATACAGCCGACGGCAAAGGCGATATCCGTCGCCATCGGGATTCCCCAGCCCCGCTCGCCTTCGGTGCCCGCATTCAGCGAGGCGTAGATCAGCGCCGGCACCACCATGCCGCCGATGGCTGCCATGACCGGCAGTACCGCCTGCCGCAGATCGGACAGCTCGCCGACGTGGAACTCGCGTTTGAGTTCCAGGCCGACGAGGAGAAAGAAGATCGCCATCAGGCCGTCATTGATCCAGTGGTGCAGGCTGAGGGAAAACTCCCAGTCACCGGCGTTCAGGCTGACGGGCATATGCAGCAGGTGCTTGTAGGCGTCCTGAAGCGGGGAGTTGGCGATGATCAGCGCCGCCACGGCACAGATCATCAGCAATATGCCACTGCTGCTCTGGCGGTGGATAAATTCTTCGAAAGGAGTGACCAAACGGCCGAAGGCGTTTTCCAGTGGCGCCTGAAATACGGTTCCCTTGCGGATCTTGAACTTGCCCAGGACGCTTTTCGCCATCGACCACTGACCTCCTTTGTAAAGATTAGCCTGCATTCACCAGGCTGGCGCTTCAATGAACAGGGGCCAGAGGTTAGCATGGCAGCCGCTTACCTCACCACATCTTTAGAACTATAGTGCCATTCATGACCCGTCTGGACCTGCTGTTAGTACAACGTCAGCTCGCCAATTCCCGCACCCACGCCAAGAAGCTGGTGGATGCGGGCCGGGTACGGCTGCACACCGGCAGCGGCTGGCAGCTGGCGCACAAGGCCGGCCAGGCCGTGGGCGAGGACTGGCAGCTCGAAGTGGAACCCCTGCCGGAGGACCGCTTCGTGTCCCGCGCCGGCCTGAAGCTGGCGGCGATCCTCGATCACACCGGACTGGATCCGCGCGGCTGGCACGCGCTGGACGTGGGCTGCTCCACCGGCGGCTTCAGCGACTGCCTGCTGCAGCGCGGTGCCGAGCTGGTGGTCGGCGTGGACGTGGGGCGCGACCAGCTGGCGCAAAAGTTGCGCGACGATCCGCGCATGCGGCTGTTCGAGGGCGTCAACGCCCGCCACCTGCAGGCCTCCCACATAGCCCCCTACGGAGACGCCGGCTTCGATGCGATAGTGATGGACGTCTCCTTTATCTCGCAGACACTGATACTGCCGCAGCTGCCCCCGCTGCTCCGCCCCGGCGGCCAGCTGCTGAGCCTGGTCAAGCCGCAGTTCGAGGTGGGGCCGGAGCATATCGGCAAGGGCGGCCTGGTGCGGGACGCGAAACTGTATCCGCAGGTGCGGGAAAAGATCACCGGCCTGTGCCGGGAGCTCGGGCTGGAAGTCAGGGAATATATCGAGAGCCCGATCAGAGGCGGCGACGGCAACCGCGAATTCCTGCTGTGGGCCGTCCGCACCCCTTGATCTGTAGGGGCCGTCGGTGCCGCGAATACCTGGAGCGGCTGGAACGGACCTTGTGTCCGCCCACCGCCGCCAAGTATTTCTCCGTAGCCAAATCCGTGGCGGCCCTGCAAATAGCCGCCGGCAGCAGGGCCGCCACAGGCTCAGCTACGGAGACAAAGTCTCCATCACCACCTCGGTCTTGACCGAATTGGCGAAAGCCTGACCGTTTCCGTGCCACAGCATGGAGGGAAAACATTCGGACACGCCCGCCTCCTTCGTTTCCGAGCGGCGCGCTCAGCGCAGCAGCTTTTCCAGCTTGGCCTTGAAGCGTTGCGGCGGGCCCTCGGTGGGTGAGCGGGTGCGGGTCGGGCGCGGCGCCAGTTGCCCCTGGCAGTTGGGGCAGCGCTGCTCCAGTTGGTCCGCACAGGGCGGGCAGAAAGTGCATTCAAACGAACAGATAAAGGCCTGATCGGTGAGCCCCAGCGAGGCGCCGCAGCGCTCGCAGGTCGGCTTCATTCTTAGCATGGCAGTCCCGTGTTATTCCTGTCCCGGCGCCCCGGGGCGCCCAAGAGTGCGGCCACCGGCCGGGGAGTATCCCGCCGGGGCCGCCAATCCATAAAAGGCGGGCTGCCAGGGAGATCTCCGGCTATTCCGCCTCGAGTTGCTGGTCGGTGCGCGCGGCCATGATGAAGTCGTTCTTGTGCAACCCCTTGGCCTCGTGGCTCCACCAGGTCACGGTGACCTTGCCCCACTCGGTCAGCAGCGCGGGGTGGTGGCCGACCTCTTCCGCGATGGCTCCAACGCGGTTGGTGAACGCCAGGGCCTGCTTGAAGTTGCGGAACTTGAACACACGCTCAAGCTGCATGATTCCGTCGCGGGTCACCGGCGTCCAGTCGGGGATCTGCCGCAGCAGCTCGGGGAGTTCTTCATCACTTACCAGCGGTGCGTCGGCGCGACAGGCTTCACATTGTTGTTGGGCGAGTTCGGTCATGGGTCAGTCCTCAAAAATCTTTGTTTATTATGGACACTTTTGAGCTGGGCCCACTCTAACCGCCGCCCCCCGAGGAAACAAGCACACCGGCCAAAAACGCATTTTATCCGGTTTCCCCGTCGCCGAATGGGACAGAGTGCTAAAAATGACACATGCAATCGCCGGCCGAATATTCGCCACTCACCGGCCGCCGGAAGCGCGGCGACTTTGTGCATTCTCCGCGCCTGCGATACCTTGAAACCCCCTGATATCCACCACCGAGGACCGCCATGAGATCGACCATCCCCGTACTGGCACTGCTGCTGGCCCTCGGCGCCTGTGAACGGCAGGCGCCGGAGAAGGCAAACACGCCCCGAGAGCCGGTCGGCGCCCCCGCAGAAACCCGCGCCGCGGAACAGCAGGCGTTTCAACAGCTCAGCGAGCAGATGGTCGCCGAGCTCTGGCAGCTGTTCCCATCCTGGGCCCTGCGCGAGGGCTACTACAAGGTGGCGGACCAGTTGCAGGTGCCGGACGACGCCTACCGCAAACGCCTTCTCAACTTCGCCCAAACCTACAGCCGCAAGTTCGCCAACCTGGACAGCCGCCAGCTGGACGCAAACGCCAGCAGCGACCTGGCGCTGATACAAAACTTCCTGTCGCGTATCGAGTGGGAAATCACCAAGTTCAAGTCCCACCAGTGGAACCCCGCCGAGTACAACATCTCCCACGCGTTCGCCCTGATATTGAACACCGAGTATGCACCGCTGGATGAGCGCCTGCGCACTTTCAGCAAGCGCATGGAAAAGGTGCCGGCCTACTACCAGGCCGCCGCGGAATCCCTGCGCACACCGGCGGCCCCGCAGCTGGCGCTGGCGATCCAGCAAAACGAGGGCGCGCTCAGCGTGTTCGGCGAAGAACTGCAGCAAAAGCTTGCCGCGAGCGGGCTCGGCGACGAAGAAAAAGCGCAGTTCACACAGCGCCTGGAAAACACCCGCAAAGCCATTCGGGACTACATCGCCTTCCTGCAGGACAGGCGCGCGACGCTGGATAAAACACAGAAGTACCGGGACTTCCGCATCGGCGAGGCACTGTACGAGGAGAAATTCCAATACGACATCCAGATCGGCATGACCGCCGCGGAGCTATACCAGCGCGCACTGCAGGAAAAAGCCAGGCTGCACGACAAGATGACCGAACTGGCGGACAAACTGTGGCCAAAATATTTCCCCGGCGAGCGGCCGCCGCAGGACCGGCTCGACAGGATCTCGAAGGTGCTGGACAAGCTGTCCGAGCACCACGCCACCAAAGAGACCTTCAAGGCGGAAGTGGAAAAGCAGATTCCGGAACTGGCCGCCTTCGTCACCGAGCACGACCTGCTGACCCTGGATAAGGACAAACCCCTGGTCGTGCGCACCACACCGCCCTATATGCGCGGCTTCTCAGTGGCCTCGATCAACGCGCCGGGCCCCTACGACAAGGGCGCCAACACCTATTACAACGTGATGCCGATCGAGGAGTTCAGCGACGAGCGCGCCGAAAGCCTCCTGCGCGAGTACAACAGCTACCTGATGCAGATACTGAATATCCACGAGGCCATCCCCGGCCACTACACCCAGCTGGTGTACGCGAACAAATCGCCGAGCCTGATCAAGAGTATTCTCGGCAACGGCGCCATGATCGAGGGCTGGGCCGTCTACACCGAGCGCATGATGCTGGAGGCGGGCTACGGCGACTTTTCCCCGGAGCTGTGGCTGATGTACTACAAGTGGAATCTGCGCACCGTGACCAACACCATTCTCGACTACGAGATACAGGTAAAGGGCATAGGCGAGGACCGGGCCATGGAATTGATGGTGCGCGACGCCTTCCAGCAGGAAGCCGAAGCCAGGGGCAAGTGGCGCCGCGCCACTTTAAGCCAGGTGCAGCTGACCAGCTACTTCGCCGGCTATATGGATATTCTCGCGCTGCGCGACGAGATAAAGCGGAAACTCGGGGAGGACTTCAGCCTGAAGGCATTTCACGAGAAATTCCTCAGCTACGGCAGCGCGCCGGTGCCGGTGATTCGCGAGCTGATACTGGCGGAACTGGAACAGCAGTAACCGCCGCTATTTCACCCGCCGTGAACCGCTTCCGGTTCACGGCGATTCGCAATAGCCGCCCTGTCAGCGCCCTGCAACGGGCGACGGAGTCAGCGTCAGGCGGCGCAGCCCGTCGCCATCCGGATCGTCCGCGAGCGGCAACAATTCACCGCGCAACCAGGGCGACAACTGATCCAGGTAGTGGTTGCCGAGCGGGTGGCCGCTCTGCCCACCCGGAATCACCGCCTGCACCCGGGGCCGATCGCCCATCTCCGCCACCACCCGCACCGTCGCCCCCATGGTCACATCCAGGCTGCGGTCGTAGCGGTAGCTGGCGCGGCCGACCGTCGCGGTGCTGCCGCCCCAGGGGTGCACACCGCTGTCGAGCAGTAGCCCCAGCAGCGGCACCGCGCCGCTCAGTTCGTGGCGCAGGGTCAGGCGGTGCTGGGCGCCGAGGCGCCAGTCGCGCACCGCTTCCCCCTGCACCTCGCGCACCTGCGCCACCGCGGCGCGCAGCGCGGCGGTGATCAGCGCACTGCGCTCGCCGCGCCACCAGGCGGAATTCCGCTCGCGCAGTATCAGCCGGTCGAGCCCGTGGTTGAGCAGGTAGTTGTGTTTGAACAGCTGCCGGCTCAGATCCTCGCCGAGGCGGGGCTGGAAAACGCTGCGCGCCAGCGCCCGGTACCAGAGCTGGAACACCAGCGGTGCGCCCAGGTCGCGCTCCGCCACCGGTTGCGCCTGCCAACACCGCAACTGCGCCAGCGCCGCGCGCTCGGTGGCGTCCAGCCCGGCTTCGCGCACCTCCGCCAGCAGCGCCGGCAACAGCAGCGAGGCCTGGCCGTCGTACCAGTCGAACTGCAGCCGGCGCATATCCTCGAGGGTCAGATGGTCGCGGGACGCCAGCTGCTGCTGTATGCGCTCTATACGGTAGCGGGTGGCGTTGTCCGCGGACACCAGCGGCCCCAGGCCGCGCGGATTCACCCGCGCATTGGCCGCCGCCAGATAGCCCTGGGGCGGGTTGTAGATCTCGGGCATCTGCGCCGCCGGCACCAGCCCGCGCCAGCGGTTCTGCGCCTCGTGCCCCGCCAGCGGTTCCAGCCCCTCGCCGCGGGCGCGCTCGGGGATCAGGCCGGCGGTGCGGAAGCCGATATTGCCGTCCACGTCGGCGTAGGTGGCGTTCAGGGTCGGCCCGGGGTAGGCGTCGAGCGCCGAGGTGAACTCCTGCCAGTTCTGCGCCAGGTTCAGGTCGAGAATGGACTCGAGGGAGTGGCCGTCGAGCCGGTGCATGGTCCAGGCCAGCGACAGCGGCGGGGACTCGCTGATCAGCGCGCCGTTGCGGGTGGTGATCAGGCGCAGCCGCTCCGGCTCCGGGCGCCCGCGCACCGGTATCTGCACCTCTTCCACCGCGGCCCGGTACCACTGCTCGCCGTCGCGGAACTGCAGCGGGTCCTCCTCCGAGCGCAGCTCCACGAACAGGTCCTGGGTGTCGCCGATATTGGTGAAGCCCCAGGCGATGCGCTCGTTGAAGCCGTTGATCACTCCCGGCAGGCCCGGCACCGACCAGCCGCGCAGCTGGCGCGCGCCGAAGAACAGGTGCACCTCGTAGAAGAGGTTGGGCAGACCCAGGGCATCGTGGGAGTCGAACGCGAACAGGGCGCGGCCGCTGGCACTGCGCCGCGGCGCCACCACCCAGCCGTTGCTGCCGAAGGCGAGGCGCGGCATCAGCGGCGTCTCCGCCGCGCTCACGCTGTCGAGACGCCGCAGCAGCCCGACGAGCCTGTCGCCGCCCGACGTGTGCCGGTCGAAAATATAGGGGAAGTCCACCTGCTCGCCATCGTCCGGCAGAAACACCGCCGCGAGCGCGTCGCCGACCTTTTCCCGCAGCGCCAGGCGGACGATTTCCTGGCGGTAGTTGTTGCCGCTCTGCAGCCCCATCAGGGCGCCCACCGCAAACACATCCTCGCGCCGCCAGGGCTCGGGGCTGTGCCCCAGCAGCAGAAACTCCGGCGGCACCAGCGCATAGCGCTCCAGCGCACCGTTGACGCCGCGCACATAGGCATCCACCAGTTGCAGGAAGCGCGCGCTGGCATTTTGCTGCAGCGTCTGCGCGATCATCGGCACGCGCATGCGCCAAAGCTCGCGGTCCGTCTCCAGCATGGACTCGCCGAACAGCTCCGCCAGGCGGCCGCGGCCGGCGCGGCGCAGCAGCTCCATCTGCCAGAGGCGCTCGCTGCCGTGCAGGTAGCCCTCGGCGAAGAGCACATCGTCCAGGCTCTGCGCGCGCACATAGGGGCGCGCGTGATCGTCGAAGCGGATCTGAACCGGCCGCTCCAGTCCGCGCAGTGAAATCTCACCGCTGTATTTCGGCTGCGACAGGTAGACGGCGGCATACACCACCGCGGCGCAGACGAGCAGAAGCAGCGCTGTCGCCGCGCACCATTTTTTTATTGTTGTTCCACGCATTGTGTCTCACTCACTTTCAGTTCTGCAGCACCGGCCAGCGCGCCTCGATCACGCCGTTGCGCTCGGCGATCAGATCGCCGAAGCCGAGCAGCACCGCCTCGCTCTGAGTCGGGCGGAAAAAAACATAGTCGTCCACGTCGATGCGCTCGCGCGCGCACACGGTCATCAGCTGTTGATTGGAGCTGAGCCCGAACAGGCCGCTCGGCCGCATCGAGGCTGGGAAGGCCGGCTGCGCCATCCAGCGCCCGCCGTACAGAAACAGGCTGCGGCGCCCCCGCGACAGGAGTCGCGACAGCGGGCGCAGGAAGGGCAGATGCAGCCCCGGCCAGCTTTTCAGCACCGGCGCGGCGATGTGGCAGGCGGGCAGCAGTGTGTCGAGGGCCGGGTCGTCGAAATCGGTCGGTTTCAGCAGGCAGGAGCCGAGACTCACCTCGTTGAGCGGCGACTGCTGCAGATGGTCGCGGTAAGTCAGGCTGCCGGCGCCGTTTCGCAGCAGTCGGTCGACGGAAGCCCCCGGATACAGGCGCTGGTACTCGCACAGGAAGGCGCGGTAGCGGCGCTTGGCACTCTCCGCCGCCGCACGGCGGCTCGCGATCAGCGGCGGCGCCTTGGCCACATGGGGGTCGTAACCCATAAAGCCGCGAAACTGCAGCGCCGGCTCATTTTCGATCAGCTCCAGCATAGGCGCCAGCTGCGCCGGCGTTTCGAGGCCGCCGCGGTGCATGCCCACGTCGATTTCGAAGCACACCGACAGGCGCCGCCCGAGACCGCGCGCCAGCTGCGCGTACTGCGCCAGGCGCTCGCGGGTGTCCACCAGCCAGTGCAGCCGGCTGTCGTCCACCCCCTGCACACGGCGGTAGAAATGCTCCGCCGCGACGACCGGCAGCGGCTTGCCGAGCAGGATGTCGGCGTCGGGAAAGGCGCGCCGCACCTGCTCGAGAAAGGGGCCGTGAAACACCATAAAGCGCCTGCAGTCGAGCGCCTCCGCCGCGCGACGCAGCAGCGGGATCGACGGCAGTGACTTGACCACCAGGCGCACCGGCAGGCCGTCCAGCTCCGACCCGACCCTGTGCAGATTGTGGTCCAGGCGCGCCAGATCGACCAGCAGACAGGGGCGCCCGCTCCACTCCCGCCGCAGCATGCGGTTCAGCCGCGCGAAATACTCCGCCGCCGGTGCGGCGAGTGCCGCGGCCTCGCCGGCATCGGGCAGGGCCCGCCCCCCCTGTCGCAACATCTCTATAGCCACTCTTACAACCTGTTTGAACACATGTTCAAACATTTGAGCAGAAGCGCCGGCACGGAGCAAGCCCCGCGGCGGCATCATGTCGGAATCGGCGGGATCTATTCGACGGCTTGCGAGTCGCCGCGCAGCCCCAGCAGCCAGCCCATCTGGCGCCGCAACTGGCGATAGATAGCGTCGCGGTCGACGCGGCCGGCGGCCATGCCCTCATACTCCAGGCGCTGCAGCGTGCCCAGGCACAGCTGCGCATCCACCTCCGGGCAGGGGCTCTTGAAGCGCCGGCACAGGCGCACGAAGTCTTCCAGGTAGCGCTTGCGGTAGCGCGCCGCCAGAGCGCGCAGCTCGGCGCCGACGGAGAGATCGAAGGCGTAGGTCATCTCCATCACCAGCCCCTCGGGGCGCTCGCGAATCTGCCGCACCACATAGTCGGTGGCCACCTGGGCCAGGTAATCGCACAGCTGCCGGCGCACCGCCAGGGTGCGCAGCTCGGCGGCGCTGAACTGGTCGATATAGTCGAACACCTGCTGCCAGGTACCGGTCAGCTCCGGCTCGCCGCGGGACACCTGGTAATGCAGCGCCTGCTCCAGCAGCTCGTCGAGATTGGCGAAGTAGTAGTTGATCAGCGAGTAGTTCACCCCCGCCTCCTTGGCGACCGATCGGTGCGTCACCGCCCGGTGGCCATCGCGGTGAATCACTTTCAGTACCGCCTCGAGGATGGTCTTGCGGGTCATTTCCCCCTGGGCGCGGCGCGCGCGGCCGGGGCGGCTGGCAGCGGGTTTGTCGGTGTTCTTGACGGAGGTTTGCGGCATGGGCGAAGGGCTGTCTGTGTCTGGCCCGCCAGTGTAAAGCAAGGCCCGCGCCAAAGAAACATTGCACAAGTGCACAAACAAGGCTAAGCTCGCAGATGTTTGAACACTTGTTCAACTAAGTGTCCGCACACCCGTGGACCCGCAGTTCCAGCAACCCCAACAATAAGCACAGATAGGGAATTGCCATGAAAGCACCCACCTCCCCCTTCGATAAAACACTGCTATCCGCTGCCGTTGCCATCGCCAGCTTCACCGGCGCCGCCTTTACACAGGCACAGGAACAGGCCGCACTGGAGGAAGTCGTGGTGACGGCGCAGAAGCGCGCCCAGTCGCTGCAGGATGTGCCGGTCAGCGTTACCGCCTTTACCGGCGACAAGATAGAACGCGCGGGCATCGAGGAATTCGAAGACTACGCCACCAAGACACCCAACGTCGGCTTTACCCAGCAGGGCAACCGCGCCTACACCAAGGTGGCGATCCGCGGGGTGACGAATATCGGCGGCAAGGCCAATGCGGTGGGCATCTATCTGGACGAGTTCAATATAGCGCCCAACATTCTCGTCAACGGCTACTCGCGCACCGCCGACGCGGAGCTGTTCGATGTGGAGCGCATCGAGGTACTGCGCGGCCCCCAGGGCACCTACTTCGGCCGCAACACCATGGGCGGCGCCATCAGTATCACCTCGCAGAAACCGGACACCAGCGCCGCCTTCGGCGCGCTAAAACTGCAGGGCGACGAGCACGGCGGCTACCTGGCACGCACCAGCTACAACCTGCCGCTGGGCGACAGCGCGGCACTGCGCGGTGCGGTCTTTTACCGCGAACAGGGCGGCTGGATGGACAATGCCGGCCCCAGCGACGCCAGCAACGACGGCGACAGCAGCGGCGCGCGTATCGCGTTGAGCCTGCAGCCCGGCGACGCGCTGGAAGTGGACCTGGCGCTCTCGACCGTCCAGCACGAGCAGAATATGCCGAGCCTGGTGCCGAGTGGCCAACTGGGCAATATCCTGCAGCAGCTGAACGGTATCAACGCGCAGTTTCCGCAGCTGCTGGCGAGCATGGGCTACCCGGGCCCGGTGGCCCCAATAGACACCTCGGCACTGCCGGAGTGGCCGCTGCCCACGACTGACGCCCCCTTCGTCAGCGCCGGCAACTACGACACCTTCGCCACCGATCAGCCGTTCGAGTCCAGCTCGCAGACGGACACCGCCACCGCGCGGCTGGAGTACCAGATCAACGACCGTCTGACCCTGACCTCGGTCAGCGGCATCACGCGCAACGACTTCTCCAGCTTCGGCGACGGCGACATGTCGATACACCCGGCCTTTACCGTCGGCCGCGACAGCGACATGCAGGCCTGGAGCCAGGAGCTGCGCCTGTCCTCCAGCGGCAACGACAAGCTCGACTGGCTGCTCGGCGCCATCGTCGCCAAAGACGAGATCAGCGAGACGGACATCAGCACCCACCTGGCCAGCGACCCCTTCCTCGACGCCTGGGGCGCACTGCTGTTCGGCCTGAGTGCCCAGGGGGGATTGATCGACTTCACCGACCCGGCCACGCAGATGCTGCTGGCCACACCGGGCGCCGTACCGGCGGTGTTCGGCCCGCTGTCGCTGGGCAACTTCGAGGATGTGGACCGCGCCAACGAAACCGACAGCCGCGCCGTCTTCGCCGACGCCACCTACTATCTCAGCGACGACTGGGAACTGAGCCTGGGGCTGCGCTACACCGACGACCACGTGGAGTTCTCCGAACTGACCCGACCCACGGTCACCCTGCCGGTGGGCGAGGACCGGGTGGGCGCAGACTTCACCGACCTGTCCTCGCGCCTGTCCATCAACTACCAGCTGAACGACGCGAACCGCCTCTACTTCACCGCCGCCAAGGGCTACAAAGTGGGCGGCGTCAATTCCAGCGTCACCGCGGCGATAGACGCGGTGGACCAGGTGTTCGACAAGGAGACCGGCTGGAGCTACGAGATCGGCAGCAAGAGTCAGTGGCTGGACGACCGCCTGCAGCTGAACCTGGCCCTGTTCCAGTTCGACTGGCGGGATCTGCAAGTGCGCGGCCAGGATCCGCTCAGCCAGCGCCAGTTCGTGCAGAATGCGTCGGACGCGCAGAACCGCGGCGTGGAAATCGAACTGACCGCGCTGCTCACCGACAATATCCAGTTCAGCGCCGGCTACGGCCGCCTGTCCGCCGAGTTCGACGAGTTCACCAATGCGGTCACCACCAGCGGTGAGGTCATCGACGCGACCGGCAACCGCATTCCCTACTCGCCAGAGAACACCTTCACCGCCGCGCTGGATATCGACATTCCACTGAACAACGGTCTCGACGCTTACCTGCACCTGGACTACAGCCGCATCGACGATCAGTACTTCGACGTCGAGAACAGCGAGACGCGCATGATCCCGGCCTACGACCTGTGGAATGCCCGCGCCGGCATCGGCAACGGGACCTACCGGCTGGCGCTCTTCACCAACAATCTGCTGAACGAAGAGTATCTGCTCGGCGTACAGGGCCTGGAGACCCACTACTCGGGCCTGCAGCACAGCGTCGGCGCGCCGCGCACCATCGGTGCCAGCCTGAATATCGATTTCTGATCGGCGAGTGCCGGCGAAACGCCGGGGCGGGCACGCCGCCCTGGCATTTCGCCGCCCTCCCGGCTGCCGCGCGCCGCAGGCAAACGGCAGCCCGCATTTTTCCTATGGAGTAAGAGTTATGAAGTTCCCCGACAAAGGCCGCGATACCGACTCCCTGCTCGCGGCGCTGGCGGCGCGCAAGCACCAGGACGTGGACTGGCAGAGCGGCCGCGCCTTCGCCTATGTCTACGACGCCGGCCCCGAGGCCATGCAGCTGCTGAAAGACAGTTTCACCCTGTTCATTACCGAAAACGGGCTGGATCCCACCACCTTCCCCAGCGCGATGGAGCTGGAAAAGGATGTGATGGGCATGGCCATCGACCTGGTCGGCGGCGGCGACGGCGCCGAGGGCAGCTTTACCTCCGGCGGTACCGAGAGCCTGCTGCTGTCGGTGAAGACGGCGCGGGACTACTGCCGCGCACACAAACCCCATATCCGCGAGCCGGAACTGCTGTTGCCGGAGACCGCGCACGCGTCCTTCTTCAAGGCCTGCGCCTACTTCGATATCAAGCCGGTGGTGGCGCCGGTGGACCCACACAGCTTCCGCGCCCTGCCCGCGGCGATGGAGGAGCGCATCACCGACAACACCATCATGATGGTGGCCTCCGCGCCCTCCTACGCCCACGGCGCCGTGGATCCGATCGAAGCGCTGGGCCGCATCGCCCTGCAGCACGACCTGCTGTTCCATGTGGACTGCTGCGTCGGCGGCATGTACCTGCCCTTCGCGCGCGATCTGGGCTACGACATCCCGCCTTTCGACCTGTCGGTGCCCGGCGTGACCCAACTGTCGATGGACTTCCACAAATGGGGCTATGCGGCGAAGGGCGCTTCTGCGATCATCTACAACAATGGCGCCGAAATGCGCCGCCACCAGTATTTCGCCTGGTCCGGCTGGACCGGCTACTCGGTCATCAACCCGACCATCCTATCCACCAAGAGCGCCGGCCCGGTGGCGGCCTGCTGGGCGATACTGCAGCACCTGGGGCGCGAGGGTTACCTCAACCTGGTGCGCCGCACCCAGGAGGCATCGGCCAAAATACGCGCGGCCATCGATGAGATCCCCGAGCTGTACCTGCTCGGCGAGCCGCAGACCAACCTCTTCTCCTTCGCGTCCCGGCAGCTGGACGTGTTCGCGCTGGCGGCGAAGATGAAGGAGCGCGGCTGGTATATCCAGCCGCAGTTCGGCTTCGGGCCGTCGCCGGCCAATATCCACCTGTCCGTCGGTGCCGGTAACGCGCCGCATACCGACGCCTTTATCGCCGATCTGCGCCAAACGGTAGCGGAAATGGCGGAGCGGGAAGCCGGGCCCTCGATGCGCGAGCTGCCGGCGGAGATCCGCGGTGCGCTGGAGCGGAACTCGCCGCAGCTGCTGGAGGAACTGAGCCAGCTGATCGCCGGCACCGAATCGGATATCGCCGGGCGCATGGATTACATCAACAACCTGCTCAACCTGATGCCGCACCGGGTGCGGGACGGCCTGCTGAGCGAATTCGTCAACGGCCTCTACAGCAAGGCCAGCGCCTGACGGGGCGCGACACCGGGGCTTGGATCAATGACAATCGCGACACGCCTGGAACTGGCGAAATGCGCCGCCGGCGGTCAGCGCTGGCGCATGGCGGCGGTGCTGATGGTGACGGTGTTCGTGGCCTATCTGGACCGCATGAACATCAGCCTGGCCCTGCCGCTGATGGCCGGGGAGTTCGCCTGGAGCCTGCAGCAGAAGCAGTTCTACGGCGGACTGCTGATGAGCCTCTTCTACGTGGCCTACGGCCTCTCCAACCTGCTGCTGACGCCGCTGGCCGGCAGGCTGGGGGCGCGCAACTGCCTGCTGCTGATCGTCCTGCTCTGGTCCCTGTTCACCGCCCTTGGCGCCTTCTTCAGCCAGTTTGTGCTGCTGCTGTGCGCCTCGCGGGTGCTGCTGGGGCTGTCCGAGGGGGTGCACTTCCCGATGGCCAGCGCGCTGGTGCAGCGCTGGTTTCCGCTGCACGAGCGCAGCCGCGCCAACAGCATCTGGATCGCCGGTCTGTTTCTGGCGATCCTGTGCGGGCCGCTGCTGCTGGTACCGCTGATGCACCAGTTCGGCTGGCGCGCGGGCTTCTATGTATTGGCCTTCGGCGGCCTGGCGCTGAGCCTGCCGCTGATCGGGCGCTGGGTGTTCGATAGCCCCGCGGCGCACCCGCGCCTCGGCGGCGCGGAGCGGGACTACCTGCACGCAAATCTCGCCCCGGCCGACGCCCCCGCCGCCGCTGGCTGGCGGCAGCTGCGCGGCCTGGTCACAGGGCCATTCTGCCTGATGATGCTGGTGGGCATTCTGAACAATATGGCGTCGCTCGGTATCGCCAGCTGGCTGCCCACCTATCTGGCCGGCAAGCCGGGAGTCGACTACGGCGATCTCGCCTATCTCGCCGCCCTGCCCTATGTGTTCTCATTTGCCGGCATGGCCTGCTGGGCGCAGATCGGGGACCGCACCAACCTGCGCGGCGCCCTGGCTGCGGGCGGCTTCGCCCTCGGCGGCATCGCCGTCTACTTCGCCTTCCGCGCCGAGCCACTGTGGCTGGTGATGGGATTGATGAGCGCGGCGGTGTTTCTGATCTCCGCCTACAACGCCTGCGAATTCGCCATGGTCCAGTATCTGCTGCCCCCCAGCCTGTCTGCGGAGGGCACAGGAATCTACAACGGCCTCTCGACAATGATCGGCGGCGGCCTGGGCACCGCGCTGATGGGCAGGTTGATGGCGGACGGCAGCACCGCCGTCGACGCCTGGCCGATACTGCTGCTGTTTTTCGCCGCCGCTTGCGCGATCGGCGCACTCGGGCGCATCTGCCGTTACTGACAACTTCTTGGGAGAAAAATAATGTCTACACCGGATAAAAGCCTCGCCGAGTTCTACCCCTACTACCTGCGGCTGCACAGCGACGCGCGCTGCCGGGTCTGGCATTTTTTCGGCACCGCGCTGGGACTGGCCGCACTGGTCGCAGCCATTGTCACCGCCAACCCCTGGCTGGTGCTGGCGGGCCTGGCGATCGCCTACGGCTGCGCCTGGACCGGGCACTTCCTGTTCGAGAAGAACACACCCGCGGCCTTCAGCAATCCGTTCTACAGCTTCGTGTGCGACTTCCTGATGTTCCGCGATATGCTGCTCGGCAGGCTCAGCTGGCGCAATTGAGGGCGAAACGCCGAGAGACGCCAAAACGAAAAGGGGCGAACACAAGGTTCGCCCCGAGATTCGACGGCGGTGGCCGCGGTCAGACCGCGCCCTCCTCGATCTTCGCCTTCCAGATCAGCGGCCCGGTGCTGTGCACCGACTCGCCCTGGCTGTCCACGGCCACGGTCACCGGCATATCCTCCACCTCGAACTCGTAGATGGCCTCCATGCCCAGCTCCGGGAAGGCGACCACCTTGGCGTCCTTGATCGCCTGGGCCACCAGGTAGGCGGCGCCGCCGACGGCCATCAGGTAGACGGCCCTGTTGTCGCGGATCGCCTCGATCGCCGCCGGGCCGCGCTCGGCCTTGCCGATCATACCCAGCAGACCGGTCTCCTCGAGCATGGTGCGGGTGAACTTGTCCATACGCGTGGCGGTGGTGGGGCCGGCCGGGCCGACCACTTCGTCGCGCACCGGGTCCACCGGACCCACGTAGTAGATAAAGCGGCCGGACAGGTCCACCGGCAGCTTGTCGCCCTTGGCGAGGATGTCGACCATCTTCTTGTGCGCCGCGTCGCGACCGGTCAGCATCTTGCCGTTCAACAGCAGCGTCTCGCCCGGCTGCCAGCTCTGCACCTCCTCGCGGGTCACCTCGTCGAGGTTCACGCGGCGCACATTGCCGCCGGCCGCGCGGGTGATCTCCGGCCAGTCTTCCAGCTTCGGCGGCGTCTGGCGCGCCGGGCCCGAGCCGTCCAGCGTGAAGTGGGCGTGGCGGGTGGCGGCGCAGTTGGGGATGATCGCCACCGCCTTGTTGGCGGCGTGGGTCGGGTAGTCCTTGACCTTCACGTCCAGCACGGTGGTCAGGCCGCCCAGGCCCTGGGCGCCGATACCCAGCTTGTTCACTTTTTCATACAGCTCCAGGCGCAGTTCCTCGGCGCGGTTGGATGCGCCGCGCTCCTGCAACTCCTGGATATCGATCGGGTCCAGCAGGGACTCCTTCGCCAGCAGCATCGCCTTCTCGGCGGTGCCGCCGATACCTATGCCCAGCATGCCCGGCGGACACCAGCCGGCGCCCATCTGCGGCACCATCTTCAGCACCCAGTCGACCACTGAGTCGGACGGGTTCAGCATCGCGAACTTGCTCTTGGCCTCGCTGCCGCCGCCCTTGGCGGCCACATAGACCTCGACGGTGTCGCCGGGCACGATTTCGTAGTGGATCACCGCCGGGGTGTTGTCGCCGGTGTTCCTGCGCGCGCCGTCCGGATCCTCGAGGATGGACGCGCGCAGTACATTGTCCGGATTCCTATAGGCGCGGCGCACACCCTCGTTGACCATATCGGTCACGCTCATCTCCGCGTCCCACTGCACATTCATGCCGACCTTCATCTTCACGGTCACGATGCCGGTGTCCTGGCAGATGGGTCTGTGGCCCTGGGCACACATGCGCGAGTTGATCAGTATCTGCGCCATGGCGTCCTTGGCCGCCGGGTTGGCCTCCTTCTCGTAGGCCTTGTGCAGGGCCTGAATAAAGTCCTGCGGGTGGTAGTAGGAGATGAATTGCAGCGCGTCGGCGACGCTGTCGATCAGGTCATCCTGGCGGATAGTGGTCATTTCCGGCTCCGGTTTACGTCTCGAGGCGGGCGATTTTACACGATTTGTGGGGTTATTGGCGGTTGGCAGAAAGGCTCCTGGGGTTGGAGCTCTGTAGTGAGCCGGGTGGCGGCCCTGCTACCGGTGGCTGTTCGCCAGACACGCTTTAAATACATCCCTGTACGCTCTCCACGGCCATCCATGGCCGTGAAAGGTCTGGCGAACAGCCCCCGGCATCAGGGCCTTCGCGTCGCGATTCCGTCGCACAGTCGGCTTTTGTAGGGGCCGAAGGCGCCGCGAATGCGTGGAGCGGCCGGAACAAACCTTGGGTTCGCCCAACAGCACGGGCCGAATACAGTAAGGGCGAACACAAGGTTCGCCCCTATACGATCGAACTATATGCGGTTACATGGACGAGGCGGTGGAGCCGCCGCTCTGCAGCGAGCGGATGGCGTCGCGCAGCTGTACCAGATCCTTGTTCACCGAGCGGCGGTAGGCGTCGATGGACTCCACCGCCTCCTCGTTGGCGCCGACGCGGGCGGTCAGGTCGGTGCGCACCGACGCCAGTTGACGCTCCAGTCGCGCCAGCTTGTCCGCCGTGTCGCGCTGGCTCGCGGTGTTGGCCTTGCGCAGCTCCGCCAGGGCGGATTCCACCGCAGCGATCTTCTTCAGGCTGCCGTCGAGGCCCTTGACCTTGCCGGACAGAGCGGCCAGTTCCTTCTTGTTGGCCGCCGCGGCGCTCTTGTTGGCGGCGATGGCCTTGCGGTTGGTGTCGTAGGACACGCCCCAGAGCTTGCGGATCTCGGAGGCGTTCTCCTTGACCTTGGCGTTCAGTACCTCGACCGAGGCGGAGGCCTCCTCATCCGACATCTCGAAACGCTTCTCCAGCTCCGCGATACGGCTCTCGGCATCCACCAGCTGCACCCGGCTCAGCTGCCACTGCTGGTACAGGAAAGCCGCCGCGCCGAGGCCGGCCAGGGCCAGGATCAGCGCGATCACGGCCAGAATGGAGATACCGCCGCTGCGCTCGACGGCGACCGCCTCCGGCTCCGGCGCACGGGGACTGCTGCGGCCTATGGGGCCGTTGTCCAGTTGCGGCTCTATGGCGGTGCTGCCGTCCAGTGTGGGCTCTCTGCGTTGCATGTTTGACAATACCCGATGGTTTTGATGTGACCGGATCCGCGTTTTTATTCACACACGGAGCCGGTGATTGGTCGAATTCAGCGGCATTTATACCAAAGATTGACGAAAAAGTAAGCGACCTCAAGTAAGACTAGACGACAGCCGGCGAAGTAAATTTCGCCCCGCCCCCTTGTGATTGAGCAAATCGTCCCAACCTTCCAGGGCCTGTCCACACTAAATTCGACAACCGCGCCGGCTTAATTCTGACATGGCGCGCGTGTAGAATGCTCCCACCAATAACCCGAGACAAAGGAAGGAAGACACCATGGCTTTCGAACTGCCCGAACTCCCCTACGCGAAGAATGCCCTGGAACCGCACATCTCCGAGGAGACCCTGGAGTACCACTACGGCAAGCACCACAAGACCTATGTGGACAAGCTGAACGGCCTGCTGGAAGGCACCGCCGACGCCGACAAATCCCTGGAAGAGGTGATCAAGACCTCCTCCGGCGGCGTGTTCAACAACGCCGCGCAGGTGTGGAACCACACCTTCTACTGGAACTGCCTGAGCCCGAACGGCGGCGGCGCGCCCACCGGTGCCGTGGCCGAGGCCATCGACAAGGCCTTCGGCTCCTTCGACAAGTTCAAGGAGGAGTTCACCACCAGCGCGGTGAACAACTTCGGTTCCGGCTGGACCTGGCTGGTCAAGAAAGCCGACGGCTCCGTGGCCATTGTCAACACCTCCAACGCCGGCACCCCGCTGACCGAAGCGGACCAGACCCCGCTGCTGACCTGCGACGTCTGGGAGCACGCCTACTACATCGACTACCGCAACCTGCGCCCGAAGTACCTGGAAGCCTTCTGGAACCTGGTGAACTGGGACTTCGTGAACAAAAACTTCGCCTGATCGCAGGCGACAGCAAAAAAGCGGGCCATGTGCCCGCTTTTTCGTGGGGCACACTCTGTGCCTCTCCCGCCTTGCCGGCCGCCTGCGGCCGTGCAGATTGGCTCGAAAAATTTGTCACATTTGCAGCTACAAAAAATACTCCAAGACTGGGAATGCCACCATGAAGTTGAAACCCACCCTGCTCGCCGCCGCCATAAGCGCACTGATCGTGACAGGCTGTGACCGCGGCCACAAATCCGAGGCCCCGGAGCAGAGCGCTGCCGAAACCGCCACCGAGACCACCGAGATGGTTGCCCCTGCCGCGGGCGAAGCCGACGCCGAGGCCATTGCCCAGGCCAACAAGATGTTCGAGGACTTCTTCCAGGAGCACCTGTCCCGCAGCCCGGAGTTCAAGACCTTCCTCGGCATGAAGGAGGACTACGACAAGTGGGACGACCTGTCGCCGGAATTCGAGCAGCAGACCCACGAGATCAACCAGCGCCAGCTGGCGGAACTGAACAAGCTCGACCCGAGCAAGCTGGACGACGCCACCCACCTGAGCCTGAAGCTGGCCAAGCGCAACCTGGAACAGGAGATCGAGGGCTACCAGTGGCGCCTGCACTCCTACCCGGTCAATCAGATGTACGCGACCCACACCGGCGTCGCCTCGCTGCTGATCAACCAGCACCGCATCGACGACGCCTCCGACGCCGAGGCCTATATCGCGCGCCTGAACGCGCTGCCGGAGCACTTCGCGCAACTGCAGCAGAATCTCGAAGCCCGCGCCGAGGCCGGCACCATAGTGCCCAAGTTCGTCTTTCCCTATGTAATCAGCGACGCCCAGAACCTGATCAAGGGCGCGCCCTTTGACGACGGCGAAGACAGCACCCTGTTCGCCGACTTCAAGGGCAAGGTGGCAAAACTGGAGATCTCCGACGAACAGAAACAACAGCTGATCGGCAAGGCCAAGAGCGCCCTGCTCTCCAGCGCCGGCCCGGCCTACGAGAAGCTGATCAGCTACCTGCAGCAGCTGGAGAAAAAAGCCACCACCGACGACGGTGCCTGGAAGCTCGCCAACGGCGACGACTTCTACAGCTTCAAGCTGAGGCAGTACACCACCACCGATATGAGCGCCGACGAAATTCACGAGGTGGGACTGAAGGAAGTGGCGCGCATTCACGACGAGATGCGCGAGATCATGAAGAAGGTGGAGTTCGACGGCAGCCTGCAGGAATTCTTCGAATTCATGCGCACCGACGACCAGTTCTACTACCCGAACACCGAAGCCGGCAAGCAGCGCTACCTGAAAGAGGCCACCGAAATCATCGATACGATGAAGGGCCGCCTGGACGAGCTGTTTATCACCAAGCCGAAGGCGGACCTGATCGTGAAGGCGGTGGAGCCCTTCCGCGAGAAATCCGCCGGCAAGGCCTTCTACCAGCGCCCGGCGCCGGACGGCTCGCGCCCCGGCATCTACTACGCCAACCTGTACGATATGAAGAACATGCCCATCTACCAGATGGAGGCGCTGGCCTACCACGAGGGCATTCCCGGCCACCATATGCAGCTGTCCATCGCCCAGGAGCTGGAGGGCATTCCCAAGTTCCGCAAGTTCGGCGGCTACACCGCCTACACCGAGGGCTGGGGCCTCTACTCCGAGCTGGTGCCTAAGGAGATGGGCTTCTACCAGGACCCCTACTCCGACTTCGGCCGCCTGGCGATGGAACTGTGGCGCGCCGGCCGTCTGGTGGTCGACACCGGCATCCACAGCAAGAAGTGGACCCGCGAGGAGGCCATCGAGTACCTGCAGCAGAATACGCCCAACCCGAAGGGCGACGTGGTCAAGGCCATCGAGCGCTATATCGTGATGCCGGGCCAGGCCACCGCCTACAAGATCGGCATGCTGAAGATCGTCGAACTGCGCGAGAAGGCGAAGAAAGCACTGGGCGACCAGTTCGATATTCGCCAGTTCCACGACGTGGTACTCGCCAACGGCGCCGTGCCGCTGGATGTACTGGAAGACCTGGTGGACGAGTGGGTTGCCGAGGTCAAAGCCCGGCAGTAACCGCCCTCCACGAACAAGCGGGCCGTCATTTGGCGGCCTCAGCTTGTCGATAACCCCTGCGCCCGGCTGTCGTTGAGTGCAGTGGCGGCAAAGCGCTAGGACGGTTCGAAATACCCGTCCTGGCACTTTGCCTTCGATTCTGACTTCAGAACTTTGTCAGCAGTCCGGGGCCGCCTTTCGGCGGCTTTTTTTCCTGCAGAAACCGCCGACCCCGCGCCGGCGGACCGCATTTGCCGTCAGCCGCGCCGGCTGGCAATCCAGTCGTCGATCTGGTTCTCCAGCACCGCCATCGGCATGGCGCCATTGGTCAGCACCACATTGTGGAACTGGCGGATATCGAAGGCATCGCCCAGTTCGGTCTGCGCCTTTTCGCGCAGCTGCAGGATTTTCATCATGCCCGCCTTGTAGGCCAGCGCCTGCCCCGGCCAGACCAGGTAGCGCTCCACTTCGGTGGTGACCTCCGTCTCGGTCGTGCCGGTCTTTTCCACCATATAGTCGATGGCCTGCTCGCGGCTCCAGCGCTTGTAGTGCATGCCGGTATCCACCACCAGGCGCACAGCGCGGAACATCTCCGCCTGCAGCCGGCCCAGGTCATCGTAGGGATCCTCCTGGAAGCCGGCCTCCTTCGCGACCTTCTCGGCGTAGAGCGCCCAGCCCTCGGAGTAGGCGGTAAACAGGCCCAGCTTGCGGAAGGTGGGCACACCCTCCAGTTCCTGGGCTATGGCCAGTTGGAAGTGGTGGCCGGGCACCGCCTCGTGATAGGCCAGGGTGCGCATACCGAATTTCTTGGTCTCGTGCACGTCGCGCAGGTTGGCGTAGAAGACGCCCGGGCGCGAGCCGTCCATCGCCGGCGGATTGTAGTAGGCGCCGGCGGAGCCCTCCTCCTTGAACTCGGGTACCCGCCGCACCTCGACGCCCATGGCCGGCTTCACATCGAAGTAGTCGCCGAGGCCCGCGTCTATCTCGTCGATGATCCTCTGGTAGTCGGCGATGATCTGCTCGCGGCCCGCGTCACTGGCCTCGTAGAGGAACTGCGGCTGCTCATTGAGCCGCGCGAAGCGCTCGCCGATGGTGCCGCTGTCCATGCCCAGGGCGGCGAAGATCCGCTTCATCTCCGCCTCGATGCGCGCCACCTCGGCCAGGCCTATGTTGTGTACTTCCTCCGGAGTCATGTCCGAAGTCGTGTGGCTGCGCACCTTGTAGGCGTAGAATTCGTCGCCATCCGGCAGGCTCCAGACACCGCGGTTGCCCTGCGCCTTCGGCTGCAGGGCCTCGTAGTAGGCAATCAGCTTTTCGTAGGCCGGGTAGACGTCCGTCTTGATCAGGGATTCACCGCTGGCCAGTATCCGCTCGCGCTCGTCCGCGGCCAGCCCGTCCAGCCTGTCGAGCCGCTCCACCAGGGATGTATAGAGAATGTTCTCAGTCGCGGGGACGCCGATAAATCCACGCATCTCCTCCAGCACTCCGTCGATCACGAAGCGCGGCGGAATGATATTGCGCGCCTCGCGGATCTTCAGGCCCTCGAGCACCTGGTCGAACTTGCGATCCACCTGGCCGAGGCGGGACAGGTAGTAGTCCGCCTCCTTCACATTGTTGATCTGGTGAATCTCCGCGAGGAATTCCGGCAGCCGGTTCTGCTCGCCGGACATCTGGTTGAGGGGGTAGTTGTGGTACTGCCAGCGCTCGCCCTCGAGCATATCGCTGAGGAAATACTCGAAGATATCGTAGGAGACCGCGTCCTGCCCCTCCAGCGCCGCGCGGTCGTAGCTCCGCAGTACCGCCAGCTCATCCCTGACTATCTGCATCTGGCGCCGCCCCTCGGCCTCGGACACGTCGTCCAGGTGGGCGTTGTGCCCGTCTATGCCGAACTGTTCGAAAACCCGCAGCTGCGACAGTATCTCCGGGCTGGTGGTGCCCAGCTTGATAAAGGCGCGCTCGAAGTACACATTGATGGACCAGGGTTTGAAATAGATGGCGTTGACGGCGAAGACGCCGACGGCCAGCACCCCGGCCAGCAGTACACCGCCCGTCCACTTGGCAATTCTTTTTATCATTGGTTCTGCTCCGTTTGGAAAGCGCTCTATTCTTCTACATTTCAGCGCGCACAACCACTCAGACGAACCGCACGGGTGAAACAGATGCGGCGGCCGCGGATTATTTCACCGGGGAGACGAAGTCACTGGGCTTCAGCGCCAGCAGGGAGCAGCTGACCTTCTGCAGGATATTCTCCGCGGTGTTGCCCATGATGAACCCCGGGATACCGGTACGCCCCACGGTGCCCATCACCAGAATGTCGAACTTCTTCTCCTCGATCAGCAGCGGGATATAGCGGTCCGGGCGGGCGATGGCGTGGTGCACATCGAGTTTGCCGCCGATACCCGACGCCTGGATCAATACATCGAGTTTGGAGCGGTGCTTAGCGCGGGCCGCCTCGGTGGCCCGGTCCAGCTCCTCGTCCGAGGCACTGACGGGAAATTTGTGGCGCAGGTATTCGTCCACGTCGTAGTCCCAGCAGGAGATGATATGCAGCTCGCCGCTGCAGGTATCCGCCAGCGCCCGGGACCAGCGCAGCAGGCGGATCGCCAGGTCGTAGGCGCTGGGTTCCTCGCACTCCGGGTCCACGGCCACCGCGACATTGATATCCTGGTGGGCGTTGGCGATCGGGCGGCACAGCCACACCGGGCAGGGGCACTTGCGCAGCAGCTCCATATCGATGGCCTTGAACCCCTCGCGCTGGGCGCGCCCCTCGACATTTTTGATCACCAGGTCGTAGCCCTCCTGCAACACGCGGCGTATCACCCGCTCCGCCGGCCGGCTGCCGCACTCGGCTTCCACCTCCAGGTTCAGTTCGTCCTCCGACAGCTTCAGCTGCTCGCGCACCGCCGCGACGCTGTCGCGCACCCGCGCCTCGAGCGCCTCCATACACAGCTGCCGATACTCCCCGAAATCGTCCGGCACCGCCGGGCACACCACCAGCACCTTCACCGCCGCGTGGTTGTTGCGCGCCACGGCCAGGGCCTGCAGCAATCCCCCGCTCTCGTCACCGGTCGCGTGGCTGACATACAGGATGTTGTGAAAATTTTGCATATCGCTAACTCACACCTCCGGGCTTTCAGGAATAAAAAGGCGGCAGCCCCATGAACGCCACGGCAACTGCCACAATTTATTGTGGCAGTTGCGCGATTCAAACGGGGATCTTCGGGGAAGTTGCGCGCGCCGTCGCACTCCGGCCGCATTTGCCGGCGGCAACAACGGTGGAATCAGCGGTACCAATCCATGGCGGAAACCGGACAACTGCGCGCCCTGCTGATGGGCATAGACACCCACGAGGAGCCGGTGGTCTATCTGCGCAGCGACAGCGATATCTGCCGCGCCGAGGGCTTCACCGCCAACACCCGGCTGCAGATCCAGGCCGACGGCCGAAGCATTATCGCCACCCTCAATATCGTCAACCGGGCGGTGCTGCCGTCGGGTACCATCGGTTTCTCCGACAGCGCCTGGCGCTGCCTGCGGCTGCGCGACGGGCAGCGGGTCAAGGTGCGCCACGCACCGCTGGTGGCGTCTCTGTCGGCGCTGCGCAAAAAGATCCAGGGGCGGGAGCTGGCTGGGCTGGAAATCAGCGCGATCATTCGCGATATCGGCCAGATGCTCTACTCGGACATCGAGATCGCCAGTTTCCTCACCGCCTGTGCCGGCGGGCGCCTGAATCCGGCGGAAATCACCGCCCTGACCCGGGCCATGGCCGCCAGCGGCAACCGCCTGCACTGGCCGGGGTGCGACAGAGTATTCGACAAGCACTGTATCGGCGGGCTGCCGGGCAACCGCACCACGCCGATCGTGATCGCCATCGCCAGCGCCGCCGGGTTGATGATCCCCAAGACCTCATCGCGCGCCATCACCTCCCCCGCCGGCACCGCCGACACCATGGAAGTCCTGACCCGCGTAGACCTCAGCCTCGCGCAGCTGAAACGGGTCGTGACCACCACCGGCGCCTGCCTGGCCGCCGCAGGGGAGGTGGGACTTTCCCCCACCGACGACCTGCTGATCCGCATAGAGCGCGCGCTGGATCTGGACAGCGAGGGGCAGCTGGTCGCCTCGGTGCTGTCGAAGAAAATCGCCGCCGGCTCCAACCATATACTGATCGATATGCCGGTGGGCCCGACCGTCAAGCTGCGCGACCGGGCCCAGGCGGAGCGGTTGTCGAAACTCTTCTACGGCGTCGCCGAGGCGCTGGGACTGCATATCCGCTGCGTCGTCACAGACGGCTCCCAGGCGATAGGCCGCGGCATAGGGCCGGCTCAGGAGGCCCGCGATGTGCTCGCGGTGCTGTGCAACGCCGACGAGGCGCCGGCGGACCTGGTGGAACGCGCGCTGTTTCTCGCCGCGCAGCTGCTGTCGATGGCGTCCGGCGAGGCGGACGCCGCTTGCCTGGCGCGGGCGCGGGAACTGCTCCAGTCCGGCCGCGCCTGGCGGCAGTTTCGGCGTATCTGCGAGGCCCAGGGCGGCCTCAGAACGCCCCCGCAGGCGCGCCACCGGGCGCCGCTGCGCGCCTGGCGCGACGGCAGGCTGTGTGCGATGGACAACCGCCGCCTGGCTCGGCTGGCGAAACTGGCCGGCGCCCCCTCCTCCCCCGAGGCCGGGCTGCGCCTGCAGGTGAAGGTGGGCGACGCGGTGGTCTCCGGGCAGCCGCTGGCCACGCTGTTCGCGCAAACCCCGGGGGAGCTGGCCTACGCGCAGGAGTACTTCCGCCACAACCGCGATCTGTTCGAACTCGGCAGCGGAGACTGAAGCGCCTTTCTGCCGGCGCCAGTGAGTGGTCACCAGCGCCAGCGGTCAGTCAAATCCCGAGCACCTGTTTCACGAACGGAATGGTGATCTTGCGCTTGGCCATCAGCGAGGCCCGGTCCAGCTGTTCCAGGTACAGGAAGAGCGCGCGGGTATCGCGCGGGGCGCGGTGGAGGATGTACTGGGCCACGTCCTCCGGCAGGTCGAAGCCGCGCAGGCGGCTGCGCCGGCGCAGGGCGGCGAGCTTGTCGCCGTCGTCGAGGGGCTGCAGCTGGAATACCAGCGCCCACTGCAGGCGCGACTGCAAGTCCGCCAGATCGATTTTCAGGCCGCGGGGGGACTGGCGCGCCCCCAGCAGCAACTGGCCGCCGCCGTCCTTGACCCGGTTGTAGAGGTGGAACAGCGCCGTCTGCCACTGCGGCTGCCCCTCCAGCAGGTGCAGGTCGTCGATACACACCAGCTCCAGCTGCTCCAGGCCGTCGAGTATCACCGCCGGTTCCAGCGCCAGCAGGTCCGCCAGCGGCAGGTACTGAAAGGAGCGCCCGCGGGCCTCGGCGCTCTGACACACCGACTGCAGCAGGTGGCTGACACCGCTGCCCGCCTCGCCCCACAGGTAGATCACCGGCTCCGGGTTCTCCCCGCTGGCAAAGGTCTGCAGCAGGGCCACCACCTGGCGATTGGGATCCGCCTCGGACAGGTAAAAGTTGTCAAAGGTGGCGTCGTCCCGCAGGGACACACCCAGCGGCAACTGTTGCGGTACGCGCTCGCCCTTCCCGCCAGTCATCTCAGTGCCAGCGGTAGCGCAGCGGGTTGTCCGCGCTGCCCAGCGGGGCGCGGTAACCGCTCAGATCGATGGGGTCCGCATCCGCCTGGGCCTGCAGCTTGCGGTTCAGGGCCAGGGCGTCGCGGAGGTTGCGCAGCGGCGCCGAGGTGGTCAGGGCCAGGCGCAGGCGGTCGCCCTCCACAGACAGCAGATCGGCACTGCTGACCTGCGCCAACCCCCGCAGGTAGGCGGAGGCCTGTGTGTAGTCCGCGAAGCTGTCCACGCCGGAGAGCTCGACAATGACCGCGCTGCGGTGGCCGCCATCGCCGTCGGTGCGCACCGCATAGCGCTGCGCCAGCAGATTGGCCGCCTCGTCGATACCGCGCAGGGCCACCTCCTCCAGGGAGCTGCCGCTGGCGTCGAAGGCGTAACTGCGGCCGCCGTGAATCAGCAGCCAGTTCCCCTGCCAGCGCTGGCCCGAGGCCTCCAGCAGGCGCCCCATCAGGGTCGCGTCCGGCCGGTAGCGCACCCCGGCCTGCTCGGCGGCGCGCTCGTCCAGGGCCCAGAGATTGCCCAGCGGCATATTGCGCTGGTCGTTCAGGTCCATAACCGGGAAATCCACCGGCAGGCCGCGCTCGATAGCCATGGCCTCCAGGGCCGCAAACAGCTCCGGGCTGTCCTCCTCGCGCAGTGCGCTGCGGCCGCCCTGCAGGGTATCCACCGCCATCCACACCAGGGTGCCGGGGCGGTTGTTCGGCCACATGGGCAGCCCCAGCTTGTGCACCTGATCGGAAACCGCCTGGGGGTCGAAGGAGAGGTACAGGTAGAGCTGATTGTCTTCGCTGGTGTAGCGATAGCTCTGCACGAACTGCTGCGCCTGCTGCAATACCGGCGTCAGTTGGGGGTTGCTGCCGATGGCGGCATCGCCGGTCACGCGCACAAAGATGCGCTCCAGCCCTCGGCTGCTGGCGGCGGCGCGGTCGGTGGCGCCGCGGCTCGGCACCGCTTCCACCACTTCATACAGATCCGCGATCACCCGGGCCTGGGCCGGCGCAACCGGGGTGCACAGCAAGAGCACCTGTAGCACCGGTACCCACCCGTACCTGAGCAGCTTATGCATCGGATTCTTCCCCACTACCTCTTATCTTTGCAAAGGGCCTGTCTCGCGGCGCGAGGCGCCAAACCGGGAAGGCGCGGCCAAATTTGCGGCTATTGTATCAGTGTCGGGTATTTCTCCCAGTACCTGGCCCGCATTTCTGGCGAGGAGCTGCGGCACACGCCGGACCGCGGCGGCGGGGATCAGCGAGAATTGCCGGTCTATTCGCACATTTGAGCAGATTTCCTCTAGAATACGCGCCCTTCGACTACCCACCGCAGGATGAATCATGAGCGATTCCAAGCCCCAGCCCGCGAAACAGTCCCTCTCCTATAAGGATGCCGGTGTCGATATCGACGCGGGCAACGCCCTGGTTGAGCGCATCAAGCACGTCGCCAAGCGAACCACACGCCCCGAAGTGATGGGCGGACTGGGCGGATTCGGCGCCCTGTGCCAGCTGCCCAGCGGCTACAAGGAGCCGGTACTGGTCTCCGGCACCGACGGCGTCGGCACCAAGCTGCGCCTGGCCATGGACCTGGGCATCCACGACAGTATCGGCATCGACCTGGTGGCCATGTGTGTCAACGATCTGGTGGTCGCCGGCGCCGAGCCGCTGTTCTTCCTCGACTACTACGCCACCGGCAGGCTGAACGTGGATATCGCCGCGGAAGTGGTTTCCGGTATCGGCAAGGGCTGCGAACTGGCTGGCTGCGCCCTGGTGGGCGGCGAGACCGCGGAGATGCCCGGCATGTACGAGGGCGACGACTACGATCTGGCCGGCTTCTGTGTCGGCGTGGTGGAGAAGTCCGAGATCATCGACGGCAGCAAGGTCAAAGCCGGCGACGTGCTGATCGGCCTCGGCGCCAGCGGCCCCCACTCCAACGGCTACTCCCTGATCCGCAAGGTGCTCGAGATCAGCGGCGCCGATCTGCAACAGGCCATCGGCGACACGACCCTGGCCCAGGCGCTGATGGCGCCCACGCGCATCTACGTGAAGAACCTGCTGGAGCTGATGAAAGGCGCCCAGGTCAACGCACTGAGCCATATCACCGGCGGCGGCCTGCTGGAGAACCTGCCGCGGGTGCTGCCCGAAGGCACCTGTGCGCGCATCGACGTCAACAGCTGGGAAATGCCGCCGGTATTCCGCTGGCTGCGCGACGCCGGCAATATCGATGCCCGCGAGATGTACCGCACCTTCAACTGCGGTGTGGGCATGGTGGTCTGCGTGCCCGCCGAGGCTGCCGATGCGGCCCTGGACACCCTGCGCAAGCTGGGCGAAGACGCCTTCGTCATCGGCGGCATTGAGCCCGCCGCCGAGGGCGCAGAGGCGGTGGAGCTGGCGGGGCTTTGATGGCGGCAGACAAATGCAAGGTGGCCGTGCTGATTTCCGGCAGCGGCACCAACCTGCAGGCGCTGATCGACGCCGCGGCGAAGCCGGATGCCGACTTCTCCGTATGCGCGGTGATCAGCAACAAGGCGGACGCCTACGGCCTGACCCGCGCCGCCGAGGCCGGCATTCCCTCCTCGGTGGTCAACCACCGGGATTTCCCCGACCGGGACTCCTTCGACCGCGCCCTGATCGAGGAGATAGACCGCAGCGCCCCGGATCTGGTGGTACTGGCCGGCTTTATGCGCATACTGACGCCGGAATTCGTGCGCCACTACAGCGGCCGCCTGCTGAACATCCACCCGTCACTGCTGCCCAAATACCAGGGACTGCACACCCACCAGCGGGCCCTGGACGCGGGCGACAGCGAGCACGGCGCCACGGTGCACTTCGTCACCGAGGAACTCGACGGCGGCCCGGCCATAGTACAGGCCGCGGTGCCGATCGAACCCGGGGACACGCCGGAGCAGCTTGCCAAGCGGGTACAGGTACAGGAGCATCTGATCTACCCCCTGGCGGTCACCTGGTTCGCCCAGGGGCGCCTGCGCATGCTGGAGGACCGCTCGGAACTGGACGGCGAACTGCTGCCCCGCAGCGGAAAGCGGATCGACGGCTGAGCAATTGCACTTTTTGCGGCGGGCGGGGGTCAAAGAATCTGCAACGATGTCAGAACCGCCCCGCCTGCTGAGCTGGGGCCTGGACAACAGGAGGTGGCCGTGCCCTTGCGCTCCAACGCCCTTCGTTATTGGACCCTCGCTCTTCTCTTCCTCTCCGGTCAGCTGCTGGCTGCAGACCTGAAACCCTTTTCCGCCACCTACTCCGCCAGTTTCAACGGCATCGCCGTTACCGCGAAGCGCGAGCTCTCCGGCAGGGCGGACAGCTGGCGCCTGGACTTCAGCGCCGACTCGCTCTTCGCCGATATCCGCGAATACGCCCGCTTCGGCCTGAAGCATGGCCGCCTGCTGCCGCAACACTACGAGTACCACAGGACCGGATTGGGCAGGGACCGGCATACGGTGTTGAACTTCGAGCCGGCGCAGAGACGCGTGGTCAACGTCTCCAACCCCAAGCGCACGCTGGAAAACGCCCCGGCCGGCGCCCTCGACAAAATCACCTATCAACTGCAACTGGCGCTCGATGTCGCCACCGGCAGGGAGCCGCTCGTATACCAGGTCGCCGACGGCAGGAAAATTCGCGAATACAGCTTCTCCATCGCCGGCAGAGAAAAACTGCAAACCCCGCTGGGACCGATCGAAACAATCAGGGTACAGCGGGTGCGCGACGGCGACGCGGAGCGCGAAACCAGCATCTGGTTTGCGCCCCAGTGGAACTACGCACTGGTGAAGCTGAGGCAGCGCGAGGAAAATGGCAAAACCTACCAGATAGACCTGACCAAATTATCCATCGACGGAAAACCTGTCAGCGCAACTCAATAAAATTCCACCCCCACTCCAAAAGCCGGAAAAAAGTCGCGACACTCGATAGATTTTTCGGCCTTTTGTCTTTATAAAGTCGCCCGTTTCCACTGTTGGCGGAGTTTGGCGTTGCTAGACTTGCCGACAGGGAATTAATTGCGAAACCCGAAGGCATTTGAATATGCCTTCCCGCCACGCGCCAGTTTTTCAATTCTGCATGTGGCTTTTTGTCATCAGCAATAGAGTGGGATCTCATGAATAAGAATCTTCTGAGACGCGCAGCCCTGGCTGCCGCAATCAGCTCCGCCTCCAGCGGCGCCATGGCCGCTGGCTTTTACTTGCAGGAAACCAGCACTTCCGGCCTCGGCCGCGCCTTCGCCGCGGAGAACACCATCGGCGACAACGCCGCCATCCTCGCGCGCAACCCGGCGGGATCTGCGCTGTTTGACTCCTACACCATTTCCGGCGGCGTGACCTATATCAACCCGGAGATCGACGCAGCGGGCGACGTCACCTATTTTCTGCCGAACCAGGCGACCGGTGGCTTTATCCCGCTGGAACCGATCCACGTAAAGGATGACGACTACGCGACCAGCGCCTTTGTGCCCAACGCCTATCTGGCGGTGCCGATCGACGACTGCTGGTCCTTCGGCCTGGCCATGTACACCGACTACGGCCTGGAGACGGACTTCTCCAACGATTTCCTCGTCACGACCATCGCCAACAAGACCGAGTTGCTGACCGTCAATATAGCGCCGTCCGTCGCCTACGACTTCAACGACCAGTTCAGCATCGGCATCGCGGCCAACTTCCTCTACGCCGACGCGAAACTGAAAACGACCATCCCCAACAACTTCCCCCTCGACCCGGTGCTGGCACCCGTGATCGGCCGCAACCTGTCCGGCGCCACCGTTCTCGATCTCGAGGGTGACGACTGGGATGTCAGCTGGTCTGTCGGCGCCCTGTGGCGCATCTCCGATCACACCCGTGTCGGCATCTCCTACCACGCGGAATCCGACCCCAAGCTGGAGGGGGATGTCAATTCCAATCTGGTTCCGAGCCCGCTGGCGCCGTTCGACAACGCGGACGCCCATCTCACTCTGGATCTGCCGGACACCTGGGAACTGGGCTTCTACCACCGCTTCGATGAAAACTGGGGCCTGGCGCTGGGCGCCATGTGGACTGACTGGGACGATTTCGAGCGCCTGGAAGGCTTTATCGAGGGTTTTGGCCCGCCCTTCGATCCGCTGCTGATCAAGGAGGAGAACTTCGAGAGCGGCTGGCGCTACAGCATCGCCGCTGAGTACTACCCCTGCGAAGAGGTCACCTGGCGCATCGGTTACGCCTACGACGAGGGTGCCGCCCGCGACGGCCTGAACCCGCTCGACGAGACCGCCAACGCCTTCGGGCTGCCGATCACCTGGCGCACCCTGTCCATTCCGGATACCGATCGCCAGTGGGTGACCATCGGCGGCACCTACGAGTTCAACAACCAGTTGAGCATCGACGGCGGCTTCGCCTACCTGTGGGGCGACGACGAAACCATTCAGGAGTTCACCACAGTCCCGGTACCCACCTACTTCGATGGTGGCACCACCAATATCGAAGCCTGGCTGGCCGGTGTATCCCTGAACTACACCTTCTGATAGTCGCCGGGAAACACTTAGGGAAAAGGCCGCACGTTTTGTGCGGCCTTTTTTATGGTTCATCGCACTTTACCGGGAAACGCGGCTTTGATCTTTAGGAAGAAGTAGCCGTTGTCCCGGTATCCGTAGGCCGTGCGCTTGATCACCTTGATGCGGTTGTTCATGCCCTCCAGAACAGAGGTGTTTAGTCGGTAGGTAGCGCTGGCCACTATCCCCTCGACATAGCTGGACAACCTCCTGGCAAATCGCTGCACGGCCTCAAGGCCGCTTTCCCTGGC